>NZ_JBHVPG010000001.1:191147-486562 GCF_042887545.1 Streptomyces sp. NPDC057939
CAAATCACGTTTTAGTCCCGGCCGACACCCCACCCCGTCCCCGACCCCGCCCCGCGGCATCACCGTCCCGGTCCGGCCCCACCACCAATCCGGCCCCACCCGATCCGGCCCTGCCACCCGATCCAGTCCCGCCAGCCGATCCGGCATCGCCGCACCCTCCAGCCCCGCCGTACCCTCCAGCCTCGCCGCACCCTCCAGCCTCGCCGGCGTTTGAGGCGCGGGGTCCGGGGCGGAGCCCCGGGAACCTGCACCGTGGCCCCGCTCCACAATCCGACCCCGCCGCGCCCTCCAGCCCCGCCGGCGATTGAGGCGCGGGGTTCGGGGCGGAGCCCCGGGAGCCTGCACCGTGGCCCCGCTCCACAATCCGACCCCGCCGCACCCTCCAGCCTCGCCGGCGATTGAGGCGCGGGGTTCGGGGCGGAGCCACGGGGGCGGGGGGTCGCTCCAATGGGTCAATGCTCGGGCCCGGTGGGCGGGGGCGGGGGAGCATCGGGGGATGAGGTACTCCTCGCGGCGCGGCCACCGGGTGGCGGCCGTCGCCGCCCTGCTCACGGTGACCGTCGGGTGCGCCGACGTGGAGGGGCTGCAGAGCGCCGGCGACCTCGGCACCGTGCACGCCCCGCAGAGCCTGTGGCGGGAGATCCGTCCCGAGCCCGCCGCCCCCGGGCAGGAACCGGGCGCTGCCGCGATCGTGCCGGGCCTGCCCAAGGTGACCACCGGCAGCATGCGCGGCGTGAACGCGGTGGACGTCGTACGGGCCGACGTCACCGCCGCCACCGCCCAGGACGGCGGGACGGGCCGGCTGGTCGACCCGCGGGCGGCGCAGCGGATGACCCTCTGCACAGAGGCTGTGGACGGCGGGCCGGACTGCCCCGTGCGGCCCCCCGTCCTGCACGACGTGACGGGCAACGGCAAGGAGGAGCTGATCACCGCCCTCGACATCGACGGCCGGCTCAGCGAGCTGCGCGTCTACACCGTTCGGGACGACGGCGGCATCGCCCGGATCCTGTCGCGCCGTGCGGTGCTGGAGGGCGTGGAGGTGGCCGCCGAGCACCTGGCGGTCCGCGAGCCGACCTCGAACCCGGCCTACATCTCCGTCTCCGACTACGTGTGGGATCCGGACGCCGGGATCATGAACCTGTCGCAGCTCACCCTCGACGAGTGCCCCGGACTCGCGGACGCCCCCCTGGCCGAGGACGGGGCGCGATGCGCGCGCTGAGCAGCCTCCGCTGGAAGATCGCGCTGACCACCACCCTGGTGTGCTGCGCGGTCGCCGCCGTGCTCGGCGTGCTGGTGCACAACGTGGTCGCCGAGCAGATCTCCGGGGAGGTCCGCAAGGACGTCTACCGGGACCTCGACCACGCCCTCGGCCACTACGAGTACGGCACCGCGCACGGCGACATCGCGGTCGCCCTGGACCCGCCCGCCCTGCCCGTGCCACTGCGCCGGCTGGTCGCGCGCGGGCAGACCGGCAGCATGGTCGGCGAGTACCGGGGCGAGCCCGTCATGTGGGGTGCCGGGCCCGCCGACCGGAAGGCCCTCGCGGTCTGGATCCCGTTCGAGGGCACGCGCGACCGGCTCCGGGACATCGACGCCGCGATCCTCGCCTCGTCGGCCCTCGCCGCCGGCGTGGTCGCGCTGGCCGGCCTGTTCCTCGCCGACCGGATCAGCCGTCGGCTCGCGCGGACGGCGGCCGTCGCCCGCCGGATCAGCGGCGGGGACCTGGACGCCCGGGTCGGGTTCCCGCTGCGCGGCTACGACCCCCGCCGGGCGGGCGACCGGGACGAGGTCCGCGACGTGGCACAGGCCCTGGACCTGATGGCGGCGTCGCTCCAGGAACGGCTGGAGGCCGAGAAGAGGTTCACGGCCGACGTGGCGCACGAGCTGCGCACCCCGCTGACCGGTTCGCTGGCGGCCGCCGCCCTGCTGCCCGACGGACGCCCCAAGGAGATGATCAACGACCGGCTCAAGGCCCTGCACCTGCTCACGGAGGACCTGTTGGAGATCTCCCGGCTCGACTCCGGGGTGGAGCGGGCGGAACTGGCCCGGGTCGACCTCGGACGGGCCGTCCGGCGGGCCGTGGCCGGGACCCGGCTGGCCGCCTCGGTCGAGGTCGTACGGGACACGGTGGTGCTCACCGACCGGCGGCGGCTGGACCGGATCGTGACCAATCTGCTGGTCAACGCCCACAAGCACGGGCAGCCACCGATCGAGGTCACCGTCGAGGGACCCGTCGTGGTGATCCGGGACCACGGGGCCGGCTACCCGGCCGAGCTGATCGAGCAGGGCCCGCAGCGCTTCCGCACCGGGGACCCCGGGCGCGGGCGCGGCCACGGACTCGGATTGACGATCGCCGCCGGTCAGGCGGCGGTCCTGGACGTGTCGCTGACCTTCTCCAACGCCCCCGACGGGGGCGCCGTGAGCACGCTCCGGCTCCCGGTGGGGCTTCTGGTGGAGGACAGTTGAACGGACCGGGGCCCTGTTTCACGTGAAACAGGGCCCCGGACATCGGATCAACTCGGGTCGTCAGACGCCGATGTTGCGGCCGTCCTTGCGCCACACGGAGACCACCGACGGACGGACGATCTTCCCCGGACCGTCGGGCCACACCGACTGCGGCTTCTCGACGGACGCGCCGTCGATCTCGCCCGGGTGCTGGACCGCGACGAGGACCCGCTTGTCCTGGATGATCGGGCCGCAGGTCTCCGCGCCGCGCGGAACGGTGAGGAACTGCTTCAGCTCACCGCGGCGGTCACCGGCGGTCGCGACGCCGAACAGGCCGTCGTGGGAGCCGAGCTGGTTGCCGTCCGTGGAGATCCACAGGTTGCCGTGCGGGTCGAAGGCCACGTTGTCCGGGCAGGAGATCGGGCTGACCTTGTCCTTCGGGAAACCGGCGAAGTAGGTGGACGGGTCGTTCGGGTCGCCCGCGACCAGGAACAACCGCCACGCGAATCCGTCGCCGGCCGGGTCGTCGAAGTTCTCGGCGAGCTCCAGGATCTGTCCGTGCTTGTTCAGATTGCGCGGGTTGGACTCGGTCGCGCCTTCCTTGCCCGGCTTGCCGCGGTCCGTGTTGTTGGTGAGCGCGACGTAGACGCGACCCGTGCGCGGGGACGGCTCGACGTCCTCGGGACGGTCCATCTTGGTCGCGCCGACCTTGTCGGCGGCCTGGCGGGTGAAGACGTAGACCTCTTCCGCCGTCATGCCCTCGACGTGCGAGACGTTGCCGGTGGCGAGCTTGATCCAGACACCGGAACCGTCGAACTCGCCGTCGGCGGGCAGCTTGCCCGAGCCGTCGAACTGCTCGGACGGCGAGTCGCCGGTGAGCTTGGCGACGTAGAGGGTGCCCTCGTCGAGCAGCGTCAGGTTGTGCTCCTTGGCCGCGCGCGAATTGCCCTTCTTCATCTGCTTCGACGAGACGAACTTGTAGAAGTAGTCGAAGCGCTCGTCGTCGCCCATGTAGACGACCGGGCGACCGTCCTCGGTCAGGCGCGGCTGGGCGGCCTCGTGCTTGAAGCGGCCGAGCGCGGTGCGCTTGCGCGGCACGGAGTTCGGGTCGTACGGGTCCAGCTCGACGACCCAGCCGAAGCGGTGGGACTCGTTGGGCTCCTGCGCCACGTCGAAGCGCTTGTCGAACCGCTCCCACTTGCGCTCGGTGGCGCCCGAGGTCACTCCGTAGCGCTTCAGGCGGGCGGCGGCGGTGGGGTCGGTGACCTGGCCGGCGTTGGCGAAGTACTGGTTGAAGTTCTCCTCGCCGTGGAGGGTCGTGCCCCACGGAGTGGTGCCGCCGGCGCAGTTGTTGAGCGTGCCGAGCACCTTCGTACCGGTCGGGTCCACGGAGGTCTTCAGGAGCGCGCTGCCCGCGGCCGGGCCGGTCATCCGGAACTCGCTCCTGGTGTGCAGGCGCCGGTTGAGCTGGTGGCGGCCGACCGCGGTCAGCTTGCCGCTGCGGTGGTCCTCCTGGACGACGACCACGGACAGGCCGTGCGCGGCCCAGGCGATCTCGACCTGCTCGCGCGTCGGGTTCGCCGGGTCGTAGCCCCTGAACATCAGGATCTCGTCGGTGTACTCGTGGTTGGCCACCAGGAGCTGCTGTCGCTCGTAGTCACCACCGAGCGGGAGCAGGCTCAGGAAGTCGTTGTTGTAGCCGAACTGCCCGGCCTGGGCGGCGGCGGTCTGCTTGTCGGCGTTGAAGGCCGGAGCGCCCTTGACGATCGGCTCGCCCCAGCGGATGACGACGTTCTGCTCGTAGCCGCCGGGGACCGTGACCTTGTCGTCCGTGTTCGGCGCGACCGACGCGAAGCGCAGCCCGCGAGCGGCCTCGCCCCCGCGCCCGGTGTCGGCGACGGGAGTGGCGTTGGCGGTCTGACCGCCGGTGCCACCGAGGGTGACGGCGGTACCGGCCGCCGTCGCCACCGTGACGACGGCGGCGGAGCGCAGCATCGAGCGCCGGGAGTACGCGCGGGCTATGACGTCTCCCGCATACTCGTTGTCACTGGTGTTGGGCACCTCGTGGAAGCATGCGTCGCCGCAGCGGTAGCGGCAGGTGAGAGCGGAACGGCCGCTCCCATGCGGGTTGCCGATGAGCGGCAGGAGCTTGCGCACGAGGTGTCCTCCGGAAGGTGCACGGTGCCGACAACGTGTCGGAACGAATCCAGCCGTGACGCTAGGCGCGGGTTGCGCCGATGCGGCGGCGCGGGGATGAACGCTGGATGAACCCGGCACGGCGGAGGGGCAGTTCGGCCGGACGCACGTTTGCCTGGACAGCCGGGCGCCACGAAAGGCGACCCTGCCGAAGATCCAGCCGGGCGGCCGATAACCTTACGTGTCCACTCTGGGCAGGGATCATCCGCGCAGCACGGACAAATGACGCACGCACTCATGCGAAAGGCCTGGCCCATGGGTATTCGGAGCTTGTTGCGCAAGGTGTTCGGACGGTCTGCGGAACCGGTTCCGGAGACGTCGGACGCCCCTTCGGCGGCCCTTCCAAGCCAGACGGAACGCACTCCTCTGGACGTGGCCGCCGATTTGGTGGCGGCGTCCTTCGACAATCCGACGGTTCCGCCGCAGCCCGCATCGCGGGACCTCGAGCCGGGAACGGTCATGACCGCCCCCGCGCCCACCGCGGACCCGACGGTCCCGGAGGCCCGTCGGCCGGTGACCCCGCAGTCCCCGCAGGGCGGCGGCGAGACCCCGACGCCGCCCGCGGCCGCAGCGGGTACGGAGGCGAAGGAGCCCCCGTCCACCGCCACGGAGAACGGGGCGGAGGCGGGTACGGAGGCGCGTACGGAGGCAGCTGCCGACGCCGAGGCGGAGACGGAAGCAGAGGCGGAGGCGAAGCCTGGTGCCGAGGCCGTTGCCGAGCCCGAGGCGAAGCCTGGTGCCGCCGCCGCAGCCGAGCCCGTTGTCGAAGCCGAGCCCGTCACTGAGGCCGAGCCCGTGGCCGCAGCCGAGGTTGTGCCCGCGACCGTTGTCGAGGCCGAGCCGGTCGTCGAGCCCGCCACCGAAGCTGGGTCCGTCGCCGCGGCCGAGGCCGAGGTCGTTTCCGTCGCCGAGCCCGCCGTCGAGGCCGAGCCCGTCGCCGCAGCCGAGGTTGAGGCCGAGCCCGTTGCCGTATCCGTAGCCGAGGTCGTGCCCGCGACCGTTGTCGAGCCGCAGGACGTGGCGGAGACCGTGGCCCTGCCCGAGGCTCCGGCCGTCGTCGAGCCCGTTGCCGAGGCCGCGCCGGCCGAGGCCGCGGTCGTCGTCCCCGAGGTCGTCGCCCCGGAGGACGTCGCGCCCGCGGAGGCGGCGACCGCGGCCGTCGTCGAGGCTGACGCCGCTCCCGAGGTCGAGCCGCCCGTACCGGCGCCGGTCGAGGAGACTGCCCCCGCGGCCGCGGCACCCGCCGCGGCGGAGCCGGTCGCCGAGCCCGTGTCCGCGGCTCCGGCTGCCGACGTCGTCGACGCCGAGCCCGCGACGGCACCCGAACCGGAGTCCGTGCCCGTGGCCGCGGCGGCCGTAGCCGTGCCCGCCACGGACGCCGCACCCGACGCGGCAGCCGTCGACGCACTCGGCCCCGCCGTCACGGCGGCGGCCGTGAAGCGGCTGGCGCCCGGGGTGAGCGGGGCGTACAGGGCCGCCGGCCAGGTGCTGCGCGGCAAGGGCCGGGCCGGGGCGCGGGCCAAGGTGTTCCTGGTGCTGGACCGGTCGGGTTCGATGCGCGGGTTCTACAAGGACGGCAGTGCCCAGCACCTCGCCGACCACGCGCTCGCGCTGGCCGCGCACCTCGACGAGGAGGCCACCGTCCACACGGTGTTCTTCTCCACCGAGGTGGACGGAACGGCCGAACTGACCCTGGACGCGCACGACGCGGCCTGGGTCGAGGCCCGGCACTCCGAGCTCGGTCGGATGGGCCGCACCAGCTACCACGTGGCCGTGGAGGCGGTCCTGGAGCGGTACCGGAAGGACGGCGGCTCGGGTCCGGCCCTCGTCGTCTTCCAGACGGACGGCGCGCCCGACAACCGTCAGCCCGCCCGGCAGTCGATCGTCGACGCCGTGGCCGCCGCTCCGGAGGTCCACTGGCAGTTCGTCGGGTTCGGCGACCACGACTCCAAGGCCTTCGACTTCGTGCGCAAGCTGGACACCGCGAACACCGGCTTCTTCCACGCCGGTCCCGCGCCCACCGGGCTGACCTCGGCCGCGCTCCTCAAGGGCCTGCTCGACCGCTTCTAGCGGGACGCCCGGCATCCCGGGTACGACGAAAGGCGGCGCCCCCTCCGGTCGGAGGGGGCGCCGCCTTCGCGTGTTACGGGGTTCAGCCGCGCGGGGAGCCCGCGTCCGGGGTGACCGCGTCGGAGATCGGACGCTCCGAGGTCTTGGTCTCGACCGGCTTGCGCAGCGCGATGTTGAGCTCGCGCAGGCGGGTCTCCTCCAGCACCGTCGGGGCGCCCATCATCAGGTCCTGGGCGTTGCCGTTGAGCGGGAAGGCGATGGTCTCGCGGATGTTCGGCTCGTCGGCGAGCAGCATCACGATGCGGTCGACGCCCGGGGCGATGCCACCGTGCGGCGGGGCGCCGAGACGGAACGCCCGCAGCATGCCCGCGAACTCGCGCTCGACGGTCTCGGCCTCGTAACCGGCGATCTCGAAGGCCTTCAGCATGACCTCGGGCTCGTGGTTGCGGATGGCGCCGGAGGACAGCTCGATGCCGTTGCAGACGATGTCGTACTGCCAGGCCAGGATGTCGAGCGGGTCCTTCTCCTCCAGGTCCTTCATGCCGCCCTGCGGCATGGAGAACGGGTTGTGGGAGAAGTCGATCTTGCCGGTCTCCTCGTCCTTCTCGTACATCGGGAAGTCGACGATCCAGCAGAAGCGGAAGACGTTCTCCTCGAACTGGCCCGCGCGCTTGGCCGCCTCGACGCGGACGCCCGCCATGATCTTGGAGACCTCGTCGAACTCGCCGGCGCCGAAGAACACCGCGTGGCCGGCCGCGAGGCCGAGGCGCTCGGTGAGGACCTTGACGTTCTCCTCGGTGAGGAACTTGGCGATCGGGCCGGTCAGGGCGCCCTCCTCGCCGACGCGGACCCAGGCCAGGCCCTTCGCGCCGAGCGAGATCGCGTACTCGCCGAGCCCGTCGAAGAACTTGCGGGGCTGGGCGGCCACGTCGGGGACGGCCAGGGCGCGCACGTGCTTGCCGGCGAAGGCCTTGAACTCCGAGCCCTCGAACACGTCGGTGATGTCGACGAGCTCCAGCTTGGAGCGCAGGTCGGGCTTGTCGTTGCCGTACTTGAGCATCGACTCGCGGAACGGGATCCGCGGGAAGGGCGAGGTGACCTCGCGGCCCTTGCCGAACTCCGTGAAGATCTCGGTCATCAGGCGCTCGATCGGCTGGAAGACGTCCTCCTGCTCGACGAAGGACATCTCCACGTCGAGCTGGTAGAACTCGCCGGGCGAGCGGTCGGCGCGGGCGTCCTCGTCGCGGAAGCAGGGCGCGATCTGGAAGTACCGGTCGAAGCCGGAGATCATCAGCAGCTGCTTGAACTGCTGCGGCGCCTGCGGCAGGGCGTAGAACTTGCCCGGGTTCAGGCGGGACGGGACGACGAAGTCACGGGCGCCCTCGGGGGAGGTCGCGGTGAGGATCGGGGTCGCCATCTCGTTGAAGCCGAGGGCCACCATCTTCGAGCGGATCGACGCGATGACGGCCGAGCGCAGCATGATGTTGCGGTGCATGCGCTCGCGGCGCAGGTCGAGGAAGCGGTACTCCAGGCGACGCTCCTCGTTCACCCCGTCGTCCGTGTTGATCGTGAAGGGCAGCGGGGCGGACGCGCCGAGCACCTCGACGGCGGTGACCTCGACCTCGACGTCACCGGTCGAGAGCTCGGGGTTCACGTTGTCGGCGCCTCGGGAGACGACCTTGCCGTCGATGCGGACGACGGTCTCCTTGGTGACGCTGCTCAGCGCCTCGTTCGCGGCGGTGCCGGGACGGGCGACGAGCTGCGTGATGCCGTAGTGGTCACGCAGATCGATGAAGAGGATGCCGCCCAGGTCTCGACGATTGTGGAGCCAGCCGCTCAGCCGGACGTCGGAGCCGACGTCGGAAGCACGGAGCTCGCCGCACGTGTGGGACCTGTACCGATGCATCAGTCATCCAGTTCTACGCGATACCAGGGAGGATTCAACCGTCCCCAGGTTACCGCCCGGGCGGTGACGGCGTGGGCGCGCCCGGAGAGGGCGGCGAACAGGCAGGTCCATGGGATGACCTGTAAAGATGGCCGGGTGCGCACCGAGGACGTCCTGGCCGCCATCGCCACCGGCCTGTGGCGATGGGACAACGCCTCCGGGAAGGTCACGCTCGACGGCGAGGCCGCCCGGCTGCTCGGGCTGCCCGCCGAGCCCGTCGTGCTGCCCGAGGTCGCCGTGCGGTCGCGGTTCCATCCGGTGGACTGGAACGAGATCAACGGCATCATCAACCTGGCCGTCGCCGAGGACACCCTCGCCGAGGCCCGGCTGCGGATCATGGACGAGGACGGCCGGGTCCTGCGGACCGTGCGCAGCCGCTCCAAGCCGCTGGAGCGCCGCACGCCGGACGGTCCGGTCGACTTCGAGCTGATCGGCACCCTCCAGGAGATCGCCGAGCCGCAGCCGGGCACGACCGCCGTGCACACCCCGATCACGGGCGACTGGCGCCGCTCCCGCGAGGCGTTCCTGTTGGACGCCGGCCGGGCGCTGGCCGAGGCGCGCTCCACGGCGGAGGTGCTGCGGGTGGCGGCCTCGCTGTCCATGCCGGGGTTCAGCCCGGACGGGCTGGCGGTCTTCGGGGTCGAGGGCGACCGGCTGTCGGTCATCGGGCACCACGGGCACGGTCCCGGGGACGAGGGTCCCTTCACCGACATGGGCATGGAGACGGCCTACCCGGCCGCCGAGGTCGTCCGGACCGGGCGGGCGATCTACCTGCCGACCCCGGAGGACTACAGGCGGCGCTTTCCGGCCGCCTGGCCGCTCGCCCAGCGCTTCGGCAGGGTGTCCTGGGCCTTCCTCCCGCTGATCGTCGCCGGGCGCACCATGGGGGCCTGGATGGCCGCCTTCAAGCACCCGGTGTCCTTCTCACCCGACGAGCGGTCCGTGTTGACGACGGTGGCCCGGATGCTCGCGCAGGCCCTCCAGCGGGCAGGTGTGGCCGAGTCCGAACGGGAACTCACGACGGGGCTCCAGCGGTCGATGATGCCGCAGCTCGGTCCGGAGGTCCCCGGGATGACGATCGCGGCCCGCTACGTCCCGACCGGCGGCGGGCTCCAGGTCGGCGGCGACTGGTACGACATGATCCCGTTGCCCTCGGGCCGCTTCGCGCTGGTGATCGGCGACGTCCAGGGGCACGACGTACGGGCCGCCGGGCTGATGGGCCAGCTCCGGATCGCCGTACGGGCGTACGCCTCGGAGGGTCACCGGCCGGACGCCGTCCTGTCGCGGGCCTCCCGCTTCCTGGCCGGGCTGTGCTCCTCGCAGGAGCGCGAGGAGGAAGCCGGCCAGGACCTCGGCCCGCGCTTCGCGACCTGCCTGTACGTGGAGTGCGACCCGGAGACCGGAATGCTGGAGGTGGCCCGCGCCGGCCACCCCGATCCGGCCGTCCGGATGGCCGACGGCACGGTGCTGCTGCGGCCGACGGCGGGTGGACTGCCGCTCGGGATCATCCCGGACACCGACTACCCGACGACGCGGTTCGTCCTGGAGCCCGGCGAGACGATGATGCTGTGCACCGACGGCCTCATCGAGACCGGCGGACACGACCACGACACGGGCTGGGCCCGGCTGCGGACGATCCTGGAGTCCGATCCCCCGCAGCCGGCGGGCGGCGACGCCACCGCCCCGGGCTCGGCGCACCTCGAACGGATGGCGGACCTGCTGGTCCAGGCCGTGCACGGGCCGTCCTCCCACCACACCACCGGGCCGCTCGCCGACCGCCGCGAGGACGACATAGCGGTGGTGCTGCTGTGCCGCGAGGGCCCGGGCTGCGGCTGCGGCACCCCGCCGGCGCAGCCGGTACGGCCCGCCCGGCGCACGATGCTGACCGTGGCCCAGGCGGAACCCGGGCGGATCGCGGGGGCCCGCCGGCAGATCCAGGAGTTCCTGCACGACTGGGCGGACCCGGACCAGGTGGACTCGGCGGTGCTGATGGTCTCCGAGATGGTGACGAACGTACTGGTGCACACCGACGGCGACGCGCTGCTGGTCGCCGAGGCGGCGGGCGACCTGGGCGCCCGGCGGCTGCGCGTCGAGGTGGCCGACGGGAGCGACGAGCTGCCCCACAAGCGGCAGCCCGGGGAGATGGCGTCGAGCGGGCGCGGGGTGCTGCTCATGGAGATGCTGGCCGATGCCTGGGGCGTCGACCCGAGGGGCGAGGGCAAGTCGATCTGGTTCGAGTTGCACGAACGGTCCAAGCCGGACGCCGACGCGCTCGACTGAGCCGGATCGGCGCGGGTCACCGTGGTTCGATGCAGCGGTGCCGACCCCGACTCCGCTGCTGCCCGAGGCCGTCCGGCGGCTCGCCGCCTGGTGCGCCGTCGTCCTGCTGGCCACCGCCGTGCTCGCCGTCGTCGTGTGGCTGTGCTCCGTCTTTCGGACCGTCGTCACGCCCGTGCTGCTCGCCGTCCTCGGCACGGCCCTGCTCGGGCCGACGCACCGGTGGCTGATCGGCATGAGGGTCAACCGTTCGCTCGCGGCGGCGCTGACCTGCCTGGCCGTGGTCGGGGTGGTCGGCGGCGCCTCGTACGTCGTCGTCCTCGCGCTCATCCGGACGGGCGACCAGATCGTGGCATCGCTCCAGCAGGCCGGCCGGAGGCTGGCGGAGCACTTCGGGGCGGTGGGCACCTCGTTGGAGGACGTGGCGAAGAACTCCCAGGACCTGCTCTCCAAGTTCGGCGGGACGGCGGCCTCCGGGGTGGTCTCCGGGCTCAGCGTGGTGGCGACCATGCTGGCCACGGCCCTGCTGGCGCTGGTGCTGATCTTCTTCTTCCTGCGCGACTCCGACCGGGCGGTGGGCACCCTGCGTTCGATGGTCCCGGTCCGCTCGGGCGACCTGATGGAGGCGATGGGTCGGCGCGCGTTCGTGGCCGTCGAGGGGTTCATGCGCGGCACCACCTTCGTCGCGCTCGTCGACGCCGTGCTGATCGGCACCGGCCTGCTGATCCTGCGGGTGCCGGGCGCCCCGGGCCTGGCCGCCCTGGTGTTCGTGACGGCCTACATCCCCTACCTCGGCGCCTTCCTGTCGGGCGCGGTGGCGGTGCTCGTCGCCCTCGCCGACCGGGGCTGGATCATCGCCCTGTGGGCGCTGGGCGTGGTGCTGACGGTCCAGATGATCGAGGGGTACGTCCTCCAGCCGATGGTGCAGAGCCGCACGGTGCAGATGCACCCGGCGGTGGTCATGCTGGCCATCACGGCCGGGGCGAGCGTCGCCGGCATCCTCGGCATGCTCCTCGCGGTGCCGCTGACGGCGGCGGCCTTCGGGGTGGTCTCGGAGCTGCGGGCCCGCTACGGGGCGGCGGCACCCGGCCCGGCGGGCGCATAACCGCAGGTCACATGGCCGATCCAAGGACCCTTCGGTTCCCGCTCCAACATGTGAGGTGTCTCACCCACCGGGATTTTGCCCTCCCGTTACCCGATGCTTACGATCGCATTTCGAACAGTCCATCGGGGGAGAGTGACTGCTTTGCACACCATGGAATCCGAGCGCACATCCATGGCCGACCAAGTGCCTGACCAGCACACGGAGTTGGCGAAAACGGACGCACACGGCACGGGAACCTGCGACTGCGCGCAACTGCGCGGCGCCGTCCACGATCCACGGGGGATCGGGACCCTCACCGGGCGCGAGCGCCAAGTGCTCGCACTGCTCGGCCACGGCATGGCCAACCGGCTCATCGCCCGTCAACTGGGCGTCGTCGAAAGGACCGCGAAGGCCCACGTGGCCAGCATCGTCGACAAGCTCGGCGTCAGTTCCCGGCTCGAAGCCGCGCTGATGGCCCACCTGCACCACCCGCTCATCTGCACCGGACACGTTGTCCCGAAGGACACCTCACCAAGGGACAACTCCCCGAGGGACAACGCACCAAGGGCCAATATCCGTACGACTGCCCACGGTTGTTGACTGAGGGACGTCCGCCGGAACGACAGGCGGACGTTCCCAATGATCCGGAGAGCACAATGCAGAAGATCGAGAACGTCAGCGTCATGGAGCTCGTCGGTGGCTTCGAGGCCTACGCCGACGCCGCCGAGCTGAACTTCGAGGCGTCGGCCGACGCCCCGGCGATCACGCCGACCATCACCACCATCGCCTACACCAAGGTGAGCGTCGCCGCGACCGCCGCGTCCTTCAAGTGGGGCTGCTGATCCAGCAGTAGGGGCGGCCGGTAACGGCTGATCCGAGCGGTCCTGGGCGAGAGCAAGGCGCCCAGGACCGCCGCAGCCCCATGTCCCGGGAACGACCCGGGCCGGGCACCGCCCGATCCTTTCATTCCCTTCCCCTTCCGCGACACCCGGAGGTGCGGCGATGAGCCGCAGCGTCTCTGTTCTCCTGCCCATGGTCCCGACCCGCGCGGAGCACGCGGCGCCGTTCGCCGCGTTCGTCCAGTGGCGCGGAGCCAGGGCACTGTGGAACGGACAGGCGCTCCTCAACGAACAGCACCAGATCTTCGCGCAGTTGAGCGGGATGGGCCTGGGCGTCCCCTTCGGGATCGGCGTCTCGCTGATGCCGCTGCGCCATCCCGTACAGGCCGCCATCGAGGCCCGCACCCTCGCCGCCGCGTCCGGCCACCCGATCACCGCCGGCTTCGGCCCCGGAGCGCGCGCCCTCCAGGACATGGTGCTCGGCGCGCCCTACGAGAGCCCGCTGACCGCCTGCCGCGAATACCTGGACATCGTCCGCGGACTGCTCGACGGCGACGAGGTCGACCGGCGCGGCACCTACTTCTCCTACTCCGGCGCCCTCCCGCCCGTGCCCGCGCCCCCCGTCGAGGTGGGGCTCGGCGTGCTGCGGCCCGGCATGGCCCGGATCGCCGGCGGGACCGCCGACGTGGCGATCACCTGGCTCACCCCGCCGGCGTACGTGCGCGACGTCATCGTCCCCGCGCTGCGCGAGGGCGCCGAGGCCGCCGGCCGGCCCGTGCCGCGCGTCGTGTCCGTGGTCCCCATGGCCGCCGCGGCCGACGGCAGGGACCCCCTGACCGTCCTCGCCACCGGCAGCTCCGACCACTTCGCCGCACCCCACTACCGGGACGTGCTGACCCGCGCCGGCGTCCGGGTCGACGCCGAGAACCCGGCCGCCACCGCCGCGAGCCTCCTCGCCGCGGGCGGAGCCCTCACCGGCGACGCCGCGGACATCGCGGCGGGCATCGCCGCGCACCACGCGGCGGGCGTCGACGAGGTGGTCCTCAACAACGTCGGCGTCGGCAGGCTGGAGGGACCGCGGGCCGTCCTGCGCGACCTGGAAGCCCTGTTCACCGGAAACGGCTGGTGACCGTCGTGACCGAGCACACCACGGACACCGGGACCACGGCGCACGGCGCGCGGGCCGGGGCCGACGGGGCCACCGCGCGTACGGGTACCGCCGCGGGCACCGCAGCCACCGCACGTGACGACGACGCCGCGCACACCGCGCCGACCGGGGCCGACCAGGCCACCGCGCCCGAGGGGCTCGGGTTCACCCGGCTGCTCCTCGTCGCCACCGGTTCCGTCTCTGCCGCCGAACTGCCCTCCTGGATCGCCTGGTTGCGCGCCACGCACCCCGCGCTGGAAATCCAGACCGTCCTCACCCGCAGCGCCCAGCGCTTCGTCACCCGCGAGTCCCTCAACCTGCTCACGGGCCGCCGCACCATGGTCGACGCCTGGCCGGAGGAACCCGTCCTGCGCGCCCCGCACGTCGACCTGACCGCATGGGCCGAGGCCGTCCTCGTCCATCCCTCGACGTTCTCGTACACCGCCCGCCTCGCGCTCGGCCTCGCCGACAGCCCGTCGCTGCTCACCGCGCAGTGCACGGCGGCGCCCGTCGCCGTCGCGCCCGCGCTGCCGCCCGGCGGAGTCCGCAGCCACGCCTACCGCCGCCACGTCGAGGCCCTCGCCGAGCGCCCCAACTGCGTCGTCGTACCGCCGGTGCCCGCGCTCAGCCTCACCACCGGCCGCACCGACAGCTGGGCCGCGGCCCCGCTGCCCGACGTGCTCGACGCCCTGGCCGCGCTGCACCACCGCCTCACCGCGGAGCCGACGCCGTGAGCGCCGCCCCGAACGCCGGTCCGGAGGTCGGGACCCCGGACCCGGTCGTCGTCGACGCCTACGCCACCGGCCTGCTCTCCACCACCGTCACCGCCCTGCCCGACGGCGGCCACCTCTGGCTGCGCCGTCCCGGCGCACGGGCCCCGGAACCCTTCACCCCGCTCACCGACCGCCTGCACGGCCTCGTGGAGCGGGCTTCGACCGCCCCCGGCACCCGCCTGGTGACGGGTACGGCGGCTCCGGACGGCGCCCGGACGTACGCCGCCCCCGGCCCGTACTCCGTGGCCCACCTGCTCATCACCGGGGGTGGCCCGCACGCCGTCCCCGGTGGCCCGCGCGCCCTGGAGGACACGCTCCGGGAGGTCGGAGCGCTGCTCGCCGCGCTGCACGCCGCGCCCGTCCCCGAGGAGGCCCGTCGGCCCGCGCGCGCCGCCGTCCGACTCCACGCCTGGCTGTCGGGAGCCACGACCGCCGGCGGCGCCACCGCCGCGGACCTGCTCGGCGGGACCGCCGTCGGCCCCCTGCGCGCCTGGGCCGCGGAAGCGTCCCGTCCCGGGACCGACAGCGTCCTGTCGCACGGCGCGCCGAGCCTCGGTTCGCTCGTCCCCACGGCCGCCGACGCCAACGCCGACGCCGCTGCCGTGCTGCTGACCGGCGAGGACCTGTGCGTCGCGCCGCCGCACGTCGACCTGGGCTGGATCGCCGGTGAACTCGCCGAGTTCCGCTGGCTGTCGGGTGCCGGCGCCGACCCCCGGGTCTGGCAGCGGCCCCTGGACGCCCTGCTCGACGGCTACGACGGCGACCCCGCGACCGCACGCGACGGCTGCGTGCGCGGCGCCGCCCTGCGCGTCGCGCTCCACGCGCACGACACCGCCGCGTACCTCCCGGACGGCGCCGGCACGGCCCGCCTGTACGGCGGCCTCGCCACCACGCTCACCGAGGGGGCGGCCGCATGACCGGCATCGGGACCGACGGCACGGCCGGCGCCGCGACCCTGCGCAGATTGACCCTCGGCAACGGGCTGCGCGTGCTGATCGACACGACGGCGCCGGCCGGCCTCACGGCCGTCGCCGTGCACTACGGCGTCGGGTTCCGCTCGGAACCCGAAGGCCGCGCCGGTGTCGCCCACCTGCTGGAACACATGATGTTCGAGGGCAGCGAACGCCTGCCCGACCGCGCCTACTTCACCGCTCTCGTGGCTGCCGGCGGCTCCGCCGAGGGCACGACCCACCAGGACTACACGGACTACGTCCACGTCGTTCCCACCGCCGATCTGGAACACGCGCTGGCCGCCGAGGCCGACCGGATGCGCGCACCCCTGTTCACCGCGCGCTCCCTCGCCGAGCAACTCGCCGGAGTCGAGGCCGAGATCAGGGCCGCCGTGTACGAGGCACCGCTCGGCGGGCTGCCCTGGCCGCTGCTGCCCGCCCTCCTGTACGACCGCTGGGCCAACGCCCACGACGGCTACGGCGACCTCCCCGAGCTCGCCCGCCTGACGCCCGAGGACTGCGCCGACTTCTTCCGCGCGCACTACGCCCCGGGCAACGCCGTGCTCACGGTCAGCGGCGCGGACGATCCCGACCGGGTCGCCGACCTCGTCACCCGGCACTTCGCCGCCGTGCCGGCCCGGCCGGCCCCCTGCACCGCACCCCGCCCGGTCCTGGCAGAACCCCCGCTCGCCGAGGACCGGGTGGGCGTGCGGACCGTGCCCGGTGGTGGCGCCGTCAGCCTCGGCTACCGGCTGCCCGACCCGACGGCCGACCTCGACGGCTACCTCGCCCGGCTCGTCGTCGCCCGGCTCCTGGCCGTACCCCCCGTCGACGCGGTCTGCGGCTTCTTCGCGCCGCTGGACGCGCTCGACCCCGACACCCTCGTCATCACGCTGCCCGCCACCGACGAGGACGGCGTACGGGCGGCCCTGCGTCAGGTCGACGACGCGCTGCGGGCCCTCGCCGAGGTGGCCGACGCCGAGGTCCGGCGGGCGGCCGGCCGGCTCGCCGACGACCACCTGCGCAGCCACCACGCGGCGGGCCCCCGGGCCCGCGCGCTGGGCCGGCTGGAGATCCTCTTCGGCGATCCCGACCTCCTCGACGCACTGCCCGACCGCCTCCGGACCCTCGACGCCGCCCGGGTCCGCGCGGCCGCGAGCGCCCTGTCCACCGACCACCGAGCGGTACTGGCCCTCCTCCCGGGCGGCCCCCGCCCCCCGTTCCGCACCCTGACCACACCCCCCGCCCCCGCGCCGCGGCCCGGCACCGGCACGCCCCCAGCGCAGACGCCGGACGACAGCTCGGCCGCACCCGCGCCGCGGCCCGACACCTCCACCACGCCCGCACCCGAGCCCGGGGTGGCCGGCACCGACACGCCCCCTCCGCCGACGCCTGCCGGAGCCGCACCCGTGCCCGCGCCCGCGCCCGGCACCACCGGCACCCGTGCGCCACAGCCCGCCACCGGCACGCCCCCTGCGCCGACACCCGGCGGAGCCGCACCCGCACCCGCACCCGTGCCCTCCCTCGCCCCGCTGCCCGCCGTTTCGGTGGGGCCGCGCGGGTTGCGGGGGTTCGGGTTCGCCGAGAGCGGGTCCGGGGCCGTCGGCGGGCGTCTCGGCAGTGGGCCCGTGGTGGCCGCCGTGCGGGACGCCCGCGCGCCCCTCGTCGAGCTGCGGCTGCGGCTGCCCGCGCTCCCTTCCGCCGCGCCCGCCGACCGGGAGCGGCTCGCCCTGGTCCTCGCCGACCGGTGGGCCGCCCGCTTCCCCGCGCAGGGCTCCGTGTCCACGACCGTGGAGGGCGGCGCCGTCCTCCTCGACGCCTGGCTGCCCGCGCCCGCCCCCGACCCGGAGGTGTTCGCCGCCCTGCTCGCCGCCCCGCCCACGGCGACCGAACTCGCCGCCGTGGAGCGGCGGGCCCGCGCCCGCATGGGCGGCCGGGTCGGTGACCCGACCTGGCTCGTCGAACAGGCCCTGCGGCAGCGGCTCCTGGCCGGTGGGCCCGGACCGGGCACCGTCGGGGTGACCGGCGCGCCTCCGTACGCGGGTGGCGTCGAGCTCACCGCCGTCGGCGACCTGGACCCCGACGCCTGGGTCGCGGCGGCCAGCGCCGCCCTGCGCCTACCGGCCGCCTCCCCCGGCACGCCGCCCGGCCCGCGGCCGTCGTTCCCCGTCGCCGCCGAGGGCCTCGCGCTGCTGGGCCTGCCCCCGGCCCTGCCCACCGGCGCCGCGCACCTGGTGTGGGCCACCCCCGAACCGCCGCCGGCCGGGTCGTTCGCCGCCCGCTGGCTCGCGGTGTCGGTGCTCGGCGGCGGCCAGCCCGGTGCCCGGCTCGCGGGGCTGCGCACGCCGCAGGCCCCGTACGGCTTCACCTCGTACGCGGGCCGCTTCGGCGACCACGCGGGCACGGGACCGCTCGTGCGGATCCACGCCCAACTGCCGCCCGTCGGGGCGGTGGAGGCCGCCGCCGTGATCCGTGAGGAGTTGCGCCGCACCGCGACCGAGCCGCCCACGGCGGCCGAGGTGGACGCCGCCCGCCGGTACTGCGCGGGCCAGTTCGCCCTGATGCCGCAGTCCCAGTCCGCGTTCGCCGACCAGTTGGCGGCCTGGCTCGCGACGGGGCGCCGGACGGCCGAGCTCCTCGACTTCCCCGACGCCCTGTACGGGGCGCCGGCCGCCGAGGTGGCCCGTGACTGCGCCCGCCTGTTCGCCCGGCCCGCCTACGCCGGAGTGCTCGCCGTACCGGCGGCCGACCCCGGCGCAGCCGCCGACCCCGGCGCACCCGCCGACCCGACCCAGCCCGCCGACCCGGCCGCACCCGCCGCCCCGGCCGAGGAGACGCCGTGACCCGCACCGCCACCCCGCCCCGCACCGAACTGCGGTTCCGACCCGTCGACCTCGACGGCGTGCCCGAGGTCGACGCCCTGCTGCGGCGCATCGGCACGGGCCCCTTCGACCGCACCGACCTCACCGCGCTGCCCGGCCGCAACGACACCTGGGCCGGTCGCACGACCGGCGGCGCCCGCGTGTTCGTCAAGCGGCTGACCGGGGCGCCGCAGGACGTACGGGAGCGGATGGACCGCGCGCTCGCCTACGAGCGGATGGTCGCGGACGCGCCCGCCGACGTCCTGCGCGGACCCGCGCTGCTGGGCAGCGACCCGGACGCCGGCCTGCTCGCCTTCGACTACCTCCAGGACGCCCGCAGCGGCGCCGAGCTGATGGCCGACCAGGAGTTCACCCCGGAGCTCGCGCACCGCGCGGGCCTCGCTCTGGGCCGGCTGCACGCGCGCCCCGCCGGACCGCTCGACGCACTGGCGCCGAGCATCCCCGCCCTGCCCTCGCCGGAACTCCTGGAGGCGCTGCCGGCGGCCGTGTTCGAGGAACTCAGCGGCGCCGAGTTGGAGACCTGGCGACTGCTGCAGAACGACGCCCCGCTGATCGGGGCCGTGCACCGGCTGCTCGCCGACGAACGGACGGCGCCGCGCGTGCCCGCCCACTGCGACCTGCGGATGGACCAGTTCCTGATCACCGGGCCGCCCGGTCCGGACGCCGTGCTGCACGTGGCCGACTGGGAGGAGTTCCGCCTCGCCGACCCGGCCCGCGACGTGGGCGGCTTCGCCGGTGAATGGCTGCACCGCGCGGTGCACGACATCGTCACCACCCGCGGTGACGCCGACACCGCCGCCTTCGCCGGGCTGTCGATGACCCGCGAGACCGTCCTCGCCCGCGGCGCGGAGAAGCTCACCCGACTGCGGCCGGTCGTCCAGGAGTTCTGGCGCGGCTACCGCGTCGCGCGGCCGGACGCCGATCCGGGCCTGGCCGAGCGGGCCACCGCCTTCGCCGGCTGGCACCTGCTGGACCGGCTCCTCGCCGGCGCCGCCCGTTCCAACCGGCTGCTCGGCATCGAGCGGGCCGCCGCGGGCATCGGCCGCACGGCCCTGCTCGACCCCGCCCGCTTCACCCACGTCGTCGGACTCGGAGACGCCTCGTGACCACCGCCGCAGCCGCAGCCCCCGCCACCCCGGCCCCCGCACCGGCCGACGCCCTGGCCCCCGCCCTCGCCGACGCCCTGGCCCGGATCCACCTCTCCGCCGACGGCCTCACCGCCACCGTCGGACCGCGCACCATCGAGGGCGGGTCCACCCGCGAACTCCAGCAGCGGCTGGGGGCGGCCCTGTACGAGGTGTTCCACACGGGTCGCGCCGAGGCCGACACCCGGCCCCGCCGGATGGCCCCGCGCGACCACGGCTTCGAGCGCGAGCTGGCGGCGGCGGTGCCCCACCGCGCGGTGAGCCGCGCCGGTGTCCTGCTCCGGGCCCCGCGGGAACCGGTCGGCGGGGAGGCGCTCGTGTCCTGGGACGGCGTACGCGTCCGGGTGCCCGTGGACCGGCTGACCGCCGACGGCCCGCTCGTACCGGGCGCCGAGGTGCGCAGCCCGGCCTCCCCGCTGCGGCCCGCGCTGTCGCCCGGATTCTTCTACGTCATGGGCTCCCGCGAGCCGGACTTCGGCGACGAACTGCTGCGGGTCTACGTCCACCTCACCGATCCCGGACGGGCCCCGCGGATCTGGGGCGCCGTGCTGGAGCGCCTGGAGGCGGCCGGCGCCGGCTACCACGCCAAGGTGCTGTCCGGTCCGGCCGACTACCCGCGCCGCGACGCCCTCGTCGTCTATCTGGGGGGCGCGTCCCGGGGCGCCTGCCACATCGTCGCCGACGCGGTCCGGGACCTGCCGGGCACCGCCCCGGACACCTCGGTCTTCGCCCACCGGATCGGCCCCGCGGCGGCCGTGGCCTGGGAGCCGGCCGACCCGAGGCCGGGCGCGGGCGGGCTGAGCTTCGGCCAGCACCGCGCCGCGGCGCTGGCGGAGGCGGCCGTCCGGGCCGCGTCCGTCGCCGGAGCGGGACCGGGGAACGGCACCGACGCCGGGCCCGCCCCCGCGCACGCCGCGTTCAGCGGTGCCGGCATCGACCCCGGCGCCCCCTACCGGAACCTGGCCTCGCCGGACCTCCCCGCCCGCTGAGCGGGGCCGACAGGCCTCCCGTCCCCCCACCCCCACCCAGCCGGAAGGCAGCACGATGCACCACCCCCCCGAAGGCGAGACGGTCCCGGCGGCCGTGGAAGTACGAGGACTGCGCAAGGAGTTCGACGGCAGGACCGCCGTCGGCGGCGTGGACCTCACCGTCCCCCGGGGCAGCTTCTACGGCCTGGTCGGCCCCAACGGCGCCGGCAAGACCACCAGCCTGTCGATGATCACCGGACTGCTGCGGCCCGACGCGGGCACCGTCCGCGTCGCCGGGTACGACGTCTGGCAGGACCCGTACGAGGCCAAGCACCGCATCGGCATCCTGCCCGACGGGCTGCGCCTGTTCGAGCGGCTGTCGGGTCGGGAACTGCTGCGCTACACGGGCCGGTTGCGGGAGTTGCCGGCCGCCGACACCGAGGCGCGCGCCGAGGAGCTGCTGGACGTGCTCGGGCTCACCGAGGCCGGCGACAAGCTGGTCGTCGACTACTCGACGGGCATGCGCAAGAAGATCGGTCTGGCTGCCGCGCTGCTGCACAACCCGCCGGTCCTCTTCCTCGACGAGCCCTTCGAGAGCGTCGACCCGGTGTCGGCCGAGACGATCCGCGAGGTGCTGCGCCAGTACACCGCGACCGGTTCGACGGTGATCTTCTCCAGTCACGTCATGGAGCTCGTGGCCGCCCTGTGCACGCACGTGGCCATCATGGCGAAGGGCAGCGTGGTCGCCGACGGCACGCTCGACGAGGTGCGGGCCGGTCGGAGCCTGAACGAGCGGTTCATGGAACTGGTCGGCGCCCCGGCCGGGAAGGCGAAGGGAGGGAGCCTCGCATGGTTGGGGTCTTCGTCGGGCTGAAACTCGCCCTCCTGCGCAGCAGTCTGCGCCGCAGTACCGCCCGTGCCGTGGGCTTCGTCGCCGGCTCGCTCATCAGCCTGGTCGGCGCCTGTTGGGTGGCCGTGGGCCTGGCCGGGTCCCGGGGCGAACCGGAAGCGGCCGACTTCGCCGTGCTCGCCCTCGCCGGGCTGGCCGTCGCCTGGCTGGCGCTGCCGCTGTCCTTCGGCGCGGGCGGCGACGAGAGCTCCGATCCGACCCGCCTCGCCGTGCTGCCCGTCCGGCCGCGCCGGTTGATCGCCGGGGCGACGGCCTCCGCGCTCGTCGGCCCGGGGCCGCTGTGCACCCTCGTCCTGATCACCGGAGCGGTCGTCGGCGCCGCCGAGGGCGCGTTCGACAGCGTGGCCGGCGCGGTCGTCGCCGTCCTCGCCGTGCCGCTCGCGCTGCTGCTGTGCGTGGTCGCCTCCCGGGCCGTACTGGCCGCCTTCGCACGGGCGTTGACCGGTCGGCGCGGCAAGGACGCCGCCGCCCTCGGCGGCCTGCTGACCGCGGTCGGCGGGTACGCCGCCTACCTGTTGCTGACCACCGTCGGGTCGGGGCTCTCGCTGCCGCCCGTCGTCGTACGGGTCCTGCGCTGGACCCCGCCGGGCTGGCCGGCCGACGCCGTCCGGGCCGCCGCCGACGGCAGGACCGGTACCGCCGTGCTCGAACTGGCCGCGACGGCGGCCCTGATCGGCCTCCTGATGGTGTGGTGGCACGGCTCCCTGGCCCGACTGATGACCACCACGGACTCCTCCACGGCCCGGGCCGGCGAGGTCCGGGCCGCGCGGGCGACCGGCCGGCGGGCCCGCCTGCTCGCCTCCAGCCGGACCCTGCTGGTGGCCCACCACCAGTTCACTGCCTTCGCCCGGTCGCCGAGGCACCGGATGACGATGATCGCGGCGTTGGCGTACGCGGTGCTGTTCCCCGTCGTGATGGTGCCGGTCGGGGGCCGGACCCCGTACGTCGCCGTCGGCGGTGCCTGGGTGTTCGGACTGACCGTGCCCGGAGTGCTGTTCGCCCTCGACGGCTCCGCGATCTGGAGCAACGTCGCCACACTGCGCACCGTGGCGCAGGCCCGCGCCGAGCTCGTGGGCCGGCTGCTCCCGCAGCTGGTGTTCATCCTGCCCTGGCTGACCGCCGTGGGGTGCGGCGTCGCCCTCGCGACCGGGCGCACCGACCAGCTCGCCGCGGCGCTCGGGGTCAGCTTCGCGCTGCTCGGGGTGACCTTCGCGCTGGGCATGGTCATCAGCGTGTTCCGCCCCTACCCGTACCCCGAGGACCCGTGGAGCGTGAGCGCGCCGGGTCAGAGCGGCGGCTACCACCTGGCGAACTTCCTCGGCTCCCTCGTCGGGGTGGTGGCCGTCGTCCCGGTGATCGTGGGCGCCGTCGCCCTGGACGGCTCCGCGTCCTCCTGGGTGCTGCTGCCGCTGGGGACGGCGTACGGGCTGCTGGCCGTCCTGGTCACGCTGCGGACGATGGGCCGGCGGCTGTTCGAGAAGGCGCCCGAGATCCTCACCATCCTGCGGATGTCCTGACCCACCGACCGATGACGGAACGAAGGAAGCCACCACGATGAAGGCCGGCACGACGAAGGGCGACGCGACGGACGCGGACGCGGCGACGGGCGACGCGGCGGGCGCGGCCACGGCCACGGCCACGGCCACGGGCGACGCGGCGGCGGCCACCGCCGCCACCGCCGCCGCGCCCGGCGCGACCCGCACCCTGCTGGAACACGCCCGCCCGCACCGCAGGGCACTGATCGCCGGCGCCGCCCTGAGCGCGCTCGGCGGGATCAGCGGGCTCGCCCAGCCCCTGGTGGCCAAGTCGTTCGTCGAGGCGCTCGCAGTCGACGGGTCCGTCACCCGGCAGGTGCTGCTCCTCGCCCTGCTGATCGTGGGTGGGGCCCTGACCAGTGCGTTCGGCGTGTACACGGTGGAGCGGGCCGCCGAGAGCGTGGTGTTGGGCGCCCGCCGGCGGCTGATCCACCGGCTGCCGCGGCTGCGCGTCGCGGACCTGGACCGGCGGCCTCCCGGCGACCTCATATCCCGGGTCACCGCCGACACCACCCTGCTGCGGGAGGCGGCGACCAACAACCTGGTCGACACCCTCATCGGCTCCGTCACCCTGATCGGCATGCTGGTCCTGATGGCCTGGCTCGACGTCGTCCTGTTCCTCGCCGTGCTCGGTGTCGTCGTCGCCATCGGCGGGTGCACCGCGCTGGTGATGCCGCGCATCGCTCGGGCGAGCAAGGAGGCCCAGGAAGCCCTCGGCGAGTTGGGTTCGGGGCTGGAGCGGCTGCTCGGAGCGATCCGTACGGTGAAGGCGAGCGGCGCCGAACGGCGCGAGAGCGCCGTCCTGGAGGGTGCGGCGCGGGGCGCCTGGCTCGCGGGCCTGCGGGCCGCCCGCTGGGGTGCGGTGGCCGGCACCTCCAGCGGCCTGGTGGTGCAGTTGGCGTTCCTGACGGTGTTGGGTCTGGGCGGGGCGCGCGTCGCGAACGGGTCGATGAGCGTCGCCTCGCTGATCGGCTTCCTGCTGTACCTGTTCTACCTGGTGGGGCCGGTCGCCCAGTTGGCGAGCGGGATCGGCGGCCTCCAGGTCGGCACGGCGGCCGTCCGCCGCATCCACGAGGTGCTGGAACTCGCCCCGGAGGACGAGGAAGGGGACCGCGCGCCGGCCGTGGGCAAAGGGGTGGCTGCCGAGGGCGGCGCCGGGATCGTCTTCCGGGACGTCGTCTTCGGCTACCGGGAGGACGGCCGACCGGTCCTGGACGGCGCCGACTTCGAGATCCGGCCCGGCGGGCTGACCGCCGTCGTCGGCCCCTCCGGCACCGGCAAGAGCACGCTGTTCGCCTTGCTGGAGCGGTTCTACGACATCGACGGCGGCAGCATCACCGTCGACGGCCGCGAGCTGCGCGACTGGAACCCGGCCGAACTGCGCCGCACCATCGGCTACGTCGAGCAGGACGCCCCGGTCCTGGCGGGCACCCTGCGCGACAACCTGACGTTCGCCGCCCCGGACGCGAGCCCGGACGACGTGCGCCGCGTCATGGCCCAGGTGCGGCTGACGGCGCTGGTCGACGGCCTGCCGCAGGGCCTGGACACGGAGGTCGGCCATCGCGGCACGGCCCTGTCCGGCGGCCAGCGCCAGCGCGTCGCCATCGCCCGCGCGCTGCTGCGACGGCCCCGGCTGCTGCTGCTCGACGAGGCCACGTCGCAACTCGACGCGCTCAACGAGAGCGAGTTGCGCGAGGTCATCGCGGACATCGCGCGCACCACCACCGTCCTGGTGATAGCCCACCGCCTGTCCACGGTGACGGGCGCGCGCCGCATCCTCGTCCTGGAGGACGGCCGGGTGCGCGCCTCGGGCACGCACGCCGAACTCCTGCTCCAGGACGGCCTGTACGCCCGGCTGGCCGCGACCCAGACGCTCGGCGCCGACCGGCAGGAGCCGGCGCCCGCGGTGGGTGACTGACCGGGCGACCGGTCAGTCCTGGTCGGCCTCGCCGGCGCCGCGGTGGCCGAGGCCCGTGCGCTGCGTCGTCGGGATCCGGCCGAGCCGGCCCGCCTGGAAGTCGTCGAAGGCCTGCTGGAGTTCCTGCCGGCTGTTCATGACGAACGGCCCGTAGTGCGCCATCGGTTCCCGGATCGGGCGCCCGCCGAGCAGCACGATCTCCAGCGCGGGCTCGTTGGAGTCCTGGGACTCGTCGGCCCGGATGGTGAGGGAGCCTCCCTCGCCGAAGACGGCCGTCTGGCCCTTCCGGATCGGACGCCGCTCCTGGCCGACCGAACCGCGCCCGGCCAGGACGTACGCGAGGGCGTTGAAGTCCTCACGCCACGGCAGGGTGATCTGCGCGCCCGGGGCGACGGTCGCGTGGATCATCGTGATCGGCGTGTGGGTGATGCCCGGGCCCTGGTGGCCGTCCAGCTCACCGGCGATGACGCGGAGCAGGGAGCCGCCGTCGGGGGTGGTCAGCAGTTGGACCTGGCCGCCGCCGATGTCCTGGTAGCGCGGGGGCATCATCTTGTCGGAGGCCGGGAGGTTGACCCACAGCTGGAGGCCGTGGAACAGGCCGCCCGACACCACGAGGGCCTCCGGCGGGGCCTCGATGTGCAGGAGGCCCGCACCGGCGGTCATCCACTGCGTGTCACCGCCGTTGATGACTCCGCCGCCGCCGTTGCTGTCCTGGTGGACGAAGGTTCCGTCGATCAGGTAGGTGACGGTTTCGAAGCCGCGGTGCGGGTGCCAGGGGGTGCCCTTCGGCTCGCCCGGCGCGTACTCCACCTCGCCCATCTGGTCCATCATGATGAACGGGTCGAGGTGCTCGTAGTTGATCCCGGCGAACGCGCGGCGCACCGGGAACCCCTCGCCCTCGAATCCCGTCGGGGCCGTGGTCACGGCCAGCACCTTGCGGGCGGCGGCCGTCTGCGGCTCGGCCACGCGCGGAAGGGTCAACGGGTTCTCAACAGTCACTGCGGGCATGGTCAGGACCTCCTTCTGCGTCGAGTTTAGTTGAAACTCGAACTTTCTGCCACACCCGCCCACAACGGAAAGCCCGCCGGGGTAATTCCCGCCCCGCGCCAACCCTTGCGCCCGACTCCGCGTCCTACCGGACGTGAGCAACCTCTTCACCTTCGACGACGTCACCGGCGACGCCGACCAGGACGAAACCCGCAGGCCCGGACCCCTGTGGCGGCACGCCCTGTGGGTGCTGGGCATCACCGTCGGCGCGGTGGCCGCCGGCTGGGTCGCGGCAGCCTTCCGCCTGGGCCCGGAGGAGTACGGCATCCCCAGCGCCGCGCCCGGCTCCCCGTGGGTCCTCCTCGCATGGTGCGCCGCCGCCGGACTCGTCGCCACCGCGCTGCTGCGCGCCACGGCCGCGCGCATCCCCGTGTACGCGCCCGGCCGCGTCGGCTTCGTCGCCCTGTTCCTCGGGACCCGGCTGGCGCTCGGCTTCCGCCCGGAGCCGCCGGTCCTGGCCGCGGGAGCGGCGGCCCTGGTGGCCGTCGCCCTCGCCTGGTGCGTCGTCGCGGCACTGACCCACCGCCGCGCCGGGCACCGCACCGCCTGACGGCGGCGCCGCACCCGGCCGGGGTCCCGGCCGCCGACCGCCGGGACCCCCGTGCCCGGCGAAGGGCGGCCCTGCCGCGGGGCCCGGACCGGGCCCCACGCCTACGGCTCGATCGAGACCGAGTTGAACGGCAGCATGTCGACCACCGCAGGGTGCCCCGCGTAGACCGCGAAGTCGGGCCAGGAACCGTTCGAGTTCCGCGAGAACCAGATCTTCCAGCCGCCGGTCTGGTTGTTCACGACCAGGTGGCGCTGCGTGTAGTTGGAGATCTTGTAGACCCCGCGCCTGTTCCACTTGTCCCGGATCCCGCTGGCCTCCGTGGTGCCCCGGTAGATGCAGGCGTAGCCACTCGGGCAGGACGTGGTGGCGCCCGTGGTGCCGGGCGTCCCCGCCTGCGCCGGGGCGGCCGACACGACGGCCGCGCCCAGCGTCATGACGGCCGCCGCCGTCGTCGCCGCGAGCCTGTGACGTAACGAAACGCGTGGCATCCGTACCTCCCGTGCCTCGGTCGCGGAGACCCGGTGGCCCCCGCCGACACCGATGCTCCGGCGTCGGGACCCGGTGCCGCGATCCTTTCGGCGGTGCCCGAAGGCTTCAGGCCCCGCTGCGCAGCAGGTCGACGCCGAGGCCCGTCGCCGAGTGGAGGACGGCCTTGCCGTCGCGTTCCGTGGTGATCAGCCCGGCGGCGCGCAGCGTCCGGGTGTGCTCGGAGACCGAGGGGAGGCTGATCGCGAGGTCCCGGGCCACCTCGCTCGTCGTACGCCGCTCCACCAGCAGTTGCAGGACGGCCGCCCTGGTCCGCCCGAGCAGGGCGTCCAGCGCGCCCCCGGCCGGGCCGGGCGCGGCCAGCGGCAGCGGGGTCAGCGCCGGGTACATCAGGACGTGCGAGCCGTCGGGGCGCCCGGCGAGCAGCGGCCGGCCCGTCCAGAACACCGAGGGCATCAGCACCAGCCCGCGTCCGCCGAGGCGGACCTCGTAGTCGGGCGGCAACCCCACCTCGAAGGCCGTACCGGACCAGCCCGACCGGGGATGGGTGCTGGCGAGGCAGGCCTTGATGCCGTGGGTGGCCAACAGCCGGGTGCGCCAGGCGACGTCCGCCCGGAACGACTGTCGGATCCGGGGCCAGTGCGGGGCGAGGACCGTCTCGTGGGCGGCCCGCAGGGCCCCGTCCAGCACGTCCCAGGCCTCCCGGTCCTGGCCCCACAGCGCCCGCAGCCAGGAGGCCGGCCCGGGGGCCCGCGCGGCCACCCGCCGCAGCTCGCCGGGCGTCAGCCGCGGCCCGGCGTCCCGTACGGCCGCGAGGCCCTCCTCCAGGGTGGCGGCGTACGGCTCGACGAACTGCGGGTTGTCCCCGTCGGGGCGCAACAGGTCCAGCAGGGGCCGCGCCCGGCCGGGCAGCTCGCGGGTGACGCCGCCGCGCCAGCGGCCGAAGACGGCGGGTTCGTCGGTGCGCTGCCAGGCGACGAGCGCCAACGCGAGCTCGACGAGCGGCAGCGGCTCGGCCGCGAAGGTGACGTTGAACAGGTCCTCGGCCGTGAAGTGCACCCTCAGCATCCGCCCGCCCCCGTCCCGCCCCCGTCGGCCGCCGTCGGGGGGACTAGCCGTACATGCGGCGCATGGCGAAGTCGACCATCTGCTCGACCGCCTTCGCGTCGAACACCATCCGGTGGTCGCCCTCCATGTCGAGGACGAAGCCGTAGCCGGTGGGCAGCAGGTCGATCACCTCGGCGCCGGTGATCACGAAGTACTTGGACTCCTTGCCGGCGTACCGGCGCAGTTCCTTGAGCGTGGTGAACATCGGGATCACCGGCTGCTGCGTGTTGTGCAGGGCCAGGAACCCGGGGGTCTCGCCGCGCGGGCAGTAGACCTTCGAGGTGGCGAAGATCTGCTGGAAGTCCTCGGCGGACAGCGACCCCGTCGTGAAGGCCCTGACCGCGTCCGCGAGGGAGGGCGGGGACGGCTCCGGGTACAGCGGCGCCTGCGCGTAGCCCTGCTGGGGCGGGGGCTGCTGCGCGTAGCCCTGCTGCTGGGCGCCCGGATTCTGGTCGTAGCCGTACATGCGGCCCACCCTACCGAGCGGCCGACCCCGTACCGGCGGGTACCGGCCAGTCCTTCCGGGGGTGGGGGTGGGGGCCGTGCCTCAGCCGACGAGTTCCCCGCCCACGAGGGCCCGCACGAACGGCACCCAGGCGGCGGCGGTGACGATCACGGCAGGGCCGCCGGGACGCTTGGAGTCCCGGACGGGAACGAGTCCGGTGAGCCCGTCGGCGACCTCTACGCACTCTCCGCCGCTGCCATTACTGAAGCTGCTCTTGCGCCAGGTGGCGGCGCCGGGGAAGGCCTCGGCGACCTCTACGCAGTCACCACCCGTGCCGTTGCTGTAGCTGCTCCTGCGCCAGGTGGCGATGCTCAAGTCAAATCCGCTGCTTGCCATTTCGGTAGTCCTCTGCCGCAGCGTCGAGAAGGGCCAGGGACGCCTCCGGCGGCAAAGCGGCGGCCCTCAACAGATCGTAAGACCTGCGGTACTCCTTCACGAGGGCCGGAAAGTCGATGAGCTGCCCGCTGTGCAAGCTCTCCACGTAGACCACCGGAGGCGCATCCGGGAAAGTCATCACCTTGGCCATCCCCATCATGAGCGCGTGAGCGGGGGTCGTTTGCGGGACGACTTGCAGAATGGCCCGCGTCCTGCGGACCACGGCGGCAATGTGCTCCACGAGTTCAGCCATCTGGCACGCGGGCAGGACAGGGCGGCGGATCACCGACTCGTCCAAGACCGCCCAGAATTCGGGCGGGCACTCCTGGCCGAAGAGTTCGGCCCGCCCCATCCGGGCGACGACCAGCTTCTCGATCGCCGCGTCGGTCGCGCGGGGCATGGCGGCCCGACTGATCGCCCGAGCGTAGGCGGGCGTCTGGAGCAATCCCGGGACAAGCATGGGCGCCCATTCCTCGATGGTCTCCGCGAACTGCTCCATCTCCGCGACGTCCGCGAAGTACTCCGCGTGCCCCGACTGCTTCGCCTTGCGCGCATCTTCACAGCGCCGCTGGAAAAAACCGTCCGTCCCCAACTTCGCGTCCACGTGCTGAGCCAGATCCATCGGCATCCGGCGTTCGCCGCGCTCGATCTGGCTCAGGAACGGCACGCCCCGGAAGCTGCCTTCGGCCAGCTGCTCCAGCGTGAACCCGGCGGATTCCCGTTTGTACCGCAGCTCCGCCCCGTAGAAGGACGGCACATTCGCCGACGCGTCCGTGTCCTTGCGAGCGGGCACAACCCACCACCACCGTTTGCCACTTGCCCAGCGCAACCTGAAACCCTTCCCACGCTACGCCGACCCGCTCCACGCTGTGAGGGCTTCGTCACACTCCGCACCGGAACGGAAGTCCCCCATGAGCGACCACGCCAACGACCGCATCGCGGCCGAGGCCCTCAGCGCGCTGCGCGCCGCCCTCACCGCGCACGGGATCACCCTGCCCTCCCTCGACCTGCACCTCCCCTCGTACGCCGGCAGCCACCGGACCCCGCCCCTGATCAGCCTCGGCAACTGCAACCCGGGCACCGCCGAACGGCTCACCGCCGCCCTGAACCGGGCCGTGGGCCGGTGAGGCCGTTCCGCACCGGGCTGCTCGCGCTGCCCGAGGAGGTGTCGGCGCTGCGGCGGGCCGTGCGGGCGCACCTGGACGCGCCCTGCCACGACCTCCAGCTGTGCCTGAGCGAGCTGGTCGGCAACGTGATCGTGCACGTCGGCGAGGGCACCCCCGTGTCCCTCGCCGTCACCCGCACCCCCGACGGCCGCACCCGGGTCGAGGTCGGCGATCCCGATCCGCGCGTGTGGCCGGTCCTGCGCGAGGCCGCCGACACGGACGAGTCCGGCCGGGGCCTCGCGGTGCTCGACGCCCTCGCCGTCCGTTGGGGCGTCCACCCCGGGCCGACCGGCGGTAAGACCGTCTGGGCGGAGCTGGCGCAGCCCTAGGAGCCCGTCCGGGCCCCGCTCAGGTCCCGTCGGCGCGCCCCGCGTACCGGTCCTGGGCGTCGAGGACGTCGTCCGTGTACCGGGCGGCCCAGGCGCCCATCGCCCGCATCGGCGTGAGCAGCGCCGTGCCGGCCTCGGTCAGGGCGTAGTCCACGCGCGGCGGGGCCTCGGCGTACGGTCGGCGTTCCACCAGGCCGTTGCGCTCCAGCCGCCGCAGGGCCTCGTTGAGAACCTTCGGGCCGATCCCGCCGATCCGCGCGAGCAGCGCGCGCGGCCGCATCGGGCCGGTCGCGCCGAGCGTGAACACCACGACGCTGTCCCACCGGTTGGCCAGTACCTCGAAGGCGACGCGTGCCCGGCAGTCCGCCGTGTACGCGAGGTCCGGCAGTCCCGCGGCCGGATCGGGGAGCTTCTCCATGCCGCCATCCTGCCCGCGCCGATGGACACCGGACGGTGCGCATCGGCCTCCGTAGCCTCGGCCACCGGAAGCAGGATCGGGAACGGAAGGGGTACGCGGCGATGCGGATCGGCGTGATGGGTACGGGAGCGATGGCGGAGGCCCTGGGCGGGGCCTGGGTGCGGGCCGGCCACGAGGTGTTCGTCGGCGGTCGGGACGGCGCGGCCGCCCGGGCGCTCGCCGGGCGGATCGGGGCGGCCGGCCACGGGACGCCCGCGGCGGCGGCCGGGTACGGGGAGGTGGCGCTGCTCGCGGTGCCGGCGGGGGTGGCCCCGGAACTGGCCCGTGAGCACGCCGGGGCGTTGGCCGGGCGGACGGTCGTGGACTGCGCGAACGCGCTGGATCCGGGCCCTGGCGGGGTGATGCTGACCACCGGGCCCGGGGAGAGCGTGGCGGGCCTGATCGCGGCCGCGGCGCCCGGCGCGCGGGTGGTGAAGGCCTTCAACCTGGCCCACGCGAGCATGTGGGACCGGCCGGCGGACGGCTTCGGCGAGGTCCCGCCCGCGGTGCCGTTCTGCGCGGACGACGCGGAGGCCGCCGGGCACGTCGGCGAGTTGATCACCGGGATGGGGTGGAGCCCGATGCCGGCGGGCGGGCTGGACCGGGCCGCGTACGTGGAGGCCACGGCGGCGTTCGTGATCGGCGTGTGGTGGGCGGGCGGCTCGCCGCGCCTGGCGTTCCCGGAGCCGCCGCGGGCCCGGGAAGGCGTCGCCTGAGGCCTGCGGGCGGGCCGGGGGCGGCCCGGGACCCTCCGGCGGCACTCCACCGCCCCCGGCTTGAATCGGCTCGACCCGGCTTGACCCGGCTCGACCCGGCTTGACCCTGGTCACAGTCGAGGGAGAAGGGTTGCCCTTATTACCGACGGGTAGCATCATGTTGTTACCGAGTGGTATGCACGAGGAACCCGTCTCACCGAGCCTTAACGGAGCCGTCGCCATGGGGCACTACAAGTCGAATCTCCGCGACATCGAGTTCAACCTCTTCGAGGTGCTCGGACGCGACAAGCTGTACGGCACCGGCCCGTTCGGCGAGATGGACACCGACACCGCGCGGACCATCCTCAGCGAGATGACCAAGCTCTCCGAGAACGAGCTGGCCGCCTCCTTCGAGGACGCCGACCGCAACCCGCCGGTCTTCGACCCGACCACGAACACCGCGCCCGTCCCGGCGTCCTTCAAGAAGAGCTACAAGGCCTTCATGGACTCCGAGTACTGGCGTCTGGGCCTGCCCGAGGAGATCGGCGGCACCACCTCGCCCCGCTCCCTGATCTGGGCGTTCGCGGAGACGATCCTCGGCGCGAACCCGGCCGTGTGGATGTACTCCTCCGGCCCGGCGTTCGCCGGCATCCTCTTCGAGGAGGGCAACGAGGCGCAGAAGAAGGTCGCCGGGATCGCCGTCGAGAAGCGCTGGGGCTCCACGATGGTCCTCACCGAGCCGGACGCCGGCTCGGACGTCGGCGCCGGCCGCACCAAGGCCGTCGAGCAGGCCGACGGCTCCTGGCACATCGAGGGCGTGAAGCGCTTCATCACCTCCGGTGAGCACGACATGGAGGAGAACATCCTCCACTACGTCCTCGCCCGCCCCGAGGGCCACGGCCCCGGCACCAAGGGCCTCTCGCTCTTCCTCGTCCCGAAGTTCCACTTCGACTGGGAGACCGGCGAGCTGGGCGAGCGCAACGGCGTCTACGCCACCAACGTCGAGCACAAGATGGGCCTCAAGGCCTCCAACACGTGCGAGATGACCTTCGGCGACCAGCACCCCGCCAAGGGCTGGCTGATCGGTGACAAGCACGACGGCATCCGCCAGATGTTCATGATCATCGAGTTCGCCCGCATGATGGTCGGCACGAAGGCCATCGCGACGCTCTCCACCGGCTACCTCAACGCGCTGGAGTACGCCAAGGAGCGCGTGCAGGGCCCGGACCTGGCCAACTTCATGGACAAGACCGCGCCCAAGGTCACCATCACGCACCACCCCGACGTACGCCGCTCGCTCATGACGCAGAAGGCCTACGCCGAGGGCATGCGCGCCCTCGTGCTCTACACGGCCTCCGTGCAGGACGAGATCCAGTTCAAGCAGGCCGCCGGCGAGGACGCCTCCGCCGACATCGGCCTGAACGACCTGCTCCTGCCGATCGTCAAGGGCTACGGCTCGGAGAAGTCCTACGAGCAGCTCGCCCAGTCGCTGCAGACCTTCGGCGGTTCCGGTTACCTCCAGGAATACCCGATCGAGCAGTACATCCGGGACGCCAAGATCGACACCCTCTACGAGGGCACCACGGCGATCCAGGGCCAGGACTTCTTCTTCCGCAAGATCGTCCGCGACCAGGGCGCCTCGCTGAACGTCCTCTCCGAGACGATCAAGAAGTTCCTCGCCGAGGCCGTCGGCGGCGACGACCTGGCCCCCGCCCGCGACGCCCTCGCCAAGGCCGCCGTGGACCTCGAAGGCATCGTCGGCCAGATGATCGTCGACCTCACCGCCACCGGCGAGGACGTCAAGAACATCTACAAGGTCGGCCAGAACACCACCCGCCTGCTGATGGCCTCCGGTGACGTCGTCGTCGGATACCTGCTGCTCAAGGGCGCGGCCGTGGCCGCCGAGAAGCTCGCCGGCGCCTCCGCGAAGGACGTGCCCTTCTACCAGGGCAAGATCGCCGCCGCGAAGTTCTTCGCCGCGGAGATCCTGCCGAACGTCTCCGTCCAGCGCCGCCTGGCCGAGATCGTCGACAACTCCCTGATGGACCTCGACGAGGCCGCCTTCTAAGGCACCGCGCCCCGCCGATCGGCTCGTACGCCCCGCGCGTACGCACAGTGGCCGGACCTCCCTGCCGGGGGTCCGGCCACTCTTGTCGGCGGTTCGTGGCACGCTCGTAGACATGAGCCCACAGGAGCAGCACAGCAGCAGGGGGTATTCCGTCCCCACCGGGCGCCCGTACGCCCTCAAGGAGCTGCAGGCGAATGTGGGCGCCCTCGGCGACCGCGTCAAGGAGCTGTACGACGGCGCCCACCCCGCCGAGTACGAGCCCGTGGCCGACGCCCTCTACCTGGCCTTCCGCACCGCCGCGGGCCTCGCCCCCGCCAAGAGCTACACCGGGTGCCCCGAGCACCCCAACGGCGCGCTCGACCCCGAGGCACCGGACGGCTGGGGCCGCTGCCTCATCTGCAACGACCGGCGCCGCCTCGGCCGCCGCCTCCAGGGCACCCGCGCCGCCGGACCCGCCGCCGGGGAACAGCGGCGGCTCGGCTACCCGGTGCCCGAGCCCCCGTACGGCCTCGACGTCCTGCGCCACTACCTGCGCGTCGTCGACGAGCAGCGGTTCCACCTGACCCTCGGCTCCGCCGACGAGGACTTCGTGCGCATCGCGGACGACCTGCACCGCGCCTTCATCGTGGCCCGCGAACTGTCCCGGCCCCGCAACGCCTCGGGATGCTCCGAACACCCCGGCGCGCCGATCGACCCCGATGCCCCTCCCGGCGAGGCCTGTATCTTCTGCGCCGGACGCAAAAGACGCGCGCAGCGCCCCGCGCAGACCCCCGAGATGCTCCCGCGCATCCGTCGGGGCGAGCGCAGGCAGTTGCAGCGCAGATTCGAGCGTCCGCCGGGCTGATCGCGAAGGGACTTCGGGCCACACACCCCGCGGTCCTCGACCTTTCCGCTATCCGCCGCAGTCCGGCCAATGGCGAACACGACCGTCGTTAAGGTGAACCACATGACCTCTCCCGCCCGCTTCGACCGCGGACACACCGACGATCTGATGACCTTCCTGACGGCCAGTCCGTCGCCGTACCACGCCGTGGCCAACTCGGCCGCACGGCTGGAGAAGGCGGGCTTCAGGCAGTTGTCGGAATCGGATGCCTGGGACTCGGGCACGGGTGGCAGGTTCGTACTCCGCGGGGGCGCCCTCATCGCCTGGTACGTCCCCGAGGGCGCGGCGGCGCACACTCCCTTCCGGATCGTCGGCGCGCACACCGACTCCCCCAACCTGCGGGTCAAGCCCGTCCCGGACACCGGCTCCCAGGGCTGGCGGCAGGTCGCCGTCGAGATCTACGGCGGCACCCTGCTCAACACCTGGCTGGACCGGGACCTCGGCCTGGCGGGCCGGTTGACGCTGCGCGACGGCACCGAACGCCTCGTCAACATCGACCGCGCGCTGCTGCGGGTTCCCCAACTCGCCGTCCACCTGGACCGGTCGGTGAACACCGACGGCCTGAAGCTGGACAAGCAGCGGCACATGCAGCCGATCTGGGGCCTGGGCGACGCCCGCGAGGGCGACCTGATCGCCTTCCTCGAAGAGGAAGAGGGCCTGGAACAGGGCTCGGTGGCCGGCTGGGACCTGATGGTCCACTCCATCGAACCGCCCGCCTACCTGGGCCGCGACCGCGAACTCCTCGCCGGACCGCGGATGGACAACCTGCTGTCGGTGCACGCGGGCGTCGCGGCGCTCGCCGCCGTCTCCACGGCCGACAAGCTCGACCACATCCCGGTGCTGGCCGCCTTCGACCACGAGGAGAACGGCTCCCAGTCGGACACCGGCGCCGACGGCCCGCTCCTGGGCAACGTGCTGGAACGTTCAGTCTTCTCTCGCGGCGGCACCTACGAGGACCGGGCCCGCGCCTTCGCGGGCACCATCTGCCTGTCCTCCGACACCGGACACGCGGTGCACCCCAACTACGCGGAACGGCACGACCCCTCGCACCACCCGCGCGCCAACGGCGGCCCGATCCTCAAGGTCAACGTCAACCAGCGGTACGCGACGGACGGCAGCGGCCGCGCGGTGTTCGCGGGCGCCTGCGAGCGCGCCGGCGTCCCGTGGCAGACGTTCGTCTCCAACAACTCGATGCCGTGCGGCACCACGATCGGCCCGATCACCGCCGCCCGTCACGGCATCCAGACCGTCGACATCGGCGTGGCCATCCTGTCGATGCACAGCGCCCGCGAACTCTGCGGCGCCGACGACCCGTACCTCCTCGCGAACGCCCTGCTCTCCTTCCTGCAGGGCTGACCGACCGGCCGGTCGACAGAAACCCCCGGACCGCACGTCGCGGGCCGGGGGTTCCCGTGCTTCCGCTCCGGTACTACTCCGCGTCCAGGCCCGCCAGGACCAGCGGGAGGCGGGTCGCGGCGTCCGGGACGAGACGGACGGGCACGCCCCAGTCCTGCTGGTGGACGTGGCAGGCCGGGTACTCGTTCGCCGGGTCGTCGTCGCAGGACGCGGCCATCGCCGAGACGTGCAGCACGCCCTCGGGAACCTCCGGGTTCAGTTCCAGGTCGCGGAACAGGTCCGTGCCCCGGCCCTCGCCGGACACCAGGAGTTCCGGCGGGGTCGAGGAGACCAGCAGCCGGGTCGAGGGACCGTAGCGGGTGTCGAGCTTCTGGCCGGCCGGGGCCTGGAAGACCACGTCGAGGCGCAGCGTGCCGGGGGCGACCTCGGTGGCGGCCCGCCGGGTGCGGTGGGCGACCGCGTCGACCCGTACGGCCTCCTCGGGCAGGCGCAGCCGGGTCAGCCGGTGCCGGGCGGACTCCACGACCACGATGTCGTCGTCGACGAGGACCGCGTCGCTCGGCTCGCGCAGGTCGGTGGCGAGCGTCGAGACCTGCCCGGTGGCGGGATCGTAGCGGCGCAGCGCGTGGTTGTACGTGTCGCAAACCGCTACCGAGCCGTCCGGCAGGGCGGTGACCCCGAGCGGGTGCTGGAGGAGGGCCTGCGCGGCGTCGCCGTCGCGGTGGCCGAAGTCGAACAGGCCGCTGCCGACGGCGGTGACGATCGCGTAGCCGTCGGCCCCGGAGCCCGCCCCTGCCTCGACGTACCGCAGGGCGCTGGTCTCGGAGTCGGCGATCCACAGCCGGTCCCCGGCGGCGGCGAGCCCCGACGGCTGGGCGAACCAGGCCTCGGCGGCCGGCCCGTCGACGAGGCCCTCGTTGGTGGTCCCGGCCGCCACCGCGACCGTGCCGGTCTCGGGGTCCCAGGTCCACAGCTGGTGCACGCCGGCCATGGCGATCCACACCTTGCCCTGCCACCAGGCGACGTCCCAGGGCGAGGACAGGTCGACCTCAAGGGCCGGGCCCGAGGTCGGCGAGCCCTGCCACCACTGGCGTCCCGTACCGGCGACGGTCTCGACGGCCCCTGTGACCGGGTCGAAGGTGCGCAGCGCGTGGTTGACGGAGTCGGCGACGACGACGCGGCCGTCGGGCAGCAGCGTCAGGCCCTGGGGTTCGCTGAAGCTCTCGGCGGTGAAGCCGCGCGAGCCGCTGCCGATGCGGCGCACGACGCCCTCCCCGTCCGGGGCGAGCTCGACGAGCTGGTGCCGGGTGGAGTCCGACACCAGGAAGTTCCCCGAGGGCAGCAGCAGGGCCTTGCCGGGGAAGCGCAGGTCGGTCGCGACCGGCTCGGGCGCCACGTAGGGCCCGTCGCCGCGCCGCAGGGTCCCCTTGGCCTCGTGCTCGGCCTCCAGCTCCTCGACCAGCCGCTCGATGGCGTGGGCGTGGCCCTCACCGGCGTGCTGGGCGACGACGTACCCCTCGGGGTCGATGACGACGAGCGTGGGCCAGGCCCGCACGGCGTACTGCTTCCAGGTGGCGAGCTCGGGGTCGTCCAGGACCGGGTGGTGGACCTCGTACCGCTCGACGGCGTCGACCACGGCCGCGTGGTCGGCCTCGTGGACGAACTTCGGCGAGTGCACGCCGACGATCACCATGGTGTCCCGGTGCTTCTCCTCCAGCTCACGGAGCTCGTCGAGGACGTGCAGGCAGTTGATGCAGCAGAACGTCCAAAAATCGAGGATCAATACGCGACCTCGGAAGTCGGCCAGGGTCAGATCCTTGCCGCCGGTGTTCAGCCAGCCGCCCTTGCCGATCAGCTCGGGGGCACGGACACGGGCACGTCGGCGGGGCGCGGGCGCGGGGGTGGGCGCCGGGGCAGCATCGTTCATCCTTCAAGCTTGCCATCCGGTCGTGAAGCGCCCGTCACGGCCGTGCGAAGAGCGCCGTGAGGCGGGTGGGCGGGGGCCGCCCTACGGCGCGGGCGTCGGTGGGGCCGATGCCAGGAAGGACTTCAGGGAGCCGACCAGGGCCGCCACGAACGCGTCCCGGGCGGGCTCCGACAGCAGGTCCAGGGACAGGTACGGGTTCAGGTCCTCCAGTTCGACGAGGAGCAGTTCCCCGGAGGGTGCCCGGCAGGCGTCCACGCGCTGGATGCCGTGCGCGAGGGTGTTCCAGGCGATGAAGCGGCTCGCGAAGGCCAGGTCCTCGTCGGTGGGCTCGTAGGGGACGAGGTCCCAGCGGCGCGCCGGGTCGGGGGCGTGGAGGGCGTACTGGAAGGCGTCGTCGACGAAGTAGAAGGACACCTCGTAGGCGAAGTCGATCCGCGGCTGGATCAGCACCTCGCCCGCCGGGCCGGCCGGGTGCGCGGTGAAGGTGAGGCCTATGGAGTCGGCGCCCTGCTTGGGCTTGACCGCGTACTCGGGCACCTCGGGCAGCAGGTGCAGGTCGGCGGGGTCGTCGATGGTGGGGATGACCGGGAACCCGGCGGCGGTCAGGTCCAGGAGGTACTGCTTCCCGGCCATGTCGCCGCGTCCGCCGAGCGGGTTGTAGACGCGGGTCCCGGTGGCGAGGGCGGCCGTCCGGAAGGCGTCGTAGGCCTGCTGGTAGTGCAGGACGGGGCCGCTGTTGCGGACGACGACGGCGTCGAAGCCGCCCATCAGGGCCGCGGCGTCCAGCGGGTGGCAGACGGCGAGGGGGAAGTGCTCGCGCAGCCGGGAGGTGAGGAACACGTCCTCGTCGCCGTAGCGGCGGCCGCGGGCCGGGTACGCCAGGTCGGTCACGTAGAGGAGAGGCATGGCTGCAACCTATCGCGGGCACCGATGACCGCATGAAATACCTCGTACGGGACAAAGTGCTCGCTATCGGCGACGACTACTGGATCGAGGACGAGGACGGCCGGCACGCCTTCCTCGTCGACGGGAAGGCGCTGCGGCTGCGCGACACCCTGGAGCTGAAGGACCCCGACGGGCGGATCCTGCTCACCCTGCGGGAGAAGCTGTTCTCGCTGCGCGACGCGATGACGCTGGAGCGCGACGACCGGCGGCTCGCGGTCATCCGCCGCAAGCGGCTCTCGCTGCTGCGCCACCATCACCGCGTGACGCTGGTCGAGGGGACGGAACTCGACGTCAGCGGCCGGATCGCGGAGCGCGAGTTCAAGATCGAGTACGCGGGCGAGCTGCTCGCGCTGGTCTCGCGCCAGTGGTACCGGATCCGCGAGACCTACGCCGTCGACGTGATCCGGGAGGACGCGGACGCGGCCCTGCTGATCGCGGTCGCCGTGTGCGTGATCCGGATGACCGAGCGGGAGGGCGAGGACGCCCGGGAGGGGGCCGGGGAGGACGCCCGGGGCACCCTCGGCGACGCCGCCCGTGCCGCAGTCGGCTGACCCCGGTCGGGGGGCGGTCGGAGTAGCGGGCCCGGTCGGAGCGGTCGGCCCGGTAGGCCCGGTCGCCCGACCGCCCCGACCGGGCGGCACCGCCCTACGCGGTCTGCGCCCGTGCCCCCTCCGCGTGGTGGGCGCGGGCCGCGAGGCGGCCCTGGGCGAAGGGGTCGGAATCCGGGGAGTACGGCCCGCCGTGGGCCTCCAGGTGCTCGGTGATGCGCTGCCACTCCGCCACGACGGCCGGATCGGCGTCCGCGTCCCTGGCCGCCTCCAGGGCCTCGTGGGCCTCGTGGTGGTCCATGCCGGTGGCCTCGTCGCACACCCGGTCGCGCACCGCGCGCTCGCCGGGGGCGGGCACGTGGGGTTCCTGCGCGGCCTCGACCTCCGCCTCCCGCCCCTCGGGCGCGCTCACCGCGCACCGCCCGGGGCCCGCAGACCCAGCGCCCGGTCCTTCAGCGCCGGGAACTGGTCGCGGGTCTCGGCGACCTTCTTCGGGTCCAGGTCCACCGTGACGACGTCCTCGCCCGGCCCGGCCTCGGCCAGGACCTCGCCCCACGGGTCGACCACCAGGCTGTGCCCGGACTGCTCGACGCCGGCGTGCGTGCCGGCCAGCGCGCAGGCGAGGACGTACGACTGGTCCTCGACCGCCCGCGCCCTGTTCAGCAGCGTCCAGTGGGACCTGCGGCGGGCCGGCCAGCCGGCGGCCACGACCATCGTCGTCGCGCCGGCGTCGACCAGGCCGCGGAACAGTTCCGGGAAGCGCAGGTCGTAGCAGGTGGCGATGCCGAGGGTCTGCTCCGGCAGGGTCACCGTGGTCAGGGAGTCGCCCGCCGACAGCAGGACGGCCTCGCCCTGGTCGAAGCCGAAGCGGTGGATCTTGCGGTAGGTCGCGGCGAGCTCGCCCGTCGGGGAGAGGGTGAGGGCCGTGTTGTAGAGGGAGCCGTCGCCCGCGCGCTCCACGATCGAGCCGGCGTGCAGCCAGACGCCGGCGTCCCTGGCCGCGTCGGACATGGCCTCGTAGGTGGGGCCGTCCAACGGTTCGGCCTCGGTCTCGAACTGCTCGTAGGCGAAGGCGCCCACGGTCCACAGTTCGGGCAGCACGACGAGATCGGAATCGCTCTGATCCCGTACGAGTTCGGCCACGCGGGACCGGCGGGAAGCGACCGACTCCCCTTCATTCACCGCGATTTGGATCAGCGAAGCGCGCACAGTACCACCGTCCTGGCTTGTCAGCCGTCGACTCGGGCCTACGATCGTCACACGAAAGCACTGCCGGGGTGCTCACCGGCAGCGTACTTTTGGGCATAGTCCACAACGCGCCACTGAACAGCACGCGAGGGGTCCCGTTGACCGTCCATCCCAGCCTTCAGCCCTATGCCGACGCGTGGACGCATTCCATCGAGGCGATATCCGAGCTGGTCCTCCCGTTGCCCGAGCGCGACTGGAACCGGGCGACGCCCTGCCCCGGCTGGTCCGTCCGTGACGTTGTGTCACACATCATCGGCATCGAGTGCGAGCAGCTCGGAGACCCCCGTCCGATCCACACCCTCCCGCGCGATCTGCGGCACGTGGTGGACGAGTTCACCCGCTACATGGAAGTCCAGGTGGACGTCCGCCGCCACCACACCGCTCCGGAGATGACCTCGGAGCTGGAGTACACGGTCATCCGCCGCTCGCGCCAGCTGCGCAACGAGAAGCGGGATCCGGCCACGATGGTGCGCGGGCCGCTCGGCGAGCAGGTGACGCTGGAGCAGGCGCTGCGGCTGCGCGCCTTCGACGTGTGGATCCACGAGCAGGACCTGAGGGCGGCGCTGGGCGTGCCGGGGAACTGGGACTCCCCCGGCGCGTACGTGGCGCAGGACATGCTGCTGGCCGGCCTGCCGAAGGCGGTCGCGAAGGGCGCGGGCGCCCCGGCGAACTCGGCGGTCGTCATCGACGTGCACGGGCAGCTGGAGTTCATGCGGACCGTACGGGTGGACGCGGCGGGTCGCGGCACCCTGGACAAGTCGCCGTCGCTGGGCCCGGCCGTGACGCTGACCCTGGACTGGGAGACGTACGTCCGCCTCGCCGCGGGCCGGGTGCGGCCCCGCACGGTCGCCGACCGGGTCAAGGCGGAGGGCGATCAGGAGCTGGCCGAGGCCATCCTGGCCGCGTTCGCCGTCACTCCGTAGCGCCCCGGAACCCGTACCTCAGACCCCGGCCGCGGCCGGTGGTGAGGCCGGGTCCGCGGCGGGAGCGGCGGCCTGCGCGCAGGGGACGGCGGCGGCGGCCCGGGAGCGTTCCCGGGCGAGCGCGCGGCCCCGCAGCCGCAGGATCTGGCTGGTCCCCAGCACCTGGAGGACGAAGACCGAGGAGAAGGCGATCCGGTAGTCGTCCCCGGTGGCGTCGAGCAGGACGCCCACCGCGAGCAGGGTGGTCATCGACGCGAGGAAGCCGCCCATGTTGGTGATGCCGGACGCGGTGCCCTGCCGCTCGGCCGGGTTGGCGGGCCGGGCGAAGTCGAAGCCGATCATCGAGGCCGGACCGCAGGTGCCGAGCACCACGCACAGCGTGACCAGGAGCCACATCGGGGCCCGGTCCCCGGGGTGGACGAGGACGGCGGCCCACAGGGCGGCGGTCACGCCGACGGTGGTGAGGGCCAGCGGGATCCGTGCTCCCTGCCGACGGCCGACGACCTGCCCGTAGACCAGCCCGAAGGCCATGTTCGAGGCCACGATCAGGGTCAGCAGCCCGCCCGCGGCGGTCCTCGACAGCCCCTGGGCCTCGACGAGGAAGGGCATCCCCCACAGCAGCAGGAACACCATCGCCGGGAACTGGGTCGTGAAGTGCACCCACAGGCCGAGCCGTGTGCCGGGCTCCCGCCAGGAGTCGGCGATCTGCCGGCGCACGAACCGACCGGCGGCCCCCCGCCCCGCCGCACGCGCGACGGGCGGGCTCCCGTACCCGTCGGGGTGGTCCCGCAGGAACAGCACGAGCGGGACCAGCACCACCAGCCCGGCGACGGCGCTGCCCGCGAAGGCCGGGACCCAGCCGATGCCGTGCAGGACGGGCGCCAGGACGAGGGTGGAGACGAGGTTTCCGGCCATGCCCACCAGCCCGGCCAGCTGGGCCATCAGCGGCGCCCGTCGGGCCGGGAACCACCGGGTGCCGAGCCGCAGGACGGAGATGAAGGTCATCGCGTCGCCGCAGCCCAGCAGGGCGCGGGCGGCCAACGCCATGCCGTAGGACGGCGACAGGGCGAAGCCGATCTGCCCGGCGGTGAAGAGGACGGCGCCCAGCGTGAGCACCTTCTTGGTGCCGAGGCGGTCCACCATCAGGCCGACGGGTATCTGCATCCCCGCGTAGACCAGCAACTGGAGCAGGGAGAAGGTGGCCAGGGCGGAGGCGTTGACCTGGAAGCGGTCGGCGGCGTCGAGTCCGGCGACGCCGAGGCTGGTCCGGAAGATGACGGCGACGAAGTAGACGGCGACGCCGATCGACCAGACGGCGACGGCCTCCCGCCCGCCGGGCGGATCCTTCGGGACGGGGCCGGCGTGCCTTCCCTCGGTGGCGGCGCTCATCGACCCGCCCCCCGCACGAGCGCCTCGACCCGTCCGATGTGTCCGCGCACCGCCGCGGCCGCCGCCTCCGCGTCCCCGGCGCGCAGCGCGTCCAGGATCTCGGCGTGCTCGGCCAGTGTGCGGTCCATCCGGTCGGGGTGGGCGTGCAGCAGGGCGACGCCCATCCGCAGTTGCCGGTCGCGGAGCTGGTCGTAGAGGCGGGAGAGGATGGCGTTGCCGGCGTGGCGCACGATCTCGGCGTGGAAGCACCGGTCGGCGGTCATCGCGGCGGCGGTGTCGCCCCCGGCGGCATGCCGCCGCTGCTCGGCGAGCAGGGCGGCGAGCCGCTCCAGCAGGGCGGGCGGGGCGGGCACGGCCCTGCGTACGGTGAACTCCTCGACCAGCAGCCGGGTTTCGATGACGTCGGCGATCTCCTGCGCGGAGACCGGCAGCACCAGCGCGCCCTTCTTCGGGTACAGCTTCAGCAGGCCCTCGGTCTCCAGCCGCAGCAGCGCCTCGCGGACCGGGGTGCGGGACACCCCGACGGCCTCGGCGACCTCGCCCTCGGTGAGCAGCACCCCGCCCTCGTAGCGGCGCTCCAGCACGCCCTGCTTGACGTGGCGGTAGACGCGGTCGGCCGCGGTGACGGTGGGCGCGGCGGGGGAGTCGGATGGCATGGGCACAGCTTAGATACAACACAGGTGCAAGCCGGGGGGCCGTCCGGGATGTGGACGCGGCCCGGCCACGGCTGCATCGAAGGATGTACCGGCCGGTCGTCCACGGGCACGACGTGCGACGCCCTCCGCGCCGGGACGCTGAAGTCATGGCCGACACCCTGATCGCCCCGGCGCGGCGCGCGACCGCGCGGCTGCCCCTCCTCGACGTCCTGCGCGGCGCCGCCATCCTCGGCACCCTCATGACCAACGTCTGGATCTTCACCTCCCCCGGCTCCGAGTGGGGCGTCCTCACGGGCGGCCTCACCTCGGCCGACCCGCTGTCCGACCCGTCCGCCGCCGACATCGCCGAGACGGTGTTCCGCGCCCTCGCCGACGGCAAGTTCCTGGCCCTGCTCACGATCCTGTTCGGCGTCGGCCTGGCCATCCAGTACGACTCCGCGGCCCGTCGCGGCAACCCGTGGCCCGGCCGGTACTGGCGGCGGGCCGCCTTCCTCTTCGCGGAGGGCACCGTCCACTTCCTGCTCGTCTTCGCCTGGGACGTGCTGATGGGCTACGCGCTCACCGCCCTCCTCGTCGCCTGGCTGCTGGCCCGCTCCGAGAAGGTCCGGCGCCGGGCCATGTGGACGGCCGGGGCGCTGCACCTGGTGATGGTGTCGCTGCTGACCCTCGCCCTGACGGGCGGATCGCAGGACGGCTCCCGGACGTCCGGCTCCGGCTCCGGTGGCCTCGACCCCGATGTCGTCGCCCTCTACGCCGAGGGGAGCTGGTTCGACCAGGTCGCCTTCCGGCTGGAGAACTTCGCCGCCCTGCGCATCGAACCCGTCTTCTCCTTCGGGCTGCTGGTGTTCCTCTTCCTGCTCGGGGTCCGCCTGCACCGCGCCGGCGCCTTCACCGCGAGCGACGCGGGCCGCCGCGTCCGGACCCGGATGGCCGGCTGGGGCCTGGGCCTCGGCCTTCCCCTGACCGTCGCGACCACCCTCGGCGGCGGCGACTTCTTCGCCGTCGGCCGCTACGGCGTCGCCCCGCTCGTCGCCGTCGGCTACATCGGGCTCATCGGCATCGCCCTCGACCGGCTGTGGCTGCCGAAGCCGCTGGTGACCGCCCTCGGCTCGGTCGGCCGTACCGCCCTGTCCTGCTACGTCGCCCAGAACCTGCTCTGCGTCCTGCTCTGCTACGGCATCGGGCTCGGCCTCGCCACCCGCTTCGCCGACACCGGCCCCTGGTGGGTGATGGGCCTGTGGGCGGCCGTCTCCCTGACCCTGGTAGCCGGCTCGTGGTTGTGGCTGCGCCGCTTCGACCGGGGACCGCTGGAGGCCCTCCAGCACCGGGTCCTCACGCCGGGCCGATGACCTGGCCCTCGTGCCAGCCCGAACCGTCGCGCCAGTAGTGCTGGAGCAACCGGTCGGTGCGCAGCACGACGGCCTCCAGGTTGAACCCGAAGCTGCCCTGGAGCATCCCGGTGACGGCCAGCACGTCATGCCCGAAGACCGCGCCCCGGATCCAGCCCGCGCCGGCCGCGTTCCCCCGCCACCAGTGCTCCACCCGACCGTCGCCGCGGGCCGCGCACAGCTCGTAGTTCCCCGCGGTGTCCTCGTCCGCGGCCCCGTGCTGGCCCTCGATCAGGCAGGGCGCGGAGGTGATGCCGCCGCCGAACACCTCGCCCGGCCGCCACACGAAGCCGTTTCCGTCGTCCCGCCACCACAGCTGCATCCGGCCGTCGGCGCGGGCCGCGACGAGGTCCAGCCGGCGGCCCCGGGTCTGGATCAGGGCGGGACCGAAGTGGGCGGTGCCGGGCGCGAACCGGCCGCCGTCGTTCCAGGTCCAGGGGGCGCCGTTGATCCGCCACCAGTGGTTCAGCCGGCCGTCGGCGGTGCGGACGACCACCTCGAAGTTCCCCGGCTTGCCGTAGTCGCTCTGGATGAACGCCGGGGTCGAACCGACGGCCGCGTCGCCCGGACCGAAGGCACCGCCGTCGCGCCAGACCCGGACGGCCTGCTCGAAGTACCAGTGGCGCAGCCTGCCGCCCGTCGTGACGTGCAGGGACTCCATGTTCCGGTTGTAGGTGGTGCCGGTGAAGGCCGGTTGGCCGGACGCGTCGTGCGCGAACGTCTCCGCCCGGGACCAGGAGTGGGGGGCGTCGCCGTCGCGCCACCAGTGCCGCAGCCGGCCCCCGCCCGCGGTCGCGGCCATCTCGAAGTTGCGGTGGGCCCGGCCGTTGCCGCTCTCGTAGATGTTGCCCGTGTGCAGCCGGCGCTTGCTCCAGGGGTCGATGTTCGTGCCGTGCAGGCCGCACTTGGCCCAGTCGTCGATGCCGGAATCGCCGTACGCGATCCGGCCGTAGCCGCCGACGTGGTGGCCGGGCCCCCAGGAGTTCCGGAACAGCCAGCAGCCCGCCGCGTCGTCGTAGCCGACGATCAGCACGCAGTGGCCGCCCGCGAGGCGGTCGCTGGTGCGGTGGTAGACGCCGGCGCCGAGCCCGAAGAAGTCGTCGTACACGTCGAAGCAGGCCGTCAGCGGTCCGACCGTGTCCAGCCACACCTTCTGCTGCTCGACGTCGCCGAGCCGTACGTGCTCGGTGATCCGCACGGTCCGCCCCGACCGGTCCCAGCTCGGCGTGTACTCGGCCCTCCATGCCTCCCGCCGCTCGGCGGGCAGGCCCGGGGGCGGTGTGCCGTACGGCCAGCAGTCCGGGTCCGCGAGGCCCCCGTTCGTCCGGATCCAGTGCAGTGCGGTCTCCGGGTCGCCGCCCTGTCCGCAGGCCGACTTCATCCCGTCGTGCACGTCCCCCTCGGAACGCTCGGCCCACACCCCGTGCTCGATCCGCGCCATCGACTCCACCAGCGCGGCCGCCCCGAACACCCAGCAGGATCCGCACGGGTTCTGGTCCTTCACCCGGGTCAGCCACGGCCTCCCCCAGCGACTGCGCCAGTCCACGGAGACGGGTCGCCCGCCGCCCGGCCCGGCGCTCCCCGCCGCGCCGGGCAGCAACCCGTGCGCGGCCCTGCGCCGGGTCACGTCCGGATTGCCGCTCGCGTGCCCGACGAGCGCCCGCAGGTCGACGGGGGCGGCCTCCGCCGCCCGGGTCAGGTGCACCCCCGGCTCCAGACCGAGCGCGGGCCGCGGCACGGGATCCGTGTCCGCCAGGTGCTCGCCGACGGACCACCTCGCCCCGCACGCCGCGAGCTGCGCCCGTAGCTCCCCCACGGTCTGGACGGACTCCTGCGGCATGGCGGCCCCCCGGCTGCGCGCGTTCGGATGCGAGACCCCTGAACGTCTCCCCGCCGCGGAACCCCGTCAAGGGGGTCCGCACGGTCGCTCGGTGGCACGGGGGTCGTACGGTGATCACATGAACGACCCGCGTGCGCGACGCCAGTTGACGATGATCGCCGAGGTGCTCGGACTCGGCGTGGAGGTCTGGCTCCGGGGCGGCTGGGCCATGGACTTCTGGCTCGGCCGGATCACCCGCGAGCACGAGGACGTCGACTGGTTCGCCCGGTCACGGGACGCCGGCCGGCTGACCGGACCGCTCGTCGCCCGCGGGTACGAGGTCCTGCGGTCCGACGCCCAGCAGTTGGACCTCGTACGGGACGGCGAGGAACTCAGCTTCGCGCTGATCGACCGGGACGCGGACGGCCGGGTCGTGGTGGCGGGCGGCCCCTGGGCGGGAACGCCGTGGCCCGCCGGAATGCTGGACATGGCGGAGCCGGGGCGGCTGGGCGCGCTGGAGTGCCCGGTGGTCTCCCCGGCGGCGCAGATCGAGATCAAACGCATGACCCCGGTGTGGATACCGGGCCGCCCCCGGCGCCCGAAGGACGCCGCGGACGTGGCACTGCTGGAGGCGGCTCAGGCCGCCCGGGGAGCGCTCTGACGCGTGCCGGCAGGGCCGTGCGGCGAAGGCCCGGCGCGCGTGCCGGACCCCGCGGCGGGGAGACCCTGTGCGGGCGCGCGCGGGGCAGCGTCGTCGCCCGGACGCCGCGAGGCGGACGGGAATGTGACGACAGGCCCTAGGGGACCGGAACCGGTACGGGGAGCGGGGGGAGGCCGGGCAGGCCGAGGCCGGTGAGGAGCGCGACGAGCGCGGCGACCAGGCTGGTCAGGACGTCGGTGGCCTTGGCCTTGGCATCGGTCGAACAGCCGCAGGCACCGGCCGTCCTGAGGAGTCCGTCGACGGACTCCTTGAGCTTGTCGACGGACGCCGTCATCACGTCGAGCGGCCCGGCGAAGGCCCGCGCCGGCACGGGCGGCACCTTGGTCCCGGCGACGGGAACCTGCGGTGCGACGACCGGGACCTGCGGTGCGGCAACGGGCGGCTTCGGGGCGTCCGCCGGGGCCTTCGGCGCATCGACGGGCAGCTTCGGACCGTCCACCGGGACCTCCGGAGCCGCGACCGGCAGCTTCGGACCGTCCGCCGGGGCCTTCGGCGCATCGACGGGCAGCTTCGGACCGTCCACCGGGACCTCCGGAGCCGCGACCGGCAGCTTCGGCGGATCGGTCGGGAGCTTCGGGGCGTCCACCGGCGGGGCCGGAACGGCGGGGGCGGGCGGGAGGTTCTTCCTCAGGTCGGCGAGGGCCGTGTCGATCTTCGCCCTGAAGGCGGCCACGTCCGCCTCGGGGAGTTTGCCGTCGGCGGACTTGAAGACGGCGGCGAGGAGATCGGTCACGGGCTGCAACACCCCCGCGACGGTGCCGAGTTGCTGGATCTGCGCGAGCAGCGCCTCGGTGCCGGGGATCGACTTCGACCCGGGCTCGGCCGGCGCCGCGACCGGCGGGCGCGCGGGGACGTCGGCGGCGGTCGCGAGGCCGGGGGAGGCGACCAGCAGGGCGGTGCAGAGGACGGCGGGGACGGCGTGGCGGGTGAAGCGCGTGGAGCGGCGCAACGGATCTCTCCTGTCCGGCGGGGACCTACGGCGACATGGGACGTGTCCCGGTCCACGTAGCGGCACCCCGCCGGACCCCGCAACCGCAGCGCGTCCACCACTCCCGGGGACACGCCGCGCAACCGGCGTACGCACCGCCCTGACCGGCGGCGATGCCGTCACCCTCAGGTGATGCACCGTCAGACGTGCAGCCCAGCCGGCGCCCGCCCGGAACCCTCAGTCGCCACCCCCGCCACCGCCACCGCCGTCCCCGCCGCAGGAGTGGCCGCCGTCCCCGCCGTCGCCCGACCCGTCGTGACGGTCCTCCGCCCGGTCCAGGGCCCTGCCCATCCGGACGAGGGCCTTGCCCAAGCCGGCCGGCGGGGGCTGCGCCTGCGCGAGGGCCCGGCGCAGCAGCCGGTCCGGCAGCACGGGCGACCCGCCGAAGACGTACGGGGGCCAGGCGCGGCTCCGCCGGGCCCGCTCCACCATCCGCCGCCCGGCGGCGGTCGGCCGGTTCGGCCGGACGCGGCCCAGCAGCCCGGCCGCGCGCAGGTCCTGCCCGATCCGGGCCACCTCGGGGCCCCGGGCCAGCTCCGCCAGCACCATCGCCAGGCTCGCCCCGCGCGGGCAGAGCTCCGTCAGGGCCCGCTCCACGGGAGCGCTCCCGACGCCGGCCGGGGCCTCCGCCCGGACCCGGGAACCCATGACCCGCACGAGGCCCCGCTCCCGCAGCCGCAGCAGGGCGACCTCGGCCACCCGGTGCGGCCCGCCCGCCAGCCGGGCCAGTCCGTACACGTCCGCCTCGTACCCGTCCGCTCCGCACCCGCCCGATCCCGACCCCGACCCCGTTCCCGACCTCGTCCCCATCCCCATCCCCGTCCCCCGTTCCCGATCCCGTTCCCCCGGCGTGCGCGCGCCGTGTCCGGGAGATGTCCCCGCGGCGGTCGCGCCAACCCCGCGGGAGCCGGATTCAGAGCGGGATCTGAGCTTCCGCACCGGCCCGCGAACCGTTCCGGATCCGCCCCGCAACGTCCCGGGACGTCCGTATAGGGTCCCGGTATGACTGGCTGGACCGCGCCGAGCGCGATCGAGAGGGAACTGTACGGGGCCAAGGAGCGCGGCGACTGGCCCGGCTACCTCGACGCCCTCGCCCGGGCGGAGCTGTTCCTCCCGCAGTCCCGCGCCCGGGTCGACGCCGATCCGCGCCAGGCCCGCTTCCACCCGTCCCCCCACGACGGCAGCCTCGCCGTCTACACGCGGGGCATGCTGCCCGCACCCGACGCCGACACCGTCTTCCTGCGCCAGAGCCTCGCCTGGTTCGCGAACGCCTGGGACGAGCGGGACCCGGCCCACCTCGCCGTGAACCCGGGAACGCCCGCCGAGGCGTACCTCACCACCACGCCCGCCGACCGCGCCCGCTGGCGGGCCCATTGGGACGCCGCCACCACCTGGGGTCCGCAGCCCGGCGCCGTGCACGCCCTGCACACCGGCGGGCCGCTGCACGGACCCGTCGCGCACGGTCTGGCCGTGGGGGCCCACCTCTCCGTCCTCAACGGGGAGTTCTGGAACGCCCTCGGCTACCACGGCAAGGGCTACACCCGCGAGCGCGAGCGCCTGCGCGGCTCCTGGGGGATCACGGACGCCTCGGGCTGGTTCGACGTGCTGCGGCGCATGCAGAACGCCGAGGTCGTCAGCCCCGTGTGGGAGTTCGCGCTGCGCGTGCGCCGGATGCTCGCCTCCGACTTCGCGGGTCCCGTCGACGTCGAGCACTGGCGGCACGCCGTCGAGTACGGGCTGCGCCGCAGCGCCGAGCAGGCCGTCGAGCCGAAGCTGACCCCGGAGGGCGTGACCGTCGCCGAGCCGCGTCCCGTCGCCGAGCTCGAAGGGGAGATAGCCGGCGTGCAGCGGCTGATCGGCCGGATCGCCCGCTACGAGCAGCGCTTCCGCGCCGACGGGCTGCTCCCCGAGGGCGGATGGGTGCGTTCCGTCGCGGGCTGGGACCACGGCCGCGCCTCGCAGATGGCCCGCTGGGGCCTGGGCGCCCGCTACTGCACCGTCGAGGACACCGAGCGGTCCGTCCTCAGGGCGGGCGAGGCGGCCCGCGGCAGCTACCGGTCCTGGGCGGAACTCTCCGCCGGGTACCTGCTCGGGCGCTGCCTGCACTTCGACGAGGAGGAGTTCGGCGAGTGGTACGCGTCCTCGCTCGCCACGCACCTGACGCTGACCACCGATCCGGCGAGCCCCTGGCTCAACATCCCCTGGCGGTGACCGCCCCCGCCGGGTGAAGCCCGCCGGGCGCCCCGCCCGCGGCTACGGCAGGGCCGCGCGCACCCGCGACCAGGCGTCGACGGCCTCCGCCAAGGGGTCGTCGGCCGGCAGGAAGGGGCGTACGAGGACCATCCACGCGATCAGGCTCTTGATGCGGCGCAGGTGCAGGATCCGCTCGGGCGGCAGGTCGCGCCAGCCGACGGCCAGTGCGGCGGCCTCCCCCGGGGCGAGGTCGATCAGCTCCAGCAGTTCCCGGCACAGGGCCGCCGGGTCACCGCCGGGCCCGGGCCCGAACCGGCGGATCAGGTAGCTGCGGACGGCGGCCAGCTCCGAGCCCCGCGCGAGGTCGGGCACGCCCTCCGCCTCGGCGCAGCGGTAGCCGGCGGTCAGCGCGATCCGGCCCCAGCGCAGACGGACCCCGTCCGGCAGGTCCTCGTCCTGCATCCGCGCGCCGGCCAGGGCCCGCAGGGTTCGGGGGTGCGGCTCCTCCAGCAGCGGCGGCCCGGTGGCCAGCCAGGCCTCCAGTTCCGCCAGGGCGTGCCCGTCGGGCGGCACCGAGGTGAGCACCTGGCCGCGGGTGAGCAGCGCGACCATCGGGCCCGTGAGGTGGACCCGCGCGACGCGGCCGCCACCGACGAAGGGGACGGTCAGTCCGGCGGCCTCTATCCGGCGCAGCCCGAGGCGCGCTTCCCCGGCGGCGTACACCTGCCCGGGGCGGGCGGCGCCGCCGAGGCACCGTACGAGGCACACGCCGCCCGTGACGTCGGCCCGCTCGACGGAGTACACCTGCAACTCGGTGATGGGCACGCGGACCCCCTTTCCCGGGCGGAGGCTACCGCGCCCGGGCCGCGCGTTCACGCGGTCGGCGGGGCTCACGCCCCGGCGGGCTCCTCCAGGACGAGGCGGATCTCGGTGACCTCGTAGCCGCCCCGGTCGAAGGCGGCGGCCATCGGGACGTTCACCACGTCGGTGGTCGCGGTGACGCGCTCGGCGCCCGCCGCGGCGTGGAAGCGGGTGATCTCGCCGAGGACCTCGTCGATCAGGCCCTTGCCGCGCTGCTCGGGGACGACGCCGAGGTAGCCGACGTTGCGGTGGTACGGGGTCGCGGAGGGGATCGCCATCCCGGCGAGGGTGCCGTCGGGAAGGTGGGCCAGGCGCCACCAGGAGCGTTCGCCGGGGCAGTCGAGGTAGTAGGCGAAGTCGGCGCGGGCGAACTCCTCCTCCGTCATGGTGGCGAGTTCCTGCTGGGTGTTCAGGTCGAGGCTGCCGCGGGAGAGCCGGGCGAAGACGTCGAGGAACTCCTCGTCGGTGCCCTCGCGGAAGACGAGCCGGCCGGTGGGCTCGGGGGTTCCGGCGGCGGGCGTCCACTCGTAGCGCAGCCGCTCGACCTCCTGCGTCAGGCCGGCCCGTCGGGTGGCCTCCCGGCGCCAGGCCACGGCTTCGACGAGCGCCGGGTCGGCGCGCCAGTCGCGGGGCAGGGAGATGTTGTGCAGGGGGGCCTTGCCGAAGGCGGCGTGCCCGGCGGCCAGCAGGCCGGCGGTGACCGCGGCCGGGTCGGCGACGTCCGCGCGGACCTGGAGGCAGTCGAGGGCGACGGGCCGCTCGCTGTCGGCCCGCCCCCACCAGAGGGCGCGGGCGAGGACCTCGCCGTTGTCGTCCTCGGCGAACCAGATCCACTCGGGGCGGAACTGTCCTGCCGCGAGTTCCTCGCGGATGCGGTCGGGGGTGAGCGCCTCGACGGGGCCGTGGGCCGTGAAGGCGAGGGCGCGGTCGAGGTCTGCGGGGTCTGCTGTGGCAGCGCGGAATGTCATCGGGGTGATGATCACATGGTGGACGCCCTCCCACCAGGGGTTTTCCGTACGCCTGCGGGCCGGGGCCCGCGGCTCGCTGACGCGCCGGGGGCCGGCCTCCCCTGGGGAGGACCGGCCCTCGGCGGATCGGTGCGCGCCCGGTCTACGACCAGGTGATGAGCCGGCGCGGGTGTTCCAGGACCGCCGCGATGTCGGCCAGGAAGCGGGAGCCGAGCTCGCCGTCGATCAGTCGGTGGTCGAACGACAGCGCCAGGGTGGTGACCTGACGGGCCTTCACCTTGCCCTTGTGGACCCACGGCTGGAGCTTGATCGCACCGACCGCGAGGATCGCGGACTCGCCGGGGTTGATGATGGGCGTACCGGTGTCGACGCCGAAGACGCCGACGTTGGTGATGGTGATGGTGCCGTGCTGCATGTCGGCCGGGGAGGTCTTGCCGTCGCGGGCCGTGGCGACCAGCGACGAAAGGGCCTCGGAGAGCTCCGGCAGCGTCTTGGCGTGCGCGTCCTTGATGTTCGGGACGATCAGGCCGCGCGGGGTCGCCGCGGCGATCCCGAGGTTGACGTAGTGCTTGAGCACGATCTCCTGGGCCGCCTCGTCCCAGGACGCGTTGACGTCCGGGTTGCGGCGGATCGCCACGAGGACGGCCTTGGCGATGAGGAGCAGCGGGTTGATCCGCAGCCCGGCCAGGTCGGGATCGGCCTTGAGCTCGGTGACCAGCTTCATCGTCCGGGTCACGTCGAGGGTGATGAACTCGGTGACGTGCGGGGCGGTGAACGCGGAGCCGACCATGGCCTGGGCGGTGACCTTGCGGACGCCCTTGACCGGGACGCGGGTCTCGCGGGCCGAGGCGTCCACGGCGACCGCGACGGCGGGGGCCGGCGCGGCCTGTGCGGCCGGGGCCGCCACGGGTGCCGGGGCCACGACCTGCGGGGTGATCGCCGCGGCGGCCGCGGCGTGCACGTCCTCACGGGTCACGACGCCGCCCTCACCGGTGGCGACCACCGCGGCGAGGTCGATGCCGAGGTCCTTGGCGAGCTTGCGCACGGGCGGCTTGGCCAGCGGGCGCTCGCCCGTCGGCTGCGCCGGTACGGCGACGGCGACGGCCACCGCGGCGGGAGCCGCCGGGGCCGGAGCGGTGCCGTTGCGCGAGGGCGCGCCCTCGGCGGCCTTGCGGGGGCGCCGCTTGGTGGAGGCCGTGGACACGCCGTACCCGACGAGGACGGGCTGGCGCGCCGCGGGCTCCGGCTCGGCGGCCGCGGCGGCCTCCGAGCCCGTCGCGACGGCGGCGGCCACGGGGGCCTCGGCGACCGGGGCCGCCTCGTCCGCACCGGCGTCGGCACCGGTCCGCACCGAGATGATGACCTGGCCGACGTCGACCGTGGTCCCCTCCTCGAAGAGGAGGGCGTGCACGACCCCGTCGAAGGGGATCGGCAGCTCCACGGCCGCCTTCGCCGTCTCGACCTCGCAGACGACCTGCCCGTCGGTGACGGTGTCACCGGGCTGGACGTACCACTTGAGGATCTCGGCTTCGGTGAGGCCCTCGCCCACGTCGGGCATCTTGAATTCGCGGATCGTCATCGGGGCTCTCCTCAGTACGCCAGGGAGCGGTCGACGGCGTCGAGCACCCTGTCCAGGCCGGGCAGGTACTCGTCCTCCAGGCGGGCCGGCGGGTACGGGGCGTGGAAGCCTCCGACGCGCAGGACCGGCGCTTCGAGGTGGTAGAAGCAGCGCTCCGTGATGCGGGCGGCGATCTCGGAACCCATGCCCAGGAACACCGGCGCCTCGTGGACGACCACGAGCCGGCGGGTGCGCTCCACGGAGGCCTGGAGCCCGTCGAAGTCGACCGGGGACATCGAGCGCAGGTCCACGACCTCGACCGACTTGCCCTCCTCGGCGGCCGCCGCGGCGGCCTCCAGACAGACCTTCACCATGGGACCGTAGGCGGCCAGGGTGATGTCGGTGCCGGAGCGGGCGACGCGCGCCTTGTGGAGCTCGCCGGGGATGGCCTCGACATCGACCTCGCCCTTGTCCCAGTAGCGTCGCTTCGGCTCGAAGAAGATCACCGGGTCGTCGCTGAGGATCGCCTGCTGGAGCATCCAGTAGGCGTCGCTCGCGTTCGACGGCGAGACCACCTTGAGGCCCGGGACGTGCGCGAACAGCGCTTCGGGGGACTCGCTGTGGTGCTCGACGGCGCCGATGCCGCCCGCGTACGGGATGCGGATGACGACCGGCATCTTGATCTTGCCGAGGGCGCGGGCGTGCATCTTCGCGAGCTGCGTGACGATCTGGTCGTACGCGGGGAAGACGAACCCGTCGAACTGGATCTCCACGACCGGCCGGTAGCCGCGCAGGGCCAGACCGATGGCGGTGCCGACGATGCCCGACTCGGCGAGCGGGGTGTCGATGACCCGCTCCTCGCCGAAGTCCTTCTGCAGTCCGTCGGTGATGCGGAAGACGCCGCCGAGCTTGCCGACGTCCTCACCCATGATCAGGACCTTGGGGTCCGTCTCCAGGGCCTTGCGCAGCGACTCGTTGAGCGCCTTCGCGATCGACATCTTTTCGATGGCCATGGTGGTCACTCCCCACCCTCGAAGGACGCGAGGTACGAGGCGAACTGCGCCCGCTCCTCGTCGACGAGCGCGTGCCCGTCCGCGTAGACGTTCTCGAAGATCGCCATCGTGTCGGGGTCGGGCATGGCCCGTACGACCTCGCGCACGCGCTTGCCGAGAACCTCGCTCTCCGCCTCCAGCTCCGCGAAGAACGCCTCGTCGGCGCCCCCGGAGGCCAGCAGGTGGGCCTTCAGGCGCAGAATCGGGTCCTTCGCCTCCCAGGCCGCGGTCTCCTCGTCGCGCCGGTACTTCGTCGGGTCGTCCGAGGTGGTGTGCGCGCCCATGCGGTACGTGAACGCCTCGACCAGGGTCGGGCCCTCGCCGCGGCGCGCCCGGTCCAGCGCCCAGCGGGTGACCGCGAGGCAGGCCAGGACGTCGTTGCCGTCGACGCGGACGCCGGGGAAGCCGAAGCCCTGCGCGCGCTGGTAGAGCGGCACGCGCATCTGGCGCTCGGTGGGCTCGGAGATCGCCCACTGGTTGTTCTGACAGAAGAACACGACCGGCGAGTTGTAGACGGCCGAGAACGTGAAGGCCTCCGCGACGTCGCCCTGGCTGGACGCGCCGTCGCCGAAGTAGGCGATGACCGCCGAGTCGGCGCCGTCCTTGGCCACGCCCATGGCGTAGCCGGTCGCGTGGAGCGTCTGCGAGCCGATGACGATCGTGTACAGGTGGAAGTTGTTGACCGTCGGGTCCCAGCCGCCGTGGTTCACACCGCGGAACATGCCGAGCAGGTTGGTCGGGTCGACCCCGCGGCACCAGGCCACGCCGTGCTCGCGGTAGGTCGGGAAGACGTAGTCGTCGTCCCGCAGGGCCCGGCCGGAGCCGATCTGCGCCGCTTCCTGGCCGAGCAGCGAGGCCCACAGGCCCAGCTCGCCCTGGCGCTGGAGGGCGGTCGCCTCGCCGTCGAAGCGGCGGGTCAGGACCATGTCGCGGTACAGCCCGCGCAGGTCGTCGGTGGTGATGTCCGCGACGAAGGGCGCGAACTCCGCGAGGTCCGGATTGTCCGCGACCTCGACCCGTTCTCCTTCGGGCGTCAGCAGTTGTACGAGCTGAGGCTCGGCGTCGTGCGGCTGTGCGGTGGCGGCGGCGGTCTTGCGGGCGCTCGCCGCGCCGGCTGCCCGCTTGGTGCCGCTGCTGCGTCGCGGCTTGCGCGCGGCAGTGCTCTCCACGGTCACGTGTGCTCCTCCGTCGGTCCGGCACCCGGGTTCTCCGGGGTCCAGTGCGGCTCACCTGCATCTGTACCCGCGCACGGGGTGGGTGCGCGTCGAGTACGGGATTCAGGCGTGACAGGTGCCCCGGCGAGTGCCCTGCGCAATGCACGTTACCCAGTGCGCCGTATAACCGCGAAACCCCGTTTGACCTGCGATTTTGCTTGGATATCCAAGTAAATCGGCGGGAGCGCGAACAACCACTGGTCACAGCCTTGCAGGGGGCCGGAACAACGGCACGTTATCCCGGGTAACTCCGGCAGGGAAGGGGTGAGTGTGTGAAACTGACTTCGTGCGCGAAGACGGAAAAATCAAGGTATTCCTCCTGGACGACCACGAAGTGGTACGTCGGGGTGTTCATGAGCTGTTGTCGGTCGAAGACGACATCGAGATCGTCGGCGAGGCCGGTACCGCCGCGGACGCGCTGGTGCGCATCCCGGCGACCCGCCCCGACGTCGCCGTCCTCGACGTGCGGCTCCCGGACGGCAGCGGCGTCGAGGTGTGCCGGGAGGTGCGCTCGCAGAACGAGGACATCAAGTGCCTGATGCTGACCTCGTTCGCCGATGACGAGGCCCTCTTCGACGCGATCATGGCCGGCGCCTCCGGTTACGTCCTCAAGGCGATCCGCGGCAACGAGCTCCTGAGCGCCGTACGGGACGTGGCGGCCGGCAAGTCGCTGCTGGACCCCGTCGCGACCGCGCGGGTGCTGGAGCGGCTGCGCGACGGCAAGAACGGCAAGGGCGACGACCGGCTCTCCAACCTCACCGAGCAGGAGCGCAAGATCCTCGACCTGATCGGCGAGGGCCTGACCAACCGGGTGATCGGCGAGCGGCTCCACCTGGCCGAGAAGACGATCAAGAACTACGTCTCCAGCCTGCTCTCGAAGCTCGGCATGGAACGCCGCTCCCAGGCCGCCGCGTACGTGGCCCGCCTGCAGGCGGAGAAGCGCGCCTAGCCCGCCGTCGCGCGTGCGGGCGCCTTCCGTGCGTCCGTCCGTACGTCCGCACGTCCGGCGCTGCGGGCATGACGCAGGGTGACGATCCCGCCGGTGGGATGCCAGGGGGGATCGGGGCGCTCGGGGGGCGCCCGGTACGGCCGGCGCTGCCCGGGGAGCACCGGACCCATTCGGGACCAACGTCCCCGATCATCGGGGCTGGATCCTCTTTCCCGACGCCCTGTCGGTGTCGGAGAGTGGTCGCATGTCCCCAGAGGAACTCCACGCCATCGAACTGTTGCGCCGCGTGCCCTACGGCCGGGTCGCCACCAGCATGCGCGCGCTGCCCTTCCTCGCGCTCGCCCGCCACATCGTGGTGAACGGCAAGGTCGTACTGAGAATGCACGCCGGTTTCGGCTATCACCAGGCCTGCAACGGCAGTGTCGTTTCGTACGGGGCGGACAACTTCAATTCCCCCGACGACCGCCTGTGGTCGGTGCAGTTCACCGGAACCGCACAGATCGTCGAACCGACCAACGCGGAACTGGAACTATTCGGTCCGGGCCCGCATTTCGTGGACGGGGCGGTCTTCGACCCGGTCTACATGCGCATCGAGCCGCAACTCGTCACCGTGCACACCCTGGCCGGGAACATGAGCCGACAGGAACGGCAGTACCAACACGCACTGTGATCATCGGACGGAACGTCCGCCTCGCGCGGAGTACGCGAAAGGGCCCGGCGGAATTGATTCCGCAGGGCCCTTAACGGTGTTCCGGAAGGTGCCTAGCCCGCCGGGTTGACCGGGTCCCCCGTGACGGGGACGGACGGCTCCTTCGTCGGAGGCTCCTTCGTCGGAGGCTCCTTCGTCGGGGGCTCCTTCGTCGGAGGCGTCGGATCCACCGGCGGGCTCTTGCTCTCCGACGCGCTCGGGCTCGTGCTCGCGCTCGCCGTCGGACCCGTGCTCTGCGTGAACTTGTTGCTCTTCGTCGGGTTCGGCGCGTACGTCTCCTCGTACGTCTTCGACGTCGACGGCGCCGACGGGCTCGACGAGGGTTCCGGGCTGGTCTCCCCGGACTTGCTCTCCGAGGCACCCGGCGAGCTCTGGTTCACGCCCGGGGGCTTTTCCTTGTTGTTGCTGCCGTCGCCGAAGTTCTTGACCGCGTACGCCACGCCGCCCGCGATGGCCAGCACCGCGAGCAGGGCGAAGAGGATCATCTTCCAGCGCCCGCCGCCGCGCGGGCGTTCGTCGTAGCCGCCGTAGCCGCCCTGCCCGCCGCCCGGACCGCCGGGACCGCCGGGGAACGCGGACCCGTCGTCCGGGTTCAGCGGCGGCACCATCGGCTGCTGGAACTGCGAGGTCGTGGAGTGCGAGGGGTACTGGCCCCCGTTGCCGTTCGGCTGCATCGCCGTGGTGGGCGAGCCCGGCTGGCCGTGCGGGAGGGACATGGTGACCGGACCCGTGTTCCAGGTACCGGTGTTCGCGCCCTGCTCCTGGAGCATCTGGAGCGCGTACTGGACGAGCCCGCGCATCTCCTCGGCGCTCTGGAACCGGTCGTCCGGGTCCTTCGCGAGCGACCGCATGACCAGGCCGTCGAGTTCCTTCGGGATCGAACCGCCCTCGGGCAGCTGCGAAGGCGGCACCGGGGCGTCCTGCACGTGCTGGTAGACCACCGAGAGCGGGGTCTCCCCGGTGAAGGGGGGCCGCAGCGCGAGGAGTTCGTAGAGCAGGCAGCCGGTCGCGTACAGGTCGCTGCGGTGGTCCACGGCCTTGCCGAGGGCCTGTTCGGGCGACAGGTACTGCGGGGTGCCCATGACCATGCCGGTCTGGGTCATCGTCGACTGCGCGCCGTGCAGGGCGCGGGCGATGCCGAAGTCCATCACCTTCACCGCGCCGGTGTTGGTGATGATGACGTTCGCGGGCTTGATGTCACGGTGCACGATGCCGTGCTGGTGGGAGTACGCGAGGGCTTCCAGCACGCCCGAGACGATGATCAGGGCCTGCTCGGGCCCGGGGGCCTCGGCGCTGATCAGCAGGTCGCGGATCGTGCGGCCCTCGACGAGCTCCATCACGATGTAGGGGACGACGTTCGGTCCGACCCGGTCCTCGCCCGAGTCGTACACGGCGACGACCGCGTGGTGGTTGAGACCGGCGACCGACTGCGCCTCGCGCGTGAACCGGGCCTTGGACACCGGGTCCTCGGCGAGGTCGGCGCGCAGCAGCTTCACGGCGACGGTGCGGCCCAGGCGCACGTCCTCGGCGGCGAACACCTCGGCCATGCCGCCGCGGCCCAGGCGGTGGGTCAGCCGGTAGCGGCCGTCCCCGACGATGCCGCCCGCGCCCCAATGCTCAGGACCGTCAGCCATCCCGGCGCCGTTTCCCTCGGGTTCGGGTGCCATCAGTCCTCGCCGTCGTCTCTCTCGTCCGCTCTAGCGGTGGGTCCTCTATCGGGTCCTCATCGGGTGCTCCGACGAACGCTACAGCCTCGCAACCGGTCGCCGTTCGGACAAAGGCACCCCGTCCCCCCACGGTCACGGAACGGGTACCCGGCTTGACGTGTGCTTGCCCTCCGGCAGACTGGGCGCCACGCGCGCTCAGCCGGACGCGTGGGGAAGCAGCCCGAGGGGAAGCAACAGTCATGAGCCAGGACGGCACACAGGGCCGGTACGCAGGCGGCTCTCTGGCCGGTGGCCGTTACCAGCTAAGGGATTTGCTGGGTGAGGGCGGCATGGCGTCGGTCTACCTCGCGTACGACTCCGCCCTCGACCGGCAGGTTGCGATCAAGACCCTGCACAGCGAACTGGGGCGTGAGGCGTCCTTCCGCGAGCGGTTCCGCCGTGAGGCGCAGGCTGTTGCGAAACTGTCGCACACCAATATCGTCTCGGTCTTCGACACGGGCGAGGGCGAGGTCGTCTTCGGCGGGTCCTCCGGCGGCGACAGCACCGTGATGCCCTACATCGTCATGGAATACGTGGAAGGTCAGCCTCTGGGCTCCGCCCTGGAGGCGGACATCCGCCAGTACGGCGCCATGCCCGCGGAGCGGGCGCTGAAGGTGACGGCCGACGTCCTGGCCGCGCTGGAGACCAGCCACGAGATGGGCCTGGTCCACCGCGACATCAAGCCCGGCAACGTGATGATGACCAAGCGCGGCGTCGTCAAGGTGATGGACTTCGGCATCGCCCGCGCCATGCAGTCGGGCGTCACCTCGATGACGCAGACCGGCATGGTCGTCGGCACCCCGCAGTACCTCTCCCCGGAGCAGGCGCTGGGCCGTGGCGTGGACGCGCGTTCCGACCTGTATTCGGTCGGCATCATGCTCTTCCAACTGCTGACCGGACGGATCCCCTTCGACGCGGACTCGCCGCTGGCCATCGCGTACGCGCACGTGCAGGAGGAGCCGGTGGCTCCGTCGACCATCAACCGGTCGGTCACCCCCGCGATGGACGCGCTGGTCGCCCGGGCGCTGAAGAAGAACCCGAACGAGCGCTACCCCACGGCCGCCGCCATGCGCGACGACCTGCTGCGGGTGCTGTCGGCAGGTGGGACGGGGGCGCCCGCGATCGTGCCCGGCGCCGTCACCGGGGGCAGCGGCGCGGGCGTGGGCTCCGCCGTGTTCCCGCCCGTCGACTCCGGGTTCCAGGCCCCGCCGCCGCAGTCGCTCCAGCAGCCCTACCAGGCCCCGCAGACCCCGACGCCGTCCCCGTACGCGCCGACGCCGGCGCCGCAGCACCACCAGGGCGGGTACGCGTACCCGCACACGCCGCCGCCGGCCCAGCAGCAGTACGCCCCGCAGACCCCGGCGCCGTTCACGATCTCCCCGTCGCACACGGGCGGCCCGGGCCCGGCCGGTTCCAGCGGCGGGAAGCGGAACACCTCCGTCGTGATCGGCGCGGTCGTCGTGGCCCTGCTGGCCGTCGGCGGTCTGATCACGGCGATCTCGATGAACGGCAAGGACGAGGACCCGCAGGCCGGCCCCGAGCCGTCCGCGTCCACCTCCGCGTCCGCGTCGGGCAGTGCCAAGGCGGGCTTCAAGGGGCCGGACACCTCGCGCACCATCGACGTCGAGAAGTGCAAGAAGCCGACGAAGGCCTACAAGGACGCGAACAAGGTCATCGCGCCGGACCTGCGGTACAAGAACCTCCGCTCGGTCAAGGAGTGCCTCCAGGCCGCCGGCTGGCGCTACGAGATCGAGATGCGGGACGAGGCCGTCTACGGCCAGGACACCGTCCTGGAGCAGCTGCCCGCGGCCGGTGACGACGTGGCGAAGGACGACACGGAGTTCAAGCTGGTCGTCTCCAGCGGCAACCCGCAGTAGGAGGAGGCCGCCCGGGCCTCCCGGACGGCCCCGCGCGACACACCCGGCATCCCGGGCCACCCCGATGGGCGGCCCGGGATGCCGCTTTTGCCCCACTATGTAAATCTGAGCTCGGACCTGCCGCCGTGCGGTCCGCCCGCTCCGCCGCCCGTTCGCCCGTCCGCGCGTCCGCCTGCTCGCTCCACCGCTCTGTCCTCGGTCTTCCGCATCACCGGATCTCGGTTTCCGCTTCCACGGTCACCCGGAACGGGAGGGGCCACCCGTGACTCAACGCCTGCGCGTCCCGCACTGGGCGGCCGGAGCGGCGGTCGCCGCCGCGCTGCTGGTCACGGCGCCCGCGAGCGCCGCCCCCGGCGCCGTCGCGGCCACGGTCACCGCCCGGACGACGGACGTGCCGGGAGGGCCTTCCGGGGAACTCGCCGGCAGCGCCGCGGGCGAGGGCCGACAACGCCCCGGCCGGCCCGCCGCCGAGCCGGCCTCCGTCGAGCCGGCCCGGGTCCCGCGTCCGGTGCGGCCCGCCCACCCCGTCCGGCCGGCCCGCCCCGAGCACCCCGTACGCCCCGCGCAGCCGCCCGCGGAGCCGGCCGTCCCTCCCGAGGTGGCCCCCGAGCCGCAGCCGCACGCCGTGCCGAGCACACCCTCCTCCGTCACCGCGATCGGCACCGGCCCGAACGAGCGGGCCGCGGATCTGGCCGCCCACATGCTGCCGCTCGGCACCGGGTTGGCCCTGATGGGACTGGGTCTCGGCTTCATGGGGATGCGGCTGCGGCGCGGCCGCTGACCGTCGCCCGACGGCGCCCGGACCACCTCCCGACCGCACCCGGCCGCCCCCGGGCCCGCTCCGGGGATTGTTGCGATCGAGGGCATACTCGGTATACATACTGAGTATGTCGATTCGCCACGGGCTTCTCGCCCTGCTGGAACGGGGGCCCCGTTACGGCTCCCAACTGCGCTCCGAGTTCGAATCCCGCACCGGCTCCACCTGGCCGCTCAACGTCGGGCAGGTGTACACCACGCTCGCCCGCCTGGAGCGCGACGGACTCGTCGCCCCCGGCGGCGAGGACGCGGCCGGACACACCCTCTACGTCATCACCGACACCGGGAGCGCCGAACTGCGCCAGTGGTACGAGCGCCCCGTCGACCGCACCAACCCGCCCCGCGACGAGCTGTCCATCAAGCTCGCCATGGCCGTCGGCGCCCCCGGAGTGGACATCCGCGCCGTGATCCAGTCCCAGCGGCACGCCACCGTCCAGGCCATGCAGGACTACACCCGGCTCAAGGCCCGGGCCCTGGGCGCCATCGAGAGCGGGGAGGCCGACGAACGCGACGACCTCGCCTGGCTGCTGGTGCTGGAGCAGCTGATCTTCCAGACCGAGGCCGAGGCGCGCTGGCTCGACCACTCCGAAGCACGGCTCGTACGGCTCGCCGCGCAGACCCGCCGGACACCCGCCGAGCCCGCCCCGGCGCAGGCCGACGCCACCGAGCCCGCGGCCGGCGCCACCGCCGGCCGGCCCCGCACCGCCCGCCCGCGGCGGGGCTGACCACCGTTCCAAGGGGGAACCCTCATGCCCGACCAGCACCACGAACGACCCGTGCTCCAGCTCGACCGGCTCGTCCGCACCCACGGCAGCGGCGCCACCGAGGTGCACGCCCTGCGCGGGATCGACCTCAGCGTCCGCCCCGGCGAACTCGTCGCCGTGATGGGCCCGTCAGGATCCGGAAAATCCACGTTGCTCACCCTCGCGGGCGGCCTCGACACACCCACCAGCGGCCGGGTCGTCGTCGAGGGCGTCGACATCACCACCGCGAGCCGCAAGCAGCTCGCCGCACTGCGCCGGCGCAGCATCGGCTACGTCTTCCAGGACTACAACCTGATACCGGCCCTCACCGCGGCAGAGAACGTGGCGCTGCCCCTCGAACTCGACGGGGTGTCCGCCCGCAGGGCCCGCGTCGCCTCGGTCGCCGCGCTGGAGGAGATGGGCCTCGCCCAGCTCGCCCACCGCTTCCCCGACGAGATGTCCGGCGGCCAGCAACAGCGCGTCGCCATCGCCCGCGCCCTGGTCGGCGACCGCCGACTGGTGCTCGCCGACGAACCCACCGGCGCCCTCGACTCCGAGACCGGCGAATCCGTGCTCGCGCTGCTGCGCAACCGCTGCGACGCGGGCGCGGCCGGGATCCTGGTCACGCACGAACCCCGCTTCGCCGCCTGGGCGGACCGCGTCGTCTTCCTGCGCGACGGCACCGTCGTCGACGAGACCCTGCGCAGCGGCGCCGACTCGCTGCTCACGGAGCGGGCGGCCGGCCTGTGACCTCCCCGCTCAGCTCCTGGTACCACCCCTGGGCCGCGGCCCTGCGCATCGCCCGCCGCGACGCCTGGCGCGCCAAGGGCCGCAGCGCCCTCGTGCTGTCGATGATCGCCCTGCCGATCATCGGCGTGAGCGCCGCCGACCTCACCCTGCGCAGCGGCGAGCTCTCGCCCGAACAGACCCTGACCCGTCAGCTCGGCGCCGCCGACGCCCGGATCGGCGAGGCCCACCTCGACGCCCCCCTGTTCCAGCACCCGGACGGCGAGCGCTACGCGCCGGTCGGCGGCTACGACGCCCACCGGCCCGGCAAGCAGCCCGAACTGCCCCCGCTGAAGTCCACGATCCCGACGGGCGCCAAGGCCGTCCAGGACACCTCCGGCCACTCCAAGGTGCACACCGCGCACGGCATCCTCGCCACCGACCTGCGCGAGCTGGACGTGCACGACCCGCTGACCCGGGGCATCGTCGCCCTCGACCGCGGCCGGCTGCCCGACGGACCCGGGGAGATCGTCGCCACCAACGCCTTCCTGAAGGCGTCCGGGCTGTACGTCGGCTCCTCGGTCACCCCGCGCGGCTCACCGGTCTCGTACAAGGTCGTGGGGGCGTACGAGCTGCCCTCCTCGCTGAAGGCCGTGGAGCTGCTCGCCCTCCCCGGCACCCTGATCACCCCGCTGGACAAGGCCCTCCAGGCCACCGGGGCGCCCGGGGTGTCCCCCCGGACCTCGTACCTGGTCTCGGTCGGCGGCGACGGTTTCACGTGGAACATGGTCAAGGAGGCCAACACCAAGGGCGCGCTCGTGCTCTCCCGCGCCGTGACCCTGGACCCGCCCGCCGACGCCGACGTCCCGCTGTTCCGGCAGGAACCGAAGGAACGGTTCGAGCAGCCCGGCTCGGGTGGCAGCGTCACCGAGCGGGCCATCGTGGCCACCGTCGTCGGCCTGACCATGTTGGAGGTGTGCCTGCTCGCCGGTCCCGCCTTCGCGGTCGGCGCCCGGCGCTCGCGCCGCCAGCTGGGGCTGCTCGGCGCGAACGGCGGCGACCGGCGGCACATCCGGGCCGTCGTGCTCTCCGGGGGCCTCGTCATCGGCGCCGCCGCGGCCGTCATCGGCACCGCGATCGGCGTGGCCCTCACCGTCGGGCTGAGGCCCGTACTGGAGGAGCAGCTCGGCGCCCGTTTCGGCGGCTTCGACGTCCGCCCGCTGGAGCTCCTCGGCATCGCCCTGCTCGCCGTGCTGACCGGCCTCCTCGCGGCGGTCGTACCCGCCGTCACCGCGTCCCGACAGACCGTCCTGGCCTCCCTGACCGGGCGCCGCGGCGTCCGCCGCGCCAACCGGGTGCTGCCCGTCATCGGCCTCGTGGCCGTGGCCGGGGGCGCCGCGCTCGTCCTGTACGGAGCGAACTACCGGGTCAGTGCGACCGTCGTCGCCGGTGGCAGCGCCATCGCCGAGCTGGGCGTCGTCGCCCTCACGCCGGTCCTCGTCGGCCTGTTCGGGCGGCTCGGGCGATGGCTGCCGCTCTCGCCGCGCCTCGCGCTGCGCGACGCCGTCCGCAACCGGGGGCGCACGGCGCCGGCCGTGGCCGCCGTGCTGGCCGCCGTCGCCGGCACCGTGGCGGTCTCCACGTACGAGCACAGCCGTGACATCCAGGCCCGGCACGAGTACGTCGCCCAACTCCCCGCCGACGCCGGCACGCTGACCGCCGCCGACAACAGCGGCCACAAGGACGTCCCGGCCCTGCGCGAGACCCTCACCAGGACGCTGCCGGTCGCCGTACGGGCCGACGTGGAGCGGTTCGTGGTCGGCAACCCGAACTGCGAGACGCGCGCCTCCGACCCGGGCTGCGGACGCGTCGAACTCATCACCCCGAAGGAACAGCGCTGCCCGCTCTTCGACGCCCCGGGCGGGAGCGACTCCTTCACCGCGGAGCAGGCCCGCGAGCTGCGCAAGGATCCGCGCTGCGCACCGCGCACGTTCTTCTCGTCCACCGACGTCGTCATCGCCGACGAGAAGCTGATGACCGTCCTCGCGGTCACCGACCCCGCTTCCACCGCCGCCCTCAAGAACGGCCGGGCCGTCTCCTTCGACCCGCGCGCCGTGAAGGACGGCAAGGTCACCCTGCGGGTCGTCACCGACCAGGCGGCCGTCGACGAGGCGTCCGCCAACAACGCCGAGATACCCGGCCAGGACAAGGCGCTCGCCGTGCACACGGCCCCCCGCCCGGACGAGGGCTGGGGCATCCGCCTCGTCGTACCGCCGGCCGCCGCCAAGGCGGCGGGGCTCGCCACGGCCCCCGTCGGCGCCTACTTCAGCCTCGACGGCCCGGCCACCGGCGAGCAACGGCAGAAGCTCGACGGGGAGATCGACCGGATGGGCGCCGACGCCCACCTCAGCATCGAGGAGGGCTACAAGACGGAGAGCACCCTCGGCGTGCTCGTCCTCACCGTCTTCGCGGGCCTGGTCACCATCGGCGCGGCCGGCATCGCGACCGGCCTCGCCCAGGCCGACGCCGAGGCCGACCTCAAGACGCTCGCGGCGGTCGGCGCGGCCCCGCGCGTGCGGCGCACCCTGAGCGGCTTCCAGTGCGGGGTGGTCGCCCTGATGGGCGTGGTCCTCGGCTCGGCCGCCGGGATCCTGCCGGCGGTCGGACTGCGGCTCACCCAGGAACGCGAACAGGAACGCCTGATGCGGCACGGAGTCGAAATGGGCTACGCCACGCTGAAGGACACCGAGCTGTACGTGCCGATCGCCGTGCCCTGGGCCACGCTCGCCGGACTGCTGATCCTGGTCCCGCTGGGAGCGGCCCTGCTCGCGGCGCTGGTCACCCGGTCGAGCGGCGCGCTGGCCCGCCGGGAAGCCGGCTGACGCCGGTGGCGGGGGCCGGGCGGATGTTCCGGCCCCCGTACAGGGTGGATCACGCTCTCGCGGGGGCACACCGTGTGAGTACGCAGGTGTGCGAGAGAATGTCGGCATGGAGATGCCGAGGAGTGAACGGTCGCAGGACAGCCCCCCGAACGTCCTGATCGTGGGACAGGACGGGATGGCGGTCGGCGGCGCCGATGACGAGTCGCGCGAGGTCCCGGTGACGGAGATGGTCGAACAGCCCGCCAAGGTCATGCGGATCGGCAGCATGATCAAGCAACTCCTGGAAGAGGTACGTGCCGCACCTCTCGACGAGGCGAGCCGGGTCCGGCTCAAGGACATCCACGCCGCCTCGGTCAAGGAGCTCGAAGACGGCCTCGCCCCCGAGTTGGTCGAGGAACTGGAGCGCCTGTCCCTGCCGTTCACCGAGGAGGCCATCCCCTCCGAGGCGGAACTGCGGATCGCGCAGGCGCAGTTGGTGGGCTGGCTGGAGGGTCTCTTCCACGGGATCCAGACGGCCCTGTTCGCGCAGCAGATGGCGGCGCGGGCCCAGTTGGAGCAGATGCGCCGCGCTCTGCCGCCCGGCGGTTCGCACGAGGACGACGAGGACGGCCCGCACGGCGCGGTCCGCTCCGGCCCCTACCTCTGACCTCCGACGAACACCGAGCACCACACCGGCGGGGCCGGGGCGACCGCGCCCCGGCCCCGCCGCCGGTTCGGGCACGGCCCCGTCGCCCCGGGCCGCGACGCGGCCCCCGGCGGGCCCGGTAAGGGCGCCGTAAGCGGGGGCGGACGGGGGTGGCGCGGGGCCCGCATACTCGGGGCATGAGCTACGACGCGATCGTCCTGGCCGGCGGCGCGGCGCGCCGCCTCGGCGGGGCCGACAAGCCCGGCCTGCGCGTCGGCGGCCGGGCCCTGCTGGACCGGGTCCTCGACGCGTGCGCCGACGCCGGGACCACCGTCGTGGTCGGCGGCCGACGGGCGACGGCCCGCCCGGTGCGCTGGGCCCGCGAGCACCCGCCCGGCGGCGGCCCGGTGGCCGCGCTGGACGCCGGGTTGCGGGCCACGACGGCCGAGCGGGTCCTCGTGCTCTCCGCCGACCTGCCCTTCCTCGACCGGGACACCGTCCGTGCGCTGCTCGCCGCCGACGGGGTCGACGGGGCCCTGCTCCGGGACCCCGACGGACGGGACCAGCCGTTGGTCGCGGCCTACCGGGCCGAGCCGCTGCGCCGCGAGATCGCCCTGCTGGCCACCGAGCACGGCGGCCTGTCCGGGCTGCCGCTGCGCGCGCTGACCGGCGAGCTCGATCTGACCCCCGTGGCCGCCGCTGCGCCACTCGCCTCCTTCGACTGCGACACCTGGGAGGACCTGGCGGCGGCCCGCGCCCGGATCAGGGAGCATGGGACCGTGCTGGAGCAATGGATCAACGCCGCCAAGAACGAGCTCGGCATCGACGTCGACGTCGACGTCACGGCCCTGCTCGACCTCGCCCGTGACGCCGCCCACGGCGTCGCCCGACCCGCGGCTCCGCTGACGACGTTCCTCGTCGGCTACGCGGCCGCCCGCGCCGAGGCGCAGGGCGCCGACCCGGCGCAAGCCGTCCTCGACGCCTGCCGCAAGACCGCCGAACTGGCCCTGCGCTGGGCCGACGAGGCGCAGCCCGCCGATCCCCAGGAGAGCGGCTCAGGATGACCCGTACCGACGCCGACGGCGCCCTGGACGAAGCCCTTGCCCTGGTCAGCCGCGATGCCCGGACCCACGCCGCGGAAGGCCACCGTGCCACGGCCTGGCCGCAGGCCCGGACGGTGGCGATCCGGGCCGGCTCCGGCGTACGCGGTCGCAGCCACCGGGTCGCGCTCCCGGACGCGCTGGGCGAGGTGCTGGAGGCCCCCCTGGAGGCCCTCAGCGACCTGCCCTCCTTCGACACCTCCGCCATGGACGGGTGGGCCGTCGCGGGCCCCGGCCCCTGGCGGATGCGCGCCGGCGGGGTCCTGGCCGGGACGGAGCCGCCGGCGCCGCTCGCGGACGGCGAGGCCGTCCGGATCGCCACGGGCGCCCGGATCCCCGCGGACACCAGCGCCGTGATCCGCAGCGAGCACGTCCGCGAGGCCGGTGCCCAGCTGTACGCCGAACGGGCCGTCGGCACCGGTCAGGACATCCGCCCGCGCGGCCAGGAGTGCCGCTCCGGGGACCTGCTGCTGCCCGTCGGTTCCCTCGTCACCCCGGCCGTCCTCGGCCTGGCCGCGGCCGCCGGGTACGACGAGCTGGTCACCCGGCCCCGGCCCCGCGTGGAGGTCCTCGTCCTCGGCGACGAGCTGCTGACCGAGGGCCGCCCCCACGACGGCCTGATCCGCGACGCCCTCGGACCCATGCTCGACCCCTGGCTGACCCGCCTCGGCGCGCAGGTCACCGGGACGCGCCGGCTCGGCGACGACCCGGCCGGCGCGGAGGCCCTGTACGAGGCCGTCACCGGCTCCACCGCGGACCTGCTGATCACCACCGGCGGCACCGCCTCCGGCCCCGTCGACCACGTGCACCCCGTGCTGGCCCGCGCCGGCGCCGAACTGCTCGTCGACGGGGTCGCCGTGCGCCCCGGGCACCCGATGCTGCTGGCCCGCATCGGCGACCGGGCGCGGGGGCGCCACGTCGTCGGCCTGCCCGGGAACCCGCTGGCCGCCGTGTCCGGGTTGCTGACCCTCGCCGAGCCCCTGCTGCGCGCCCTCGCGGGCCGCCGGCAGCGGCCGCGCTACACGGTGCCGGTGCAGGGAGACGTGCCCGGCCACCCGCACGACACCCGGCTCGTCCCGGTGCTGCTGACCGACGAACATGCCGTGCCGCTGCGGTACAACGGCCCTGCGATGCTGCGCGGCGTGGCCGCCGCCGACGCGCTGGCCGTCGTACCGCCGCACGGCGCACGATCCGGGCAGGACCTCGAAATCCTCGACCTGCCCTGGGCTTCGGGGGGATGTTTCACGTGAAACTTCACGGCCAGGACGCCATGGCGCGCGGCGCGGACGAGAAACTCGTCTCGCGCCGCATCAAGCTGCCCAAACGCGTCGTCGAGAAGCCGCTGCGGCAGGTGAGCCGGCGGCTGCTGATGGCCCTGTTCGTGCTGTGCCTGACGGTCCTGATCGTCTGGCTCGACCGCGACGGGTACCACGACAACGCGAACGGGTCGGTCGATCTCCTCGACTGCGTCTACTACGCGACCGTCACCCTGTCCACGACGGGATACGGCGACATCGTCCCGTACAGCGACACCGCGAGGCTGGTCAACGTCCTGCTGATCACCCCGCTGCGGGTGCTGTTCCTGATCATCCTGGTCGGCACCACCCTGGAAGTGCTCACGGAACGCACCAGGGAAGAATGGCGGCTGAGTCGCTGGAGGAAGAACTTGCGCGAGCACACGGTCGTCGTCGGCTTCGGTACGAAGGGCCGCTCGGCGTTGCAGACGCTGCTGGCCACCGGCCTCAGCAGGGAACAGGTCGTCATCGTCGACCCCAGCGCCAAGGTCATCGACATCGCCAACGCGGAGGGGTTCACGGGTGTGGTCGGCGACGCCACCCGCTCCGACGTCCTGCTGCGGGCGGAGATCCAGAAGGCCCGTCAGATCGTCATCGCCACCCAGCGGGACGACACGGCGGTCCTGGTGACGCTGACGGCGCGCCAGCTCAACCGGGGCGCGAAGATCGTCGCGGCGGTCCGCGAGGAGGAGAACGCGCCGCTGCTGAAGCAGTCCGGCGCGGACGCGGTCATCACCAGCGCGAGCGCGGCCGGACGGCTCCTCGGGCTGTCGGTGCTCAGCCCGAGCGCCGGCACCGTGATGGAGGACCTCATCCAGCAGGGCAGCGGCCTCGACCTGATCGAACGGCCCGTCAACAAGTCCGAGGTGGGCCGGAGCGTGCGGGAGACCGACGACCTGGTGGTGAGCGTGCTGCGCGGCCACCGCCTGCTCGCCTACGACGACCCGCACGCGAGCCCGCTGCAGTTGACGGACCGGGTCATCACCATCGTGCGCGCCACGCGCCCGCTCTCGCCGCAGGCCACGCTCGGCCCGGTGGAGTAGGACCGCGGCGCGGGGTCGCCCCGGCGGGTCGGCCCACGGCGTCCTCGCCGTACGCGGCCCGCGCCGGGCCGGCGGCCCGTTCGCGTGCCGGTCCACGTGCTGGGCCGCGCGGGCGGGTTCGCGTAGCCTCCGGGCCATGCATGCGATCACGATCGAGCAGCCCGGTGGCCCCGAGGCCCTCGTCTGGGCCGACGTACCCGATCCGGTGGCCGGCGAGGGGGAGGTGCTCGTCGAGGTCGCGGCGAGCGCCGTGAACCGCGCCGACGTCCTCCAGCGACAAGGTTTCTACGATCCGCCGCCCGGCGCCTCGCCCCACCCCGGCCTGGAGTGTTCCGGCCGCATCACCGCCGTCGGGCCGGGAGTGTCCGGCTGGTCGGTGGGCGACGAGGTGTGCGCGCTGCTGTCCGGCGGCGGGTACGCGCAGCGGGTGGCCGTCCCGGCGGGGCAACTCCTGCCGGTGCCGCAGGGCGTCGACCTGGTGAGCGCCGCCGCGCTGCCGGAGGTCGTCGCGACGGTGTGGTCCAACGTCTTCATGGTCGCCGGGCTGCGTCCCGGCGAGACCCTGCTCGTCCACGGCGGCTCCAGCGGGATCGGCACGATGGCGATCCAGCTCGGCAAGGCGGTCGGCGCACGGGTCGCGGTGACCGCGGGCGGCAAGGAGAAGCTGGCGCGCTGCGCGGAGCTCGGCGCCGACGTCCTGATCGACTACCGCGAGCAGGACTTCGTGGAGGAGCTGCGGTCCGCGACGGGCGGCGCCGGGGCGGACGTGATCCTCGACATCATGGGCGCGAAGTACCTGGCGCGGAACCTGGACGCGCTGGCCGTCAACGGGCGGCTCGCCGTGATCGGCATGCAGGGCGGGGTGAAGGCCGAGCTGAACCTGGGCATCCTGCTCGCCAAGCGGGCCGCGATCACCGCCACCTCGCTGCGGACCCGGCCCCTGGAGGAGAAGGCCGCCATCATCGCGGCCGTACGGGAACACGTCTGGCCGCTGGTGGCCGCGGGGCGGGTGCGGCCCGTGGTGCACGCGACGTACCCGATGGCCGAGGCGGCGGAAGCCCACCGGGTGCTGGAGTCCAGCGCCCACGTCGGCAAGCTGCTGCTGACCGTGTAGGTCCCCACGGACGTGCGGGGTGGTGTTCACGGCCGGGCGGGGTGGGGGTCCCGCCCGGCCGTGGTTCCCGGGGCCGCCGCCCCGGGAGTCCTTCGACCCGGCCGCGCCGGGCCGTACCCGCCGGATCCCGCCGGGACCGCGGGGATACGACACCGCGGCCCCGGCCGCCGGGATCCGGACGGGCGGTTCAGAGGCTGCGGAGCAGCACCGCCGGGTTCTCCACGCAGTCGGCGACGTACCGCAGGAAGCCGCCCGCCGTGCCGCCGTCGCAGACCCGGTGGTCGAAGGTCAGCGACAGCTGGACGACCTTGCGCACGGCCAGCTCCCCCTGGTGCACCCACGGCTTGGGGATGATCCGACCCACTCCGAGCATCGCGGCCTCGGGGTGGTTGATGATCGGCGTGGAGCCGTCGACCCCGAACACCCCGTAGTTGTTGAGGGTGAACGTCCCGCCCGTGAGGTCGGACGGGGCCAGCTTCCCGGCCCGGGCGAGCTCGGTCAGCCGGGCGAACTCCGCCGACAGGGACTCCGGGCTGCGGTCCTGCGCGTCCCGGACCACCGGGACCATGAGCCCGCGCCCGGTCTGCGCGGCGAAGCCGAGGTGCACGGCCGGGAGCCGGACGATCTCGTTCGCCGCGAGGTCGACGGTGGAGTTGAGTTCCGGGTACTTGGCCAGCGCGGCCGTGCAGATCCGGGCGAGCAGCGCGAGGACCGAGATCTTCGGGCCGTCCACGGCGTTCATCGCGGCCCGGGCCGCCATCAGTTCGGTGGCGTCCGCGTCGACCCAGCAAGTGGCCTCGGGGATCTCGCGGCGGCTGCGCGAGAGCTTCTCGGCGACGACCCCGCGCAGCCCCTTGAGCGGGATCCGCTCTCCCTGGGCGGCGGGGCGGGGCGCCTCGGCGACCGCCACGGCCGCGGGCGCCGCGGCGACCGCCGTGGAGGCGCTCGCGAGGGCCGCCTCGACGTCGGCCCGCAGGATCAGGCCCTCCGGGCCGGAGCCGTGCAGTGCCCGCAGGTCGAGCCCGTTGTCCCGGGCCAGCTTGCGCACCAGCGGCGAGATCACCGCAACGGGCCCGACGGCCACGGGTGCCGCGGGCGTCACGGCCGCCGGAGCGGCCACGGCAGCAGGGGCGGACGGGGCCGCGGCCTGCGCCGTGCCCGCCGGCCGGACCCGGCGGCGCCGCGCCGGCCGGGAGTGGTCCGTGCCGTAGCCGACCAGGACGTTGCCCGACCCGGACGACGTCTCCGCCGGCTCGGGCTCCGGCATGGTGCCCGAGCCCACCGCCACCGTGATCAGCGGGGCACCGACCGGGAGCTCCGTGCCCTCCTCGCCGAAGCGCGCGGTGACCACGCCCCCGTACGGGCAGGGGACCTCGACCATCGCCTTGGCCGTCTCGACCTCGACGACCGGCTGGTCGATCTCGACCACGTCGCCCACGGCCACCAGCCAGCGGACGATCTCCGCCTCGGTCAGCCCCTCCCCGAGGTCGGGCAGCTTGAACTCCAGTACCTGCGGCATCAGTTCTCCCACTGCAGGCGGGCCACGGTGTCCAGGATCCGGTCCACACCGGGCAGGTGGTGCTTCTCCAACATCGGCGGCGGGTACGGGATGTCGAAGCCCGTCACGCGCAGCACGGGGGCCTCCAGGTGGTGGAAGCAGCGCTCCGTCACGCGGGCGGCGATCTCCGCGCCCGGTCCGCCGAAGCCGCCGGCCTCGTGGACCACGACCGCGCGCCCGGTGCGGCGTACGGAGGCCACGACCGTCTCCTCGTCGAACGGGACGAGCGAGCGCAGGTCCACGACCTCCAGGTCCCAGCCCTCCTCGCGGGCCGCCTCGGCCGCCTCCAGACAGACCGGCAGCGACGGCCCGTAGGTGATCAGCGTGGCGCTCGTGCCCGCCCGGCGGACCAGCGCCTTCCCGATCCCGGGGACCTCGTCCGGGGCGTCCGGCGACCACGGCGACTTCGACCAGTACAGCCGCTTGGGCTCCAGGAAGACCACCGGGTCGTCGCTCGCGATCGACGCGCGCAGCAGCCCGTACGCGTCCTCCACCGTCGCCGGGGTGACGACCGTCAGGCCGGGCGTGGCGACGTAGTACGCCTCGGAGGAGTCGCAGTGGTGCTCGACGCCGCCGATGCCGCCGCCGTACGGGACGCGGATGGTGATCGGCAGCGGCATCGCGCCCCGGGTGCGATTGCGCATCTTCGCCACGTGCGAGATGAGCTGCTCGAAGGCCGGGTAGGCGAACGCGTCGAACTGCATCTCCACGACCGGCCGCAGCCCGTACATGGCCATGCCGACCGCGGTGCCGAGGATCCCGGCCTCCGCGAGCGGGGTGTCCGTCACGCGGTCCTCGCCGAACTCCTTCACGAGGCCGTCGGTGATCCGGAAGACCCCGCCGAGCGCCCCGACGTCCTCGCCCATGACGTGGACCGTCGGGTCCTCGGCCATCGCGTCGCGCATGGCCCGGGTGAGGGCCTGCGCCATCGTCGCGGGCTTCACCGCCCGCTGTGCCACCGTGCTCACGCCTCTTCCTCGGCTTCCAGTTCGGCGCGCAGCAGGTCGGCCTGCTCGCGCAGTCGTCCGGTCTGCTCCGCGTAGACGTGCGCGAAGAGGTCCATCGGGTCCACGACCGGTTCGGCGTTCATCCGCTCGCGCAGGTTCGCGGCCATCGCCTCGGCCGCGTCGCGCGCTTCCCGGATGCCGTCCTCGTCGAGGATCCCGCGGGCGGTGAGCTCGCGCTCCAGCAGTTCCACCGGGTCGTGCGCCTTCCAGGCCTCCACCTCGGCGTCGGTGCGGTAGCGGGTCGCGTCGTCGGCGTTCGTGTGGGCCTCCATCCGGTACGTGATGGCCTCGATGAGGGTCGGTCCGCCGCCGCCGCGGGCGCGCTGGACGGCCTCGGTGAGGACCTCGTGCATGGCCGCGACGTCGTTCCCGTCGACCAGCCGGCCGGGCATTCCGTAGCCGACGGCCTTGTGGGCCAGCGTCGGCGCCGCGGTCTGCTTGGCGAGCGGGACGGAGATGGCGAAGCCGTTGTTCTGGACCAGGAAGACCACCGGGGCCTGCCAGACGGCCGCGAAGTTCAGCGCCTCGTGGAAGTCGCCCTCGCTGGTGCCGCCGTCGCCGACCATGGCCAGGGCGACGACCTCGTCCCCGCGCAGCCGGGCGGCGTGGGCGACGCCCACCGCGTGCGGCAGCTGGGTGGCGAGGGGGGTGCACAGCGGGGCTATCCGGTACTCGCGCGGGTCGTAGCCGGTGTGCCAGTCGCCCCGCAGCAGCGTGAGGGCCTGTACCGGGTCCAGCCCGCGCGCCACGGCCGCCAGGGTGTCCCGGTAGCTCGGGAAGAGCCAGTCCTGCTCCTCCAGGACCAGGGCGGCCGCGATCTCGCAGGCCTCCTGGCCGACGGTGGACGGGTACACGGCGAGACGGCCCTGCCGGGTCAGCGCGGTGGCCTGCGCGTTGTAGCGGCGGCCGCGCACGAGTTCGGCGTAGTACCGGCGCATCAGCACCGGGTCGAGGCGGTCGGCCGCCTCGGTGCCCAGCACCCGGTACGGCTCGGCGTCCGGAAGCAGCGCGGCTGCGTCCGTACGGGGCCTCCAGGCGGGCGGCGGGGTTGCACGGTGGGACGCACCGGCACCGGGCAGCTCTTGGACCGTCATGGCGGCGTACACCTCCTCGTGGGAAGCGGGCAGGGAGTGCCCCGGATGTGAGGCCCCTCACCAACCGATTGTTCGGTTGTCCGGGCAATTTGGCTACAGGCGGCTCCAGGCTGTGGACAAACTGGCGCCGGGGCCGTGGGATGGGTGCAGGACGTCCAGGAGAGGGAGGCATCGGGCAATGCCGGATGAACAAATGGCCGGAGCGGGTTCGACGCCGATCCCGCCGGGGGCGGCCCCCGGCGCCCCTCCGGTGCCTCCCCGCCCCCTGGATCCGATCGACCGGTCGATCATGCGGCTGCTCCAGGCGGACGGCCGGGCGTCCATACGCTCGGTGGCCGAGCAGGTCCACGTGTCGCGGGCCAACGCCTACGCCCGCATCAACCGGCTCATCGACGACGGGGTGATCCGCGGGTTCACCGCCCGGGTGAACCACGAGAGGGCGGGCCAGGGCGCCTCCGCCTACATCACCCTGAAGATCGTCCAGAACTCGTGGCGGACGGTGCGCGAGCAGCTGCGCGAGCTGCCGGGCGCGGCGCACATCGCGCTGGTCAGCGGAGACTTCGATGTACTGCTGCTCGTCCACACCCCGGACAACCGGACCTTGCGCGAGCTGGTCCTGACGCGCCTCCAGTCCATCCCGGAGGTCCTCTCCACGCGCACGCTGCTGGTCTTCGAGGAGACGGACCTCCTCGACCCGGGGACCGACGCCGGCCCGGCCCTCACGGAGGAGTGAACCGCCCGCCCCGCCCGCCCCACCGGTACGACTGGTCCGACCGGGTGGTGCGAGGGGGCGGCCGAAGACACGAACGCGCCCCCCGGGATTCCCGGGGGGCGCGTTCGTGTCGGGGGACGGCTCGTCGCCGCTTCCCTACGGGGTCGCGCGGAGCCCGTCGAAGGCCATGTGGACCACCGCGTCGGCGAGCTGCCCGTGGTCCGCTCCGGGGTGCGGGCGGTACCACTCCACGAGCGAGTTCACCATGCCGAACAGCAGGCGCGTGGCGAGCCGGATGTCCACGTCCGCGCGCAGGTCCCCGTCGGCCGCGGCGGCCTTCAGCAGGTCGGCGACCCGGTGGTCGAACTCGCGGCGGCGCTCCAGCGCCCAGCGTTCGGTGCGCGTGTTGCCCCGGACCCGCAGCAGCAGCGTCACGTACGGCAGTTCGCCGAGCAGCACCTCGACCGTCCGCCGGGTCACGTACTCGACGCGTTCGACCGCCCGGCCGCGTACCGCGCCGGGTTCGTCGAGGACGGCGAAGAGGCCGTCCAGGGCGCGGCTGACGGCCCGCAGCAGCAGCTCCTCCTTGCCCGCGACGTGGTGGTAGATGGAGGACTTGGAGATTCCGGCCGCCTTGGAGAGGTGCTCCATGGAGGTGCCGTCGTAGCCGCGCTCGATGAAGACCTGCACGGCCACGGAGAGCAGCGTCTCCGGGGTGTAGGTGTCCCGCCTGACAGTGGTCATGCCGTGTCCTCCCCCTCGTCGTCCGCGCCCGCCGCGTAGCCCAGCCTGAACAGCGCCAGCGAGGGCGCGTAGCGGCCGCCGGGACAGCGTTCGTCCAGGTTGTGCAGCAGGTCGTAGGCCCAGTCCGGGCCGAGCCGCTCGTGCCAGGCGGACGGGCCCAGCGGGTAGTTGACGCCGAGCGTCATCGCGGTGTCGATGTCCTCGGCGTCCGCGACGCCCCGCGCCACGGCGTCGGCGGTCAGGTCGATCAGCATGGCGACGGTCCGGGCGACGATCATGCCGGGGACGTCGCCGATGACGGACACCTTCTTGCCCAGCTTCTGGAAGAGGCCGACGGCCTCGGCCAGGGTCCGCGCGCTGACGTCCTCGCTCGCCGAGAGCGCGATCCGGGTGGCGCCGCGGTAGTCGAGGGCGAGGTCGAAGTAGACGACGTCGGTGAACTCGACGGAGGTCTTGCCGTCCGCGAGCACCAGCTGGCCCTCGCCGGGCAGCTGGATGTACGGACCCCCGTGCCCGGTGGCCGTCACCGCGATCCCGGCCTCCTCGATGAGCTCGGCCAGCGCCGCCGCCGGGCCGAGGTCGCCGACGACGGTGACCTTGTCCGGCGCCTCCTCGGGACCCGCCGTGTGCGGCTCGGGGAGCCGGACGTCCTCCCCGTACGCGAACCAGCCCTGCCCGGACTTCCGGCCGAGCCGGCCCGACTGGACCAGTCGGCGCTGGGCGAGGGAGGGGGTGAACTTGGGGCTGCGGAAGAACGAGTCCCAGACGGAACGGGTGACGGCCTCGTTGACGTCCTGGCCGATCAGGTCGGTGAGCTGGAAGGGCCCCATGCGGAAGCCGCCGCTCTCGCGGAGCACGGCGTCGATGGTGGCCGGGTCGGCTCCCCGTTCCTCGTACACCGCGAAGGCCTCCGCGTAGAACGGTCGGGCGATCCGGTTGACGATGAACCCGGGGGTGTCGGAGCAGCGGACCGGGGTCTTGCCCCAGCCGAGGACCGTGCCGTGGGCGCTGTCGGCCACCTCGGGGTCGGTCGCGTGACCGCTGACGACCTCGACGAGGGGCAGCAGCGGCGCGGGGTTGAAAAAGTGCAGGCCGAGGAAGCGGCCGGGGTGGCGGAGGCCGGCCGCGAGTTCGGTGACGGAGAGGGAGGAGGTGTTGGTCGCCAGCACCGCGTCCGGCGCGATCACCTCTTCGAGGGCCGCGAAGAGCGTCCGCTTGACGGTGACGTCCTCGACCACGGCCTCGATGACGAGGGCAGATCCGGCGAGGTCGGCGAGCGTGCCCGCCGCGCCGATCCGGCCGATGGCCTCCTCGGCCTCGGCGCGGTCCAGGCGGCCCTTGGCGGCCATCCGCTCGACGCGGTCGCGCACGAGCCCCGCGCCGGCCTCGGCGAAGGCGGGGTCGATGTCGTGGAGCAGCACGCGGTGACCCGCGAGGAGGGCGACCTGGGCGATGCCCTGCCCCATGGTGCCGGCGCCGATGACCGCCACAGTGCGGGACCGCTCGATTGCTGTCATGTCCTGATCCTCCCGCACCGACTTATCCACAGGCCTGCCGGGCCCTCTTGTCCCGACCGATCGTTCGGTTACTCTAACTCCAGTCTGCTCTTCTTCACCCGCCCCTGCCTGATCTCAGCCTGCGAAACCAGCCTGATCTTGCCCGGCTCAACGAGGAGTTGGTCCCTGATGGCCGCCGAGCTCACCCTCCCCCAGCTGTCCGAGAAGCACCGGCCCACCCTGGACCGGGCGCTGGCTGCCATCCGCAGTCGCGCCTACTGGTCCCCGCACCCCGAACACCCCAAGGCCTACGGGGAAACCGCCCCGGCCGACGGCCTCGCCGCCTTCGAGGCCGTCCGCGGCACCCGCTTCGAGCTCGACCAGCCCGGCACCGACGGCTGGACGGGCGGCGAGGTCTCCCCGTACGGCCCGGAGCTGGGCGTCGAGTACCCGCACGCCGACCCGGACGTGCTGCTGCCCGCGATGCGGGCCGGCACGGGCGCCTGGCGGGACGCCGGGCCCGAGACCCGCGCCCTGGTCTGCGTCGAGATCCTGGCCCGGATCGGCGCGCGGACGCACGAGTTCGCGCACGCCGTCATGCACACCAGCGGCCAGGCCTTCATGATGGCCTTCCAGGCGGGCGGCCCCCACGCCCAGGACCGCGGCCTGGAGGCCGTGGCCTACGCGTACGAGGAGCAGACCCGCGTGCCCGGCCGGGCCGACTGGTCGAAGCCGCAGGGCAAGCGGGACCCGCTGGAGCTCGACAAGACCTTCACGGCCGTCCCCCGGGGCATCTCCCTGATGATCGGCTGCAACACCTTCCCCACCTGGAACGGCTACCCGGGCCTGTTCGCCTCCCTCGCCACCGGCAACCCCGTGCTGGTCAAGCCGCACCCGCGGGCCGTCCTGCCGCTGGCGCTCACCGTCAAGGTGGCCCGGGAGGTCCTCGCCGAGGCCGGCTTCGACCCGAACCTGGTGGCCCTCGCGGTCGAGCGCCCGGGCGAAGGCATCGCCAAGACCCTCGCGCTGCGCCCCGAGATCAAGATCATCGACTACACCGGCTCGACGGAGTTCGGGGACTGGCTGGAGACCAACGCCCGCCAGGCCCAGGTCTACACGGAGAAGGCGGGCGTCAACACCGTCGTCCTCGACTCCACCTCCGACTACAAGGGGATGCTCTCCAACCTGGCGTTCTCGCTGTCCCTGTACAGCGGCCAGATGTGCACCACCCCGCAGAACCTGCTGATCCCGCGCGACGGCATCGGTACGGACGCCGGCCACAAGTCGTACGACGAGGTCGTCGCCGACCTCGCCGCCTCGGTCGGCGGCCTGCTGGGCGACGACGCCCGGGCCAACGCCCTGCTCGGCGCGCTGGTCAACCCGGGCGTCAAGAGCCGCCTGGAGGCCGCCGCCTCCCTCGGCGAGGTGGCCCTGGCCTCCCGCGAGGTGGTCAACCCGGAGTTCCCGGACGCCGTGGTGCGCACCCCGGTCATGGTCAAGCTGGACGCCGCCAAGCCGGACCCGGAGGCCGCCTACCTCTCGGAGTGCTTCGGCCCGATCTCCTTCGCGGTCGCCGTGGACTCCACCGCCGACGCCCTGGAGCTGCTGCGCCGCACGGTGCGGGAGAAGGGCGCGATGACGGTGGGCGCGTACACGACGTCCCCGGACACCGAGCGCGCCATCGAGGAAGTCTGCCTGGAGGAGTCGGCGCAGCTCTCGCTGAACCTGACCGGCGGGGTCTACGTCAACCAGACCTCTGCCTTCTCCGACTTCCACGGCTCCGGCGGCAACCCGGCGGCGAACGCCGCCCTGTGCGACGGCGCGTTCGTCGCGAACCGCTTCCGCGTGGTGGAGGTCCGCCGCCAGGCGTGACCCGTCCGGTGCCGTCCCGTCGGTCGGGGCGGCACCGCAGGCCACCGGGCCCGACGGCTCCTCACGTTCCGAAGGCGTGTGAGGAGCCCCCCGCCCGGCCGGCCTGCGCGGGTCCGCGCACATCGCGTCGCCCCTGACGACGGCGACCACGACCCCCTCGACGAGGTCCTCGCACACCGGCCGGCGCCCCGCGCCCCACGCGTCGAGCCCCTCCGCGAAGCCCCCGCGCCCGCTCCGGGCGGGCGCCGCCACCGCCAAGGCCGGCACCCGCGCCCGGCTCCGCCACCTCCCGGCACACCGCGACCCCCTCGGGGTGCGCCCGTGTCCGCGCCCGACGCCCGCGCCCGCAGGTTGTCCTCCGAGACCTACCGGCCCGGCTCCGCCACCTCCCCGCACGCCACGACCCCCTCGGGGTGCGCCCGTATCCGCGCCCGACGCCCGCACCCGCGGGCCGTCCACCGGGACCTACCGGCCCGGCTCCGCCACCTCCCCGCACGCCACCACCCCCACGGGATCCGCCCGCGGCCGGCGCCCCGCCCGTGGCCTCGGGCTCCCCGCCCCGCTCAGCGGCGTACCCGGACACGAGCAGGTCGGCGGCCGGGCCCAAGGCCTGTAGTCGAAGTCCCGTCGTCGCCCGCGCGGCAGGCGGAAGTTGGGCGACAGCCCCTAGGAGTGCTCGCCGCCCTGCGTCGCCCCGGTCGCGGGACCGCCCCAGTGGAAGAGGGTCATGGCCACGCTGGTGGCCAGGTTGTAGCTGGAGACCTGCGGGCGCATCGGGAGGGAGACGAGGTGGTCCGCACGGGCGCGGAGCTCGGGTGAGATGCCGTGGCGTTCGGAGCCGAAGGCGAGCAGGGCGTCGTCCGGGAGGGTGAGGCCGCGGATGTCCGCGCCCTCCGGGTCGAGCGCGTACAGCGGCCCGGCCGGCAGTTCCTCCAGGGCGAGCCGTTCGACGGTGGTGGCGTAGTGCAGCCCGGCACCGGCCCGCACCACGTTGGGGTGCCAGGGGTCGAGGTCGCCACGGGTGACCACGCCCGTGGCGCCGAACCCGGCGGCGAGGCGGACGACTGCGCCCACGTTCCCCAGGTTGCGCGGGTTGTCGAGGACCACGACCGGCGCGGGCCGGGGCAGCCGGGCCAGTGCCGCCCGCCCGGCGGCCCGGTCGGGCCGGACGGCGAGCGCGGCGACGCCGGTGGGGTGGACGCGGGGCAGCAACTCGCGCAGCGGGGCGCGCCGCACCAGCCGCCCCACCTCCGGGGCGACGTCCGGGGCCAGCTCGGCGGCCAGGGCCCGTACGGCGTCCGGGTCGTCGGCGACGACCGCCCGGATCTCGGCGCCGAAGCGCAGGGCGTGCTTCAGCGCGTGGAACCCGTCGAGCAGGACGGCGTCGTCCTGCCCCACGGTCTCCCGCCACTGCCGCACGCTCTCGTCGGGACTCCGCTGCTCGCTCATGCGCCGACCCTACGACGCCCCGGCCGCGGCGCCGCCCCCGGCACCGGCCCCGGCACGGGAGGCCCCCCGGCACCGCCGTCGGCTCAGCGCGGCACCGCGCCGGGGTCCGCCCCGACCGCCGGCGCCTGCGGATCCTCCGGGCCCCGGGCGTCCTCCGTGCCCCGGCGGTCCCGCGGACCCTCCCCGTCCACCCCGGCCGCCCCGTCCACCCCGTCCACCCCGTCCACCCCGTCCGAAGGCTCCCGCGCCCCCGGTACCGGTACCCGTACCCGCCCCCGCACGGGACTCAGCGCCGCGGCCCGCGCGCCGAGCCACACCAGGAAGGCCGTCGGCAGGAACACCGCGTCGGCGGCGATCATCGCCAGCGAGAAGAACGGCAGGCCCAGCAGCACCGCGATGCCCGCGTGCTCCAGCATCATGACGGCCAGCAGCACGTTCTTCACGCGCCGGTCGAACAGCGTGAACGGGAAGGCGACCTGCACCGCCACGGTCCCGTACGACAGCAGCATCACCAGCGTTCCGCTGCCCGCCAGCAGCCCGGACAGCCCCGGCCACGGGGTGAAGTAGTCCAGCCCGAGCGGGTAGTACAGCGCGGTCCCGTCCTGCCAGCGGGAACCCTGGATCTTGTACCAGCCGGCCGTCGCGTAGATCAGGCACACCTCCGCCATGATCACCAGCATCCCGGCGTTGTGCAGGACGTTCGCCAGCACGTCCAGCACCGCCCGGGCGTCGCCCCGCGGCTCGTACCGGTCGACCAGCCACCACAGCCCGAGCCCCACCCACAACGCGGCGAAGGCCACCAGCCAGCCGGTGCTGAACCGCCCGGTCAGCGCGCCGTACGCGAGCAGGGCGCCCAGCACGCCCCACAACACCGGCCCCGCCGCGCCCGCCGAGGCCGAACCCCGCAGGCGGACCCGGCGCGCGTCCAGCGACCACACCTGCGCGCAGCGGGTGAGGACCAGGTACATCGCCATCAGGTGGATGACGTTGTCCCCGCCGTCGCCCATGAAGACGCTGCGGTTCTGCAGGGACAGCACGCCGACCATGAAGACCACGGACGTCGCCCGCGTGCGCCAGCCGAGCACCAGCAGCAGGCTCGCCAGCACGGAGACGGCGTAGACGAGCTCGAACCAGAGCGTGGAGTCCGACCACATCAGGACCGTGAACGCCCGGTTCGAGGCGATCAGCCGCTCGGCCAGCTGCCAGCTCCAGGGGCTGTCGGGCCCGTACAGCTCGTGCCGGTTCGGGAGCTCCCGCAGCAGGAAGAACAGCCAGGTCCCGGCGAAACCGATGCGGACGACGGCGCTCTGGTACGGGCCCAGCGCCCGCCCGGTCACCTTCGCCAGGGCGGCGGCCGCGCGGGCCCGGGGCCCCGCCCGCTTCACACCGTCCACCACGGCAGCTCCCGGTAGTAGGTCTGGGTGTCGGTCTTCTCGGTGCTCCAGCTCGGCGCCGCGACAGCGGTGGTCGCCGAGCGCAGCTGGACGCGCACGATCCGGTCGCCGTCCCGCCCGCCGGCCGGAACCGCGTCGCCGCCGCCCCCGGTGAGCCGGTGCAGGGCGATCCGACGCAGGTACTCCTCGGAGAGTGCGCCGCGGTCACCGTTCGGGCGGTTGTTCTCGTCGTGGGAGCCGGTGAAGAAGTCCCAGGCCCGGCGCAGCTCGTTCTGCTCGGTGTGGCTCGGCAGCAGGCTGTGCCGGATGGCCGCGCCGTCCTCGGCGGACAGGTCGCGCCAGTCGCCCGCGACGACCTCCCCCGAGGAGGTCCGGACCTCGGCCCGCACCTGCACGGAGATGTTCTGCTGGAGGGGATTGGGGGCGAAGAGCTTCCAGTTCTGTTCGAACTCGGGGTAGACCCACCCGTCGACCAGGTCCGCGTGCTGCTTGCTCATCGTGTTCGAGGGCGCCACGTGCAGGAACACGAGCGCCAGGTGCAGGCAGGCGGCGACGCCGACGGCCGCCAGACCCACGGCCGCCACGACCCGGTACACCGCCGGCAGGCCCGCGATCCCTGGGATCCGGGGCGGGGCGGCCGGCCCGTCGGGCCCGTCGTCCGCCGGGTCGGGGGGTGGCGGAACGGCCGTCGGAAGTGCTCCTTCCGCAGGCTCGTGCTCGTTCGAAAACATCCCGCCCCGATCATCCGGCGTCCACAGGGTTGCCCACAGAGGTTGACACCCTACGGGCCGCCGTCTCACCATTGAAGAGGATGAACCGAACGATCGGTCGGTCGGGCGGACGGCAGAATCTGACAGGGAGCCGAGATGGTCGCAGTGACCCCGGAATCGGGCCCGGGCACGGCAGCGGCGGCGGGCGCGACGGGCGTCGTCGAGGAGGACCTCACCGCACAGCTCGCCGCGGCCTTCGACGCCGCGGTGGCGGCGGACGAGCGCGTCGAGCCGCGCGACTGGATGCCCGACGAGTACCGCGCCTCGCTGGTCCGGCAGATGGCCCAGCACGCCCACTCCGAGATCATCGGCATGCAGCCCGAGGCCAACTGGATCACCCGGGCGCCCTCGCTGCGCCGCAAGGCGATCCTGATGGCCAAGGTGCAGGACGAGGCCGGGCACGGCCTCTACCTCTACAGCGCCGCCGAAACGCTCGGCACCAGCCGCGACGAGCTGCTCGACAAGCTGCACTCGGGCAAGCAGAAGTACTCCTCGATCTTCAACTACCCCACCCTGACCTGGGCGGACGTCGGCGCGATCGGCTGGCTCGTGGACGGCGCGGCGATCACCAACCAGGTGCCGATCTGCCGCTGCTCCTACGGCCCGTACGCCCGCGCCATGGTCCGCATCTGCAAGGAGGAGTCCTTCCACCAGCGCCAGGGGTACGAGCTGCTCCTCGCCCTCTCGCAGGGCACCGAGGCACAGCACGCGATGGCGCAGGACGCCGTCGACCGCTGGTGGTGGCCCTCCCTGATGATGTTCGGCCCGCCCGACGACGAATCGGTCCACTCCGCCCAGGCGATGGCCTGGCGGATCAAGCGCCACTCCAACGACGAGCTGCGCCAGCGCTTCGTGGACATCGCGGTCCCGCAGGCCGAGTCCCTTGGCCTGACCCTGCCCGACCCCGACATCAAGTGGAACGAGGAGCGCGGGCACCACGACTTCGGCGCCATCGACTGGTCGGAGTTCTGGAACGTGCTCAAGGGCAACGGCCCGTGCAACGAGCAGCGGATCAGCCAACGCCGCACGGCGCACGAGGAAGGCGCATGGGTCCGCGAAGCAGCCGCGGCCTACGCCGAGAAGCACACCAGCACCGGACGAGAGGTACAGGCATGACGCAGAACTGGCCCCTGTGGGAGGTGTTCGTGCGCTCGCGCCGCGGCCTCTCGCACACGCACGCGGGAAGCCTGCACGCCCCGGACGCGGAGATGGCCCTGCGCAACGCCCGCGACCTCTACACGCGGCGCGGCGAGGGCATTTCGATCTGGGTCGTGCCCTCCACGGAGATCATCGCCTCCTCGCCGGACGAGCGGGACCCGTTCTTCGCCCCGTCCGCCGACAAGCCCTACCGCCACCCGACCTTCTACGACATCCCCGAGGGGGTGCGTCACCTGTGAGCAGCACCGGCACCACCCTCACCGGCTCCACCGCCGCGGCCGCGCTCGCCCTCGGCGACGACGCGCTGATCCTCTCCCACCGCCTGGGCGAGTGGGCCGGTCACGCCCCCGTCCTGGAGGAGGAGGTGGCCCTGGCCAACATCGCCCTCGACCTGCTCGGTCAGGCGCGCGTCCTGCTGTCCATGGCGGGCGACGAGGACGAGCTGGCCTTCCTGCGCGAGGAGCGGTCCTTCCGCAACCTCCAGCTGGTCGAGCAGCCCAACGGCGACTTCGCCCACACCATCGCCCGGCAGCTGTACTTCTCCTTCCACCAGCACGAGCTGTACGGCGCGCTGGCTTCCGGGGACGGCCCGTTCGCCCCGCTCGCGGCGAAGGCCGTCAAGGAGACCGCCTACCACCGCGACCACGCCGAGCAGTGGACGCTGCGCCTCGGCGACGGCACGCCGGAGAGCCGCCGTCGGATGCGGGCCGGGCTCGACTCGCTCTGGAAGTACACCGGCGAGATGTTCCGGCCCGTCGAGGGACTCGGCCTGGACCAGGCCGTCCTGGAGGACCGCTGGCTGGCCGCCGTGGGCGGCGTACTGGAGCAGGCCGGTCTCGCGCTCCCCGAGGGGCCGCGCACGGGTGCCTGGGCCGCCGGCGCGGGCCGCGAGGGACTGCACACCGAGTCGTTCGGGCGGCTGCTCGCCGAGATGCAGCACCTGCACCGCAGCCACCCGGGAGCGTCCTGGTGACCGGGACCGCCGGGGCGCTGGGCATGACCCGCCTGGAGGCGGAGCTGGCCGAGCTCGCCGGTTCCGTCCCCGACCCCGAACTGCCGGTGCTCACGCTCGCCGAGCTGGGCGTGATGCGCGGTGTCCGGATGCACGAGGACGGCCACGCCGAGGTCACCCTCACCCCGACGTACACCGGCTGCCCGGCGATCGAGGCCATGTCGGCCGACATCGAGCGGGTCCTGACCGGCCACGGAATCCCCGAGGTGCGGGTCGTCACCGTCCTCGCCCCGGCCTGGTCGACCGACGACATCAGTGCCGAGGGCCGCCGCAAGCTGGCCGAGTTCGGCATCGCGCCGCCCCGCCCGCACGCCGCCGGGGGACCGGTTCCGCTGACCCTGTCGGTGCGCTGCCCCCACTGCGGTTCCACCGACACCGAACTGCTCAGCCGGTTCTCCTCCACCGCGTGCAAGGCGCTGCGCCGCTGCGTCTCCTGCCGCGAACCGTTCGACCACTTCAAGGAGCTGTAGATGGCCGTGTCTGTGCCCTCGGCGGACCCGGGCCCCGCGCGCCCCGCGCGCCACGGCGCCTTCCACGCGCTGACGGTGGCGGCGGTCGAACGGCTCACCGACGACTCGGTGGCGCTCACCCTCGCCGTGCCCCCGGAACTGCGCGAGGAGTACCGGCACGCGCCCGGACAGCACCTCACCCTGCGCCGCACCGGGTCCGAGGGCGGCGCCCGCCGCACCTACTCGATCTGCTCCCCCGCCCCCACCGCCGACGGCCCGGGTCCCGCGTCGCTGCGGGTCGGGGTACGGCTCGTGGAGGGCGGTGAGTTCTCCACGTTCGCGCACAAGGAGATCACCGCCGGGGACGTGCTCGACGTGATGGTCCCGGCCGGCCGCTTCGTACTGGAGCCCACCGCCGCCCCGGCCGCCGCGCACTACGCGGCCATCGTCGGCGGCAGCGGGATCACCCCGGTCCTGTCGATCGCCGCGAGCCTGCTGGCGGCCCGCCCCGACGCCCGCTTCTGTCTGGTCCGCAGCGACCGTTCGGCCGCCTCGACGATGTTCCTGGACGACGTCGCCGACCTCAAGGACCGCTACCCCGACCGCTTCCAGCTGGTGACCGTGCTGTCCCGCGAGGAGCAGGAGGCCGGTCTGCCGTCCGGCCGGCTCGACCAGGAACGGCTGACGGCGCTGCTCCCGGCGCTGCTCCCGGTCGCCGAGGTGACGGGCTGGTTCCTGTGCGGACCGTACGGGTTGGTGCAGGGCGCCGAGCGGGCCCTGGGCGGGCTCGGCGTCGCCCGCACCCGGGTGCACGAGGAGATCTTCCACGTCGAGGACACCGCGCCGCAGGCTCCCGCCCGGATCTCCGCGCCCGCCCACGGCCGGGTCACCGCCCGGCTCGACGGCCGGTCGGGCACCTGGCCCGTCCAGGACGGCGAATCCCTGCTGGACGCCGTGCTGCGCGGTCGCGCCGACGCCCCGTACGCCTGCAAGGGCGGCGTGTGCGGCACCTGCCGGGTGTTCCTGGTCGCGGGCGAGGTGCGGATGGACCGCAACTTCGCGCTGGAGGCCGACGAGACGGACGCCGGGTTCGTGCTGGCCTGCCAGTCCCACGCGGTGAGCGAGGAAGTGGAGATCGACTTCGACCGCTGACCCGCGGAGCCGTCGAACGGCGGCGCCGCGGAACCCGGGCCGGCCGGACGAGCCGGACGGCCCGGTCCCACCCCCTGTGCATTTCCTCCCGCCTGCCTTATCTTGACGGACCGTCAGATATGCGAACGGGACCGAACCGGTGCACGCGGGAGGACAGGCAGTGGACTTCACCTTCACCGAGGAACAGCAGGCGGCCGTCGAGGCGGCCAAGGCCGTGTTCGCGGATGTCGCCCCCGACGGCGTGCCCAGCCCCGCGCTCACCCCGGGTGCCGTCGCCGACGAGTTCGACCGGCCGCTGTGGGGCAGCCTGGCGGGCTCCGACCTGCTGAGCCTCGTCCTCGCCGAGGAACACGGCGGCGCCGGCCTCGACACCATCGCCCTGTGCCTGGTGCTGCGCGAGGCCGCGAAGGTGCTGGCCCGGGTACCGCTCCTGGAACACTGCGCGACCGCCATGGCGGTCCAGGCCCACGGCAGCGCCGAACTGGCCTCCGCCCTGCTGCCCGACGCCGGACGCGGCGCCGTGGTCCTGACCGTCGCCGCGCACGGCCGCACCGGCCACGATCCCGCCGAACTCTCCGTCACCGCCCGGCGCGACGGCGCCGACTGGACCCTGGACGGGGTGCAGACCTCCGTGCCCTGGGCGCACAGCGCCGACTGGATCGCCGTACCCGCCCACCGGGGCGACGGCGAGGCCGTCCTCGCGCTCCTCCCGCGCACCGCCGGCGGGCTCACCCTCGCCGACCAGTACTCCACCAGCGGGGAGCGGCTCGCGGAGCTCACCCTCGACGGTGTCCGCGTGCCCGCGACCCACCTCATCGAGGCCCCCGGCGCCTGGGAGCGGCTCCGTCAGCTCCTCGCCACCGGAACCTGCGCCCTCGCGCTCGGCCTCGGCGAGAGCGTCCTCACCATGACCAGCCAGTACACCAGCAAGCGGGAGCAGTTCGGCTTCCCCGTGGCGACCTTCCAGGCCGTCGCCGTGCAGGCCGCCGACCGCTACATCGACCTGCGCGCCATGGAGGTCACCCTCTGGCAGGCCGCCTGGCGGCTCGACGCCGCGACCGACGGGGCGGGCGGCCCGCTGCCCAGCTCCGGAGACGTCGCCGTCGCCAAGATCTGGGCCTCCGAGGGCGTACGCCGGGTCGTACAGACCGCACAGCACCTGCACGGCGGCTTCGGCGCCGACACCGACTACCCGCTGCACCGCTTCCACGCCTGGGCCAAGCAGTTGGAGCTCCAGCTCGGCCCGGCCGCGGCGCACGAGGAGGCCCTGGGCGACCTGTTGGCCGCCCACCCCCTCGCCTGAGCCGGCCCGCCCGCGCGAGCCGGCACCGGAGCCGAAGGACCCCCTCAGAGCACGAAGGCCGGGTTCCCGTTGTCCGTCACCATCGGGCGCCCGGCACCTTCCCAGGCCTGCATCCCGCCGTCCACGTTCACGGCGTCGATCCCCTGACGCACCAGGTACTGGGTGACCTGGGCCGAACGGCCGCCGACCCGGCACATCACGTGCACCCGGCCGTCCTCCGCGATGGCCTCGGTCAGCTCACCGAAGCGCGCCACGAAGTCGCTCATCGGAATGTGCAGCGCGCCCTCGACGTGCCCGGCCGCCCATTCGTCGTCCTCGCGGACGTCCAGGACAAAGCCTTCGGAGGGCACCGCGGCGGCGTCCACCGAGGGAAGCGGTCCGAAGTTCATAGCTGTCGCCTTCTCTCTTCGCGGATCTGGCCTGCCAACCTACCCGGCGAGGGCCTTCAGCTCCGCCTCACGCTCGGAGACCTGGGCGAGCAGCTGCTCCGCGATCTCCTCCAACAGCCGGTCCGGGTCGTCCGGGGCCATCCGCAGCATCGAACCGATCGCGCTGTCCTCCAGCTCCCGGGCCAGCACCGCCAGCAGTTCCTTGCGCCGGGCCAGCCACTCCAGCCGGGCGTAGAGCTCCTCGCTCTCGCTCGGCCGCACGGCCTCCGGCGCGGGACCTGCCGCCCATTCCTCGGCCAACTCGCGCAGCAACTGCTCCTCACCGCGCCCGTAGGCGGCGTTGACGCGCGCGATGAACGTGTCGCGGCGCTCCCGCTCGGCCTCGTCCTGAGCGAGGTCCGGGTGCGCCTTGCGGACCAGCTCCCGGTAGAGCCGACGGACCTCCTCGGAGGGGCGCACCCGCTCCGGGGGCCTCACGGCCCGACCCGTGAGCATCGCGGACGCGTCGTCCGAGATCCCGTCGGAGTCCAGCCAGTCGTGGAACAGTTCGTCGACGCCGGGCATGGGCATCACCAGCGAGCGCGCCTCACGGGCCCGCCGCAGGTCCTCGGGGTCCCCGCTGCGCGCGGCCTTCGCTTCCGCGATCAGCGCGTCCAGCTCGTCGAGCCGCGAGTACATCGGCCCGAGCTTCTGGTGGTGGAGGCGGGAGAAGTTCTCGACCTCCACCCGGAAGGTCTCGACCGCGATCTCGAACTCGATGAGGGCCTGCTCGGCGGCCCGCACGGCCCGGTCCAGCCGCGCCTCGGGACGCTCGTCGGCGGAGCCCGGGGGAGCCGCAGGGGTTTCGGAGGCCTCGGACGCGCCGGGGCCGGGGTGCTCGGGGTGCTCGGTCTGCTCGCTCACGCGGCCAGCCTACGGCCCGTCCGCCCGGACGGTGTTTCACGTGAAACACCGTCCGGTTTCACGTGAAACATCCCCCGCGTTTCACGTGAAACAACCCTCCCGCTCCCGTGCGACGCCCGAGGTCAGACCCCGGCCTCCGCCGCGATCCGCCCGCTCCGGACGGCCGCCACCAGGTCCGCGTGGTCGGCCTCGGTCCGGTCGGCGTACGCCACCGCAAAGGCGGCCATGGCCTCGTCCAGCTCCTCGTTCTTGCCGCAGTATCCGGCCAGCAGCCGCGGATCGGCGCTGTGCGCGTGTGCCCGCGCCAGCAGGGCACCGGTCATCCGCCCGTAGTCGTCGAACTCCGCGACGGACAGCGCCGCCGGATCCACGCTGCCCTTGCGGTTGCGGAACTGGCGGACCTGGAAGGGACGCCCCTCCACCGTGGTCCAGCCCAGCATGATGTCGGACACCACCTGCATCCGCTTCTGCCCGGCCACCACCCGCCGGCCCTCGTGCTCCTCCGCCGCCGCGTGAAAACCCAGCCCGGGCAGGTACGGCAGCAGCACGGAGGGCCGCGCCTCCTTCACCTGGAGCACCAGCGGGTCCCCCCGGTGGTCGAGCAGCAGCACCACGTACGAACGCGTGCCGACGCTGCCCGTGCCCACCACCCGGAACGCCACGTCCTGGATCGCGTAGCGGGCCAACAGCGGCAGCCGGTCGCCCGACAGGGTCTGCAGGTAGGGGCCCAGCGAGGCCGCCACGGCGGCCGCCTCGCCGTCACCGACGCGGCGCAGCACCGGCAGCGCGTCGACGAAGCACCGGCCGCCGTCGGCACCGATCTCGGTGGACCTGGCCGCGAACCGGGCCGAGGTGTTGTTGCGGGCCTTCGCGGAGACCCGCTCCAGGGTGCCCAGCAGGTCGCGGGCATCGGTGTGCGAGACGAGTTCCTCGTCCGCGATGGCGTTCCAGGCGTCGATCGCCGGAAGCTTCGCCAGCAGCCGCATGGTCCTGCGGTACGCGCCCACCGCGTCCAACGCGGCCGCCCGGCAGGTGTCCTCGTCCGCGCCCGCGACCCGCCCGGCCAGCACCAGGGAGGTGGCCAGCCGCTTCACGTCCCACTCCCACGGTCCGACGACGGTCTCGTCGAAGTCGTTGAGGTCGATGACGAGCCGGCCGCCCGCGTCCCCGTACAGACCGAAGTTGGCGGCGTGGGCGTCACCGCAGATCTGCGCCGCGACACCGGTCACCGGACCGCCGGACAGGTCGTGCGCCATCAGCCCGGCCGCTCCGCGCAGGAACGCGAAGGGGTTGGCGGCCATCCGCCCCACCCGTATCGGGGTCAGCTCGGCGACCCTGCCCTCGTTGGACTCCTCGACGGCCCGCACGGCGTCGGGCCGTCCGGCGGGAGCCTCGAACCGGGCGTGCGCCGAACGCGGCACGCGGCCGCGCAGGGCCTTGCCCGCCTCCTTGGGCGAACCGGCCACCGACCGGGGCGCGAAGCCCTCGACCTGCGGTATCCGACCGCCCCCGGGGCCCGCCGCCGTGATCGCGGTCGCGACCGCGCCCGCGTCGACTCTCGCGCCCACCGCGTTCTGCTCCGGTACCGTCACCATTCGCGCCGCCCCCGCACCTGTCGCTCCGTGTCGGCCGATCCGGCCGACTCCACGTCGGCCCGGCCGTTTTCGGCCCGACCGTATCTAGAGGCCGGCGTCCCTGGCCAGCAGGGCCGCCTGCACCCGGTTGTCACAGCCCAACTTCGCGAGGATCCGGCTGACGTAGGTCTTCACGGTGGCCTCGCTCATGTGCAGCCGCCGGCCCGCGTCCGCGTTGGACAGGCCCTCCCCGAGCAGGGCCAGCACCCCGCGTTCGCGTTCGCTCAGCTCCGCCACGCGCCGGCGGGCCGCCTCGCCCCGGCCGGCGGTCCGGCCGGTCGCCAGCTGGTCGACCACGTGTCGGGTCGCCGAGGGGGACAGGTAGGCGTCCCCGGCCGCGGCGGCCCGGACCGCGCCGATGAGCTCGCCCGGAGCCGAGTCCTTCAGCAGGAACCCCGCGCCGCCCTCGCCGAGGGCCCGCAGCACGTTCTCCTTCTCCCCGAACGTGGTCAGGATCAGGGCCCGCACGTCCGGTGCGGCCCGCCCCAACTCGCCCAGCGCGGTCAGTCCGTCCATGACCGGCATCTGGATGTCGAGGAGCACCACGTCGGGCGCGTGGGAACGGGCGAGCTCCACCGCCTCCCGCCCGTTGGCACCCTCCGCGACGACCTCGATGTCCGGCGCCGAGGTCAGGATCATCCTGATGCCCGCCCGGATCAGTGGTTCGTCGTCAGCGATCACCACTCTGATCACCTTGGCTGTCACCCGCGCTCCTACTGCTTGACCTCGTACGCCTGCTTCTCGACGAGCTTGCCGTCCTTGAAGCAGAACCGGAACACGTCGTCGGTGGACAGGTCGTCCGAGTCGTCCTCCGACAGGAGCGCCAGGCAGTCCGACCCCTCGGGCCTGGGCGGCCCCTTCCGGTCGAGGCCCGACGTCATGATGCTGTCCCCGGAGGGCAGCCGGTCACGGACGGCCTTCTCCGTCTCGCCGATGCGCACCGCGTCGTACTCTTCGCCGCTGATCATCGCCTTGTTCGCGGAGCTCACCAACAACGCCACCCCGGCCCCCATGACGATCACCAGCAACACGAGCGCCGCGACGGCGATCCCGCAGCCCAGGGCCCAGCCCGCGGGCCGGCTGCGCAGCGGCGTCGCCAGTTCCCGGTCCACCGCCGCCCAGTCGAGGGGCGGTGCGCCCTTGGCCGCCGTCGCCAGGGCCTGGGACCGCTGCCCGAAGTCGTCGGCGACGTCATCGACGACCCCGGCCGGCTCCGCGCCGTACGGGAGCACCCCGGCCACCCGGAAACCCCCGCCCTCGGCGGCGGCCGCGTGCACCATGCCGCCGACCAGCCGGGCCCGCTCCCGAAGCCCCGTGAGCCCCTGACCGCCGGACACCACCTCGCCGACACCGGGGCCGGCAGCCGGCCCGTTGGCGATCTCCACCACCAGGGAGTCGTCCTCGTACCGCAGTTCCACGGTGATCGCGGCGCCCGGAGCGTGCTTGTAGGCGTTGGTCAGCCCCTCCTGCACGATCCGGTACGCGGCGTGATCGCAGGCAGCCGCAAGCGGGCGGGGGTGCCCCGTCATCGAAAGGCGCACATCGGTCCCGGCGGCCCGCGCCGCCTCCACGATCCCGCCGATCCCGGCGACCCCGCGTGCGGCGGGCTGCGCCTCCTCCGCCGGCAGCGGCGCCTCCACCCCGTCCCGCAGGATGCCGACGACCTCGCGCAGTTCGTGCATCGCCGCCACCGAGGCCTGCCGCAGCACCCCCACGGCCTCGCGCTGCCGGTCGGTGATCTCGGGGTCGACCTCCAGGGCACCGGTGTGCACCGAGATCAGGGCGAGCTGGTGGCCCAGGCTGTCGTGCATGTCCTGGGCGATCCGCTGCCGCTCCCGCAGCCGGGCCTGCCCGGCCACCATCGTCCGCTCGCGCACGAGCTGGGCGTTGCGTTCCTGGAGGGCGCTCAGCAGGGTCCGGCGCTGGTGCCAGTAGCGGCTGGCCAGACCCGGCATGACCGTCGAGGCCAGGAACATCAGCGTGGAGAACACGATCACCAGCAGGGGACGCAGCTGCGACCACTGGTCGATGAGGCTGATGCCCACTTCCGCGACGAAGGCGACGACGAAGACGCCCAACGCCCGGCCGACGCCGACGATCCGCCGGCCCGCGGACCAGCCCAACACGATCGTCACGAGGAACACACCGGGCAGCAGCCCACTGGCCGCGGCGCCCACGATCAGGGTCGTCGCGGGCAGGCGCCGTCGCAGCAGGGTCAGGGCGACCACGAGCACGGCGGCCGCGACCGTCTTCAGCACGGAGCTCCGGCTGAGTTCGTCGACCCCCACGCCGAGCAGCGCTATCGCGGCGGCGAGCGTCAGGTCTCCCGCCAACGTGCTCCGGGACCAGGGCTCCGGCCCCTGCAGCCAGTCCCAGCCCGCCCGCGCTCTCGCCCTCGTATCCACGCCAGCGACCCTAGACACCCCGCGACCCCCGCTGCTGCCTCCTTTCGTCGCGTCCCGCGCGACGAAAGTCGGAAGGTGGTGGGACCGGCGGCCCGCAAAAGGAGTTCGGGGGGATCGGGTCCGCCGCGCGAACCCGCCGGCACGGCTGCGCCGCGCCCTCCACCAAGGGGAGGGACCTGTGGCCGATAATGCAGGAAGCCCCGATCCGGATTCCGGATCGAGGCTTCCTCAATGTGGGCGAGGGGGGATTTGAACCCCCACGTCCCGAAGGACACTGGCACCTGAAGCCAGCGCGTCTGCCGTTCCGCCACTCGCCCGAGCAGCACCCCAGCGGTTCTTCCCTTTCGGGCCGTTCCCCTGGCGACGTCGAAAGATTAGCACGTCGAACGGGGTGGATTCACATCGCTTTCCCGGCACCCCCGAGGGCGGACCGGACGGCCCCTCCCGCAGTCCACTCCGGGTGCGGGACACTGTCACCTGAGCACCCCTACGATCGCTTGTGAGGACCAACACTCCTGCGCACGGGACCGAAGGGGAACCAGCCGAATCCGCCACGCGTGGATACGATCAGTAAGCAGTACAGGGCGACAACGACGGAGGAGGTGCCCCATGGGAGTTCTGAAGCGGTTCGAGCAGCGACTCGAAGGTCTGGTGAACGGCACCTTCGCCAAGGTGTTCAAGTCCGAGGTCCAGCCGGTCGAGATCGCCGGAGCCCTCCAGCGGGAGTGCGACAACAACGCGACCATCTGGAACCGCGAGCGGACCGTCGTCCCGAACGACTTCATCGTGGAGCTCAGCGCCGGCGACTACGAGCGCCTGAGCCCCTACTCCGGGCAGCTCGGCGACGAGCTCGCGGGCCTCGTCCGCGACTACGCCAAGCAGCAGCGGTACAGCTTCATGGGCCCCATCAAGGTCCACCTGGAGAAGGCCGACGACCTCGACACCGGTCTGTACCGGGTTCGCAGTCGTACGCTGGCTTCCAGTACCTCCCAGGACGGGCCTCAGGCCGGACAGCAGGACCGGCAGGGCGGCTACGGCTACCCTCCGGTCGCCGCCCCGCCCATGCCCGCCGGACCGCCTCCGGGCGGACCCGGCAACCGGCCGGGACCGGGAGGACCGGCTCCCACCGGCGCCCCCGGCACCACGCGCCGCTGGATCGAGATCAATGGCACACGCCACCAGATCTCGCGCTCCACGCTCGTACTCGGCCGAAGCACCGAGGCCGATGTGCGGATCGACGACCCCGGCGTATCGCGCCGGCACTGTGAGATCCGGACCGGAACACCCCCGACGATCCAGGATCTCGGGTCCACCAACGGCATCGTGGTGGACGGACAACACACCACCCGCGCTACGCTCCGCGACGGCTCGCGGATCGTCGTGGGCAGCACCACCATCATTTACCGGCAAGCCGAAGGGTGAAGCGGGGGCAATGTCAGAGCTGACCCTGACGGTCATGCGGTTGGGTTTCCTGGCCGTTCTGTGGCTGTTCGTCATCGTGGCCGTTCAGGTCATCCGCAGCGACCTGTTCGGCACGAGAGTGACGCAACGCGGCTCGCGCCGCGGCGGCGCCACCAGTGCGCCGCAGCAGACCGGGCGGCAGTCCGCGCCACCCCAGCAGCGCCAGCGCCGGGGTGCGCCGACCAAACTCGTCGTCTCCGAAGGCACCCTCACGGGCACCACGGTGGCCCTCGCCGGCCAGACGATCACGCTGGGCCGGGCCCACGACTCCACGATCGTGCTGGACGACGACTACGCCTCCAGCAGGCATGCCAGGATCTACCCCGACCGTGACGGCCAGTGGATCGTCGAGGATCTCGGGTCCACCAACGGCACGTATCTCGACCGGACCCGATTGACCACCCCGACGCCCATTCCGCCGGGCGCCCCGATCCGCATCGGCAAGACCGTCATCGAGCTGCGGAAGTAGTACGAGAATGAGCGAGCGGAGCGAGCGAGCCGCGGCGGTCCGTCCCACCGGGGACACGGACCCGAGCGCGCTCCCGACCGGAGGGTGGGCAGTGTGGCTCGAGACCGGTTGTACCCGGAGGCAGCGTCGACAGGGCAGGTGCGTATGAGTCTGTCCCTGCGTTTCGCCGCCGGATCGCACAAGGGCATGATCCGAGAGGGCAACGAGGACTCCGGCTACGCCGGTCCCCGGCTCCTCGCGATCGCCGACGGCATGGGCGGCCAGGCCGCCGGCGAGGTCGCCAGCTCCGAGGTGATCTCGACCCTCGTCCAGCTCGACGACGACGTCCCGGGCTCCGACATCCTCACCGCGCTCAGCGTGGCCGTGCAGCGGGCCAACGACCAGCTGCGCGTGATGGTCGAGGAGGACCCGCAGCTGGAGGGCATGGGCACCACGCTCACCGCCCTCCTGTGGACCGGTCAGCGCCTCGGGCTCGTCCACGTCGGCGACTCGCGCGCCTACCTGCTCCGCGACGGCGTCCTCACCCAGATCACCCAGGACCACACCTGGGTGCAGCGCCTCGTCGACGAGGGGCGCATCACCGAGGAGGAAGCCACCACCCACCCGCAGCGTTCGCTCCTCATGCGGGCGCTCGGCAGCGGCGACATCGTGGAGCCCGACCTCTCGATCCGCGAGGTCCGGGCCGGTGACCGCTACCTCATCTGCTCCGACGGACTGTCCGGCGTCGTCTCCCACCAGACCATGGAGGAGACCCTCGCCGACTACCACGGCCCCAACGAGACGGTGCAGTCCCTGATCCAGCTCGCCCTGCGCGGCGGCGGTCCGGACAACATCACCTGCATCGTCGCCGACGTCCTCGACACCGACAGCGGCGACACCCTCGCCGCCCAGCTGAACGACACCCCGATCGTCGTCGGCGCGGTCGCCGAGAACCAGCACCAGCTCTTCGACGGCGGCAACGCCATGCAGACGCCGGCCGGCCGCGCCTCGGGCCTCGGCCGTCAGGCCGGTCCGCCCGCCGGTTCCTTCGGCCCTCCCGGCAGCGGTGAGGCCCCGGGCTACGGATACCCCGACCAGAACCCGGGCGGCGGCGGCTACGGAAGCTTCGGCGAACCCGACGCCTACGAAGCCGACGCACAGTACGAGGACACCTACGACCGCCCCCGCAGGCGCCGCAGCAAAGGGCGCAAGTGGACCACCCGGACCCTGATCCTGCTGATCGTGGCCGGTGTCGTCGGTGGCGGGCTGTACGCGGCGCACCGCTGGACACAGACCCAGTACTACATCGGCGTCAAGGGTGAGCACGTCGCGCTGTACCGCGGCATCAGCCAGAACCTGGCCTGGATCCACCTCTCGAAGGTGGAGACGGATCACCCCGACATCGAACTGAAGTACCTGCCGTCCTTCAAGCGCAAGCAGGTCGAGGCCACCATCACCGAAGGCAGTCTCGACGGCGCCCGCAAGAAGGTCGACGAGCTCGGCACCCAGGTCGCCGCCTGCAAGAAGGACGAGGCCCGCCGCGCCGCCGAGGCGCAGAACAACCAGACGCCCGGCCCCGTTCTGACTCCCGCGGAGCAGACGATGGCCGGTCTGTGCGAAAAGCAGTAGAGATACGCGGGCACAGGGGGCCTGCCACACCATGAGCGTTGTCACCAACACGACCACCATCGGCGCCATCGAGGCGCCGAGCCGGCGGAACACCGAGCTCCTGCTGCTCGTCTTCGCCGTGGTCATCCCGATCTTCGCGTACGCCAACGTCGGCCTGGCGGTCCACGGCAAGCTCCCTCCGGGCATGCTGCTGTACGGGCTCGGCCTCGGTGTGCTCGCCGGCATCGCCCACTTCATCGTGCGCCGCTACGCGAAGTACGCCGATCCGCTGCTGCTGCCGATCGCCACCCTGCTCAACGGTCTGGGCCTCGTCCTCATCTGGCGGCTCGACCAGTCCGAACGGCTGCAGAAGCTCGCCAAGCGCAACTTCGGTGCCTTCTCGGAGTCCGCGCCGCGGCAGATGATGTACACGGCGTTGGCCATCGCCCTGTTCGCCGTGGTGCTGCTGGTCCTCAAGGACCACCGGGTGCTCCAGCGGTTCACGTACATCTCCATGGCGAGCGCCCTGGTCCTGCTGATCCTGCCGGTCATCCCCGGTCTGGGCGCGGACGTCTTCGGCGCCAAGATCTGGATCAGCGTCGGCGGCTTCTCCATCCAGCCCGGCGAGTTCGCGAAGATCGTCATCGCGGTGTTCTTCGCGGGCTACCTCATGGTCAAACGCGACGCCCTGGCCCTGGCCAGCCGTCGCTTCATGGGCCTCTACCTGCCGCGCGGGCGCGACCTCGGCCCGATCCTGATGATCTGGGCGATGAGCCTGCTCGTCCTCGTCTTCGAGAACGACCTCGGCACCTCGCTGCTGTTCTTCGGCATGTTCGTGATCATGCTGTACGTGGCCACCGAGCGGACCAGCTGGATCGTCATCGGCCTGCTCATGTCGGTCGGCGGCGCCGTGGTCGTCGCCTCCTTCGCCAGCCACGTCCAGGCCCGCGTGAACGCGTGGCTCGACCCCTTCGAGTGCTACGCCAAGTCCGGGGCCTGTGAGCAGGTCGGACAGTCGATCATGAGCTTCGGTTCCGGCGGCGTCCTCGGCACCGGCTGGGGACAGGGCAACTCCGACCTCATCGGCTTCGCCGCGAACTCCGACTTCATCTTCTCCACCGTCGGCGAGGAACTCGGCCTCACCGGCGTCATGGCCTTCCTCCTGCTCTACGGCCTGATCATCGAGCGCGGCGTCCGCACCGCCCTCGCCGCCCGCGACCCCTTCGGCAAGCTCTTCGCCATCGGGCTGTCCGGCGCCTTCGCCCTGCAGATCTTCGTCGTCGCCGGCGGAGTCATGGGCCTCATCCCCCTCACCGGCATGACCATGCCCTTCCTCGCTTCCGGCGGTTCCTCCGTCCTCGCGAACTGGGTACTCATCGCCATCCTCATCCGGATCAGCGACACCGCACGCCGCCCCGCCCCGGCCCCCGCCCCGTCCCCCGACTCCGAGATGACCCAGGTGGTCCGCCCGTCATGAACAAGCCCCTGCGCCGCATCTCGCTGTTCTGCGGGCTGCTCGTCCTCGCGCTGCTGATCCGGACCAACTGGCTGCAGTACGTCCAGGCCGAGGACCTCAGTACCCGCAAGGAGAACCGTCGGGTCCTGATCGCCCAGTACGCGACCGAGCGCGGCAACATCGTCGTCCAGGGCGGGGAGCCCATCACCGGCTCCGCCGAGACCGACGGCAGTGACTTCAAGTTCAAGCGGACCTACACCGACGGCCCCCTGTGGGCGCCCGTCACCGGCTACGCCTCGCAGGTGTTCGGCTCCACCCAGCTGGAGAACATCGAGGACGGCATCCTCACCGGCAACGACGACCGGCTGTTCTTCGACCGCACCATCGGCATGTTCACCGGTGAGAAGAAGCAGGGCGGCAACGTCGTCACCACACTGAACACCGCCGCGCAGAAGGCCGCCTTCAACGGGCTCGGCAACCGCAAGGGCGCCGTCGCCGCCATCGACCCGCGCACCGGCGCCATCCTGGCCCTGGCGAGCACCCCGTCCTACGACCCGTCCAGCTTCGCCGGGTTCTCCGAGGCGGACGGCAAGGCCTGGAACGATCTGAACGCCAGCCCGGACAAGAACCTGGTCAACCGCGCCCTGCGCGAGACCTACCCGCCGGGTTCCACCTTCAAGGTGGTCACCGCCGCCGCCGCGCTGGAGAACAACGTCGTCACCGACGTCAACGCGCCGACGGACACCCCCGAGCCGTACATCCTGCCCGGCACCCGCACGCCGATGGTCAACCACGCCAAGGGGTGCGAGAAGGCCAGCCTCAACTTCGCGTTGGAGGTGTCCTGCAACTCGGTCTTCGCGAACCTGGGCGACAAGGTCACCCGCGACAAGATGGTGCAGACCGCCGAGAAGTTCGGCTTCAACGACACCATCGACACCCCGGTCCGCGCCTTCGCCAGCGTCTACGACAAGACCATGGGCCGGGACGGCAACGCCCAGAGCTCCATCGGCCAGTTCAACACCGCCGCCACGCCCCTGCAGATGGCCATGGTCTCCGCCGCCATCGCCAACGACGGCAAGCTGATGAAGCCGTACATGGTCGACCAGCTGACCGCGCCCAACCTCGACGTGATCGAGAAGCACTCGCCGCAGGAGATGAGCCGGCCCCTCTCCGCCGCCAACGCGCAGAAGCTCCAGCAGATGATGGTCAACGTCGTCGACAAGGGCACCGGCTCCAACGCCAAGATCAAGGACGTCGTCGTCGGCGGCAAGACCGGTACCGCCCAGCACGGCGAGAAGAACGCCAAGCGTCCCTACGCCTGGTTCATCTCCTACGCGGAGAACCCCGACGGCACCTCGCCGGTCGCGGTCGCCGTGGTCATCGAGGACAGCGGCGCCGACCGCGAGGACATCAGCGGCGGCGGTCAGGCGGCACCCGTCGCCAAGGCCGTCATGGAAGCCGTACTGAAGAACAAGCGATGACAACCGGTGGCATGGTCCGAGCGCTCGGTACCGGTCCGATATCAGCCTGTGGTCACGAACGGATCACCGACGATCGGCCGGTAGCCTTGCCGCGAACAGCACACCGCCGGACCACACACGGGTGCGGTCGGGACTGACGGAGAGGGCTGCAAACGTTATGGAAGAGCCGCGTCGCCTCGGCGGCCGGTACGAGCTGAGCCACGTGCTCGGCCGTGGTGGCATGGCCGAGGTCTACCTCGGTCACGACACCCGGCTCGGCCGTACCGTCGCCGTCAAGACCCTGCGCGCCGACCTCGCCCGCGACCCGTCCTTCCAGGCCCGGTTCCGCCGCGAGGCCCAGTCGGCCGCGTCGCTCAACCACCCGGCGATCGTCGCCGTCTACGACACCGGCGAGGACTACGTCGACAACATCTCCATCCCGTACATCGTGATGGAGTACGTCGACGGCTCGACCCTGCGCGAGCTGCTGCACTCCGGCCGCAAGCTGCTGCCGGAGCGCACCCTGGAGATGTGCATCGGCATCCTCCAGGCCCTGGAGTACTCGCACCGCGCCGGCATCGTGCACCGCGACATCAAGCCCGCCAACGTGATGCTGACCCGGACCGGACAGGTCAAGGTCATGGACTTCGGCATCGCCCGCGCCATGGGCGACTCCGGCATGACGATGACGCAGACGGCCGCCGTGATCGGCACCGCCCAGTACCTCTCCCCGGAGCAGGCCAAGGGCGAGCAGGTCGACGCGCGCTCCGACCTCTACTCCGCGGGCTGCCTGCTGTACGAGCTGCTGTGCGTGCGGCCGCCGTTCGTCGGGGACTCCCCGGTGGCCGTGGCCTACCAGCACGTCCGCGAGGAGCCCCAGCCCCCGTCGAACTTCGACCCCGAGATCACGCCCACGATGGACGCCATCGTCCTCAAGGCTCTGGTCAAGGACCCCGACTACCGCTACCAGTCCGCCGACGAGATGCGGGCCGACATCGAGGCCTGCCTCGAAGGCCAGCCCGTCGCCGCCACCGCCTCCATGGGCGCGGCCGGTTACGGCTACCCCGACCAGGGCGGCTACGGACACCAGGGCTACGACCAGCCCACCACCGCACTGCGCTCGCCCGACTCCGGCCAGACCTCGATGCTCCCGCCGATGCCCCCGGGCGACAACGGTTACGGGGACCAGGGACACGGCGGCGGGTACGACCAGGGCGGCCACGGCCGCCGCCAGAAGAAGAGCCGGGCCTCCACGATCCTGCTCGTCCTCGCCGGGGTCCTGGTCCTGGTCGGCGCGATCCTGATCGGCCAGGCCCTCTTCAACAAGACGGCCGACAACCGGTCCACCGTGCCCAAGTTCATCGGCGAGACCTTCGAAGCGGCGCAGAGCCGGGCCCCGAACGCGGGGCTCACGGTGGTCAAGGCGGGCGAGGAGCCCTGCGACAACCAGCCGAAGGGCAACATCTGCTCCCAGGTGCCGGCGCCCGACCTGAAGGTCGACAAGGGCACCGAGGTCAAGGTGAAGGTCTCCTCGGGCGCCCCCAAGGTCCCGGTGATCGACGTGCTGCGCATGAAGTACGAGCTCGCCGAGTCCACGCTGAAGGCCAAGAACTTCCAGGTCGAGAAGGAACTCCGGGAGTCCGACTCCAGCCCGGGCATCGTCCTGGACCAGAACCCCAAGAGCGGGACCGAGGCCGAGAAGGGCTCGGTCATCAAGCTGATCGTCTCCAAGGAGATCTCCAAGGGCACCGTCCCCGACCTGACGGGGAAGACCAAGGAAGAAGCGATCAAGGCGCTCACGGCCGCCAAGCTCAAGCTCGGCAGCACCACCGAGGTCGAGCAGCCCGGGGCGGCGCCCAAGACGATCGTCCAGCAGCAGTACCCGCCGGGCGAGCAGCTCGCCAAGGACACCCCGGTCAACGTCAGCATCGCCAAGGCGGCCGCGGCGCCGACCCCGGTGCCGCTGCTCTTCGGCCGGACCGTGGCCCAGGCCAAGGACGACCTCAAGCGGGCCGGCCTGGTCTTCGGCTCGGTCCTGTCCGGCCCGGCGGACGACAACGCCACCGTCCTTCAGTCCGACCCCACGGCGGGCACCCCGCAGCCGGCGGGCACCGTCGTCAACGTCCACACCTCGCCCGGCAGCGGCCAGGGCGGCCAGCAGGGCGGCGGCAACGGCAACGGTGGCGGTGGCTTCATCGGAGGCCTGGGCGGCCGCTGACCGCCCGCGTCACCCCGCACGAACGAAGGCCCGGCCCCTCTCCGCGGAGAGGGGCCGGGCCTGTTTCACGTGAAACACCGTCCTGGTGCGGGGCTCAGCGCAGCTCCGCCGGCAGCGTCCGCTTGTCGTCCACCTTCTCGGTGCGCACGAGCTCGCCCCACACGATGTAGCGGTACTTCGAGGTGTAGACGGGCGTGCACGTGGTCAGCGTGATGAAGCGCCCCGGGGCCGTCCTGCCCGACTCCTTGGGGACCGGGCTGATGACGTCCACGTTGTACTTCGAGGTCTGCCGCAGCTCGGCGAACACCTTGTACACGTACCAGGTGTCACGGGTCTCGAAGACGATCGCGTCGCCGTTCCTCACCTTGTCGATGTTGTGGAACTTCGCCCCGTGCCCGTCGCGGTGGGCCGCCAGCGAGAAGTTGCCCTTCTCGTCCCAGGGCAGGGCGGACTTCACGGGCTCGGTGTAGTAGCCGGCGACCCCGTCGTCCAGGATGTCCGGCGCGGTACCCGGCTTGACCAGCACCTCACCGTTCTTCATCGCCGGTACGTGCAGGAATCCGATGCCGTCCCCGGTGTCGAGTGCGCCGGGTTCGGCGGGCGCGCCGGGCTTGCCGGCCGGGGGCGCCGGGCTCTCCTGCCACAGCTGGCGGATCTCGTCGCCGCGCGCCGAGGCCTCGCGGTCCGCGAGGACGTTCGTCCACCACAGCGAGTACGCCACGAACAGGGCCAGGACCAGGCCCGTCGTGATCAGGAGCTCCCCCAGCAGGCTCAGGAACCCGGCGATCACGCCGCGGTTTCGGGGCGGCGGTGCGGAGCGGCGGCGGGCACGAGACACTGCGGATTCGTCCTTACGGGCTGTTCAGCGCGGGCGGTGCGCCCTGGCTGCGGGGGCGTTCTTCGGTCATCCTGCCCCATACGATCATCCGGTAGGTGCTCGTGAACTCGGGAGTGCAGGTCGTGAGGGTGATGTACCGCCCCGGGCCGGTGAAACCGGAGCCGTCGGGCACGGGCTTGATCACGGAGACGTTCGTCGGCGGGGTCTGCGGCAGGATCGAGGTCATCTCGTACGTGTAGAACGCGTCCCGCGTCTCCACGACGATCGGATCCCCGGGCGCCAGCCTGTTGATGAAGCGGAAGGGTTCGCCGTGCGTGTTCCGGTGTCCGGCCACCGCGAAGTTCCCCTGCGGGTCGGACGGCATCGCCGTCTTCAGCGCACCCTCGCCGTAGTGCCCGACCATGCCCCGGTCCAGCACCTTCGGCTTGCTGATGCCCTCCGCGACCGGCACCTTCAGGTCGAGCTTCGGGATGTGGAGGATCGCGAACCCCTGCCCCGGCTCGAAGGCGCCCACCGGGGGCGCCGCCCCCTGGCCGGCCTTCGCCGGGTCCGGGGCGCGCTCCCACGTCTGCCGCAGGGAGCCGGCGGCCCCGTCCGCGGTCCGCTGCGCCAGCAGGTTCGTGTACCAGAGCTGGTAGGTGACGAACAGCAGCATCACCAGGCCGACGGTGATGAACAGCTCACCGATCGCCCGGCTCAGCACCACGACCGGGCCCCCGGAGCGCGGGCGGGCGCGTCTGCGGCCCCGCCCGCCCCGCCGGCGAGCCCGTGCGTGCGAGCGCTTCGCGGCCTCCTGGGCGGCCCTGCGCCGCGCGGCCCGGCCCTCGGTGGGCGCGGACGGCGCGACCGTCGTCACGCGACGGCCTTGCCCACCACCGGGGCCAGCCCCACCGAGCGCTCCACGGCTCCCGCGTCCCCGCAACGGACCAGCCAGTTGGCGAGCATCCGGTGCCCCCACTCGGTGAGTACCGACTCGGGGTGGAACTGCACGCCCTCGACGTCGTGCTCCCGGTGCCGCAGGCCCATGATGATCCCGTCCTCGGTGCGCGCCGTGACCTCCAGCGCGTCGGGCAGGGTGAGGGGCTCGGCCGCGAGCGAGTGGTAGCGGGTGGCGGTGAACGGCGAGGGCAGCCCGGCGAAGACGCCCAGCCCCTCGTGCACCACGGGCGAGGTCTTGCCGTGCAGCAGCTCGGGGGCCCGGCCCACCACTCCGCCGTAGGCCACCGCCATCGACTGCATGCCGAGGCAGACGCCGAACACCGGGACGCCGGTGTCGGCGCAGTGGCGGACCATGTCGACGCAGACGCCCGCCTCCTCGGGGGTGCCCGGTCCGGGGGAGAGGAGGACGCCGTCGAAGCCGTCCTGGGCGTGGGAGAGTTCGACCTCGTCGTTGCGCAGCACCTCGCACTCGGCGCCGAGCTGGTAGAGGTACTGGACCAGATTGAAGACAAAGCTGTCGTAGTTGTCGACAACCAGAATGCGCGCGCTCACGGAGTGGCTCCCGATCCCTCGTCCACCGTCACATCGTTGAACGGAAGGAGCGGCTCGGCCCACGGGAAGACGTACTGGAACAGCACGTACACCACCGCCAGGACCAGTACGAGTGAGATCAGCGCGCGCAACCACGCGTTGCCCGGCAGGTGCCGCCAGATCCAGCCGTACATTCCGTCCGCGTCCCTTTCGCTCCACGCACCGCGGGGGCGGTACCGCAACAGCCTAAAGGGCAGCGGCCCCGCGGGGTGGGTCACCTGGGCGATCCCTCCGCCCGGGCGGGCTCCGCGGACCGCGTACCCGTGAGTTCCGCCCAGATGACGAGACGGTGGCTGTGGCCCCATTCCGGCTCGCAGGTGGTCAGCGTCAGGTACTTGCCCGGAGCGGTGAAGGGGGACTTCTCCGGCACGGCGTCGACGACGCCCGTCTCGGTGGGCAGGACGCGCAGGGCCGGCGCACGGACCGTGTACGTGTACCGGTGGGTGGCGTCCCGGACCTCCACGGTGTCTCCCGGCCGCAGCATCGGGATGTCCTTGAAGGGGTCGCCGTACGTCCGCCGGTGGCCGGCGACCGCGAAGTTCCCGGTTCCGCCGGGCCGGGCCGAGCCGGCGTAGTGGCCGAGGCCCTTCTTCAGCAGTTCGGGATCCGTGCCCTCCAGGACGGGCTTGGTCCAGCCGGCGCCGAACCGCGGGATGGTCATCTCGGCGAAGGCCCGGCCCGGCGGGTAGGGGGCGGGCCGGTCGTCCTCCTGTGCGGCCCCGGGGGCCCCGGGCACCGCAGGGGCAGCAGGGGGCTCGCCGGTCCGCTCCGGGGCGGCGGAGGCCGCGGGCGGGGCCCCGGCGGCCCAGCCGGCGCGCAGTCGGTCCCGTTCGCCGTCCATGGCCCGGTCGGCCTTCACCCCGGTCCACATGAGCACGTAGGCGACGAAGAGCACGATGATCGTGCCGACCGTCAGGCACACCTCGCTGAACGTCCGTACCACCAGGCGCAGTACGACGTCAGGGCGAGGCGGATTCCAGCGGCTTCGCATAGTGGAGGTCCACTGTGCCGGAGTAGCCCGGCAGTGTCAGCTTCTTCTCCTCGTCCACTTTCCAGCCCAGCCCGTAGGCGTTGACGTACAGCTGGTAGTTCTGCAGCGCCGGGGAGTCCGCGAGGGCCTTGCGCAACGCGCCCGGGTCGCCGACCGCCGACACCTTGTAGGGGGGCGAGTAGACGCGGCCCTGGAGGATGAGCGTGTTGCCGACGCAGCGCACCGCGCTGGTGGAGATCAGCCGCTGTCCCATGACCTCGATGCCCTCGGCGCCACCCAGCCAGAGGGCGTTCACCACGGCCTGGAGGTCCTGCTGGTGGATCACGAGGTCGTTCGGCTGCGGTTCGGGCACGCCGGGGACGCGGGCCGTGGCGTTCGGGGGCGCGTCGTTGAGCGTGACCGTCAGGCCCTTGCCGGACAGCTCCTCGGTGCCCGAGGCTGTGCGCAGGGCGGCCAGCTTGGCGTCCTCGGCCTTGGTGCTGCCGTCGTCGCGGTCGGCGAGGGCGTCGACCTGGCGGCGCAGGGTCGCGGCGCTCTTCTCCAGTTCGGCGTTGTCGGCGCTGCGCTCGTGGATGAGGTCGGACAGCTTCAGCAGAGACGCGTCCGTGCGGATGTTCGTACCCTTGGACGTGTTGAAGCTGGTGACGAAAATGAGGCCGGCCAGGGCGAAAACGGCGGCCGTCAGCAGCCGGACCGGTCTGGCCAGCAGACGGGGACCCGCGGAGGAGTCGTCGGAATTGCTCAACGTACCCTTCTCCTTCAACGCCACAGGTCCACTACGCTAACGGACGCCCGGGGCAGGCAAGGTCCCCCAGCGCATCGACAGGAGAGCCCCTCGTGCCGAAGTCACGTATCCGCAAGAAGGACGACTACACACCGCCGCCGGCGGGGAAGCAGGCCCAGACGATCAGGCTGACGAACCGCAGCTGGGTCGCGCCGGTCATGCTGGCGTTCTTCCTCATCGGTCTCGCGTGGATCGTCGTCTTCTACGTGACCGATACCCAGCTGCCCGTCGAGGCCCTGGGCAACTGGAACATCGTGGTCGGTTTCGGCTTCATCGCAGCGGGGTTCGGCGTCTCCACGCAGTGGAAGTAGTACGCGTCCGGCGCCGGTACAAGGCTCATCCGGCGCCGGAACGCAAGCTCTCCCCATGAGTTATCCACAGCGTCATCCACACCTGAGGAAAAGACAGAAGATCTGTGGATAACTCTGTGGAGAGTTGACGCCGGTGTGATCAGGTGAGTTCGGCCGTCCGGACCAGGACCACCGCCGCTGCCAGCAGGAACACCGCCGCACACGTACCCCACTGGATGAGTGTGCGCTTCCTGCCCGTGGCCGGGCCGAGCAGGCCCAGCGCGACCAGCGCACCGGTCACCAGTCCGCCGATGTGGGCCTGCCAGGACACCGACCAGCTGCCGCCGAACGGTACGAAGGTCACCACGAGCATCAGCCCGAGCGTGATCAGCACCGGCCGCATCTCGTAGCGCAGCCGGCGGGCGAGGACGACGGTGGCGCCGAGGAGCCCGCAGATGGCGCCGGAGGCGCCGAGGGTCGGGGTGTTCGGCGCGGTCAGCAGGTAGACGAGGGCGCTGCCGCCGAGCCCGGACAGCAGGTAGAGCGCCAGGTAGCGGACGCGGCCCAGGGCCGCCTCCAGCGGGCCGCCGATCACCCACAGGGCGAGCATGTTGCCGATGATGTGCCACCACTCGACGTGCAGGAACACCGAGGTCAACAGCCGGTGGTACTGCCCCGTGGCGACCCCTTCGACGGGCGCTCCGTAGTACTCGACGTAGCGCCCCAGCAGCTCCAGCTGGATGGCCAGCCCCGGAACCAGGAACGCCGCGAGGAACACGGCCGCGTTGATCCCGATCAGGACCTTGGTGACGAGTACGGTGTCGGCGGCGACGATGCCGCCGGCGACGGTGCGCGGGGCGTTGGCCGTGGCGGCGTGCCCGGTCCCCGAGCCGTCGCGCACGCACTCGGGGCACTGGAAGCCCACCGAGGCGCTGATCATGCACTCCGGGCAGATGGGGCGTTCACAGCGGGTGCAGGTGATGCCCGTGTCACGGTCCGGGTGTCGGTAGCAGCCCGGCAGACGGTCGGTGTCCATCGGTCCCCTCGGTCGGCGGCGGGACAGCGGCGCCCCGCCGGTCCGGTACACAACCAGGACGGACGGGCGGGGCGGAAAGGTTCCCGGGAGGCCGGGAGGCCGGGAGGCCGGGTCGCGGAGGCGGTCAGCCCTTGTCGAGGGTGGTGCCGCGCTTCTCGATGACGACGGACTGGATGATCACGTCGTCGAGCGGCCGCTCGGTGCGCGGGTTGGTCGCGCCGGAGGCGATCTCGTCCACGACCTTGCGGCCGGCCGCGCCGGTGACCTCGCCGAAGATGGTGTGCTTGCGGGTCAGCCAGGCGGTCGGGGCGACCGTGATGAAGAACTGCGAGCCGTTGGTGCCCGGCCCGGCGTTGGCCATGGCGAGCAGGTAGGGCTTGGTGAAGGCCAGGTCCGGGTGGAACTCGTCGGCGAACTGGTAGCCGGGGCCGCCGGTGCCGTTGCCGAGCGGGTCGCCGCCCTGGATCATGAAGCCGCTGATGACGCGGTGGAAGACGGTGCCGTCGTAGAGCGGTGCCGTGGTCTTCTGACCGTCCGTGGGCCGGGTCCACTCGCGGGCGCCCGTCGCGAGCTCCACGAAGTTGCGGACGGTCTTCGGGGCGAAGTTCGGCAGCAGCTCGATCTCGATGTCGCCGTGGTTGGTCTTCAGGGTGGCGTAGAGCTTCTCGGCCACGAGCCTGCCTTCCATAGTCATCACTGTCGGTCCCGATCCTCCCACGGAGGGCAGCGCCGCACAGAAATCCTCCACCCGTATGCCCTGTCACGCATGCCCGGTGGTGTCAGGGCAGGCATGATCCGACAAAGGGTGGAAAGGTGAACTGTGTCCGCCACCGAGGAGGAGAATCCCGTGACCCGCAAGGACAGCGTGCGCCTGGCCGCCGAAAGCGCCAGGGATACCGTCCGGCACGCAGCGGAAGTGGTGGCGCCGTACGCAGAAACCGCCAAGGACGCGGCTGTGCACTACGCGCACGAGGCGAATGAGCGACTGGCGCCGATGGTGTCGAACGCGGCCAACGAGGCCGCGCGGCAGGCCCGTACGACGTACGACAGCCATGTGCATCCACGCCTGAAGCAGGCGCGGACCCACGTTCCGCCCGGCGTGGACCGGGCGGCGACGCAGGCGGTGGTCTCCACGCGCCACGCGGCCCGGCAGGCCGCCGACTACACCCAGCCGCGGATCGAGAGCGCCATCGCGGCCGCCGGCCCCGTGGCGGAGGAGGCCGCTTCCCGGTCGACCGCCGCCTTCGCGGCGCTGCGCGGGCAGGTGTCGGCGAAGGAGGTCCACAAGCTGGTGCGCCGCCACGAGCGGCGCGCGAAGTGCGGCCGGGCCGCGCGCGGCGTGGCCCTGGTCGGTGTCGTGGCCCTGGGCGCCTTCGTGGCGTGGAAGTGGTGGGACCGGCAGTCCAACCCGGACTGGCTGGTGGAGCCCCCGGCGGCCACCGAGCTGTCGGACCGCGACGCGGGCCCGACCGCTTTCGACGAGGAACTGGCGCAGAAGGAGCGCGAGGCGGGGGCGGGCCCGGAGGGCTCCCCCGACAAGCAGCTCTGACGGACGGCTCCGCGGGCGGCGACTCCCCGACGGGAGCGGCTCCGAGGAACGGCGGTACACGGGAAGGGGCCCGGATCCTGGTGGATCCGGGCCCCTTCCCGTGCGTACCGCCGTCTCCCGTGGCGGCCGGGCGTCAGCTCGGCAGCGTGAGCACCGTGCCCGGGTGGATGAGGTCCGGGTTGGGGCCGACGACGCCCCGGTTCATCGCGTAGAGCTCGCGCCAGCGGCCCTCGTTGCCGAGCTCGCGGCGGGCGATGACGGACAGCGAGTCCCCGGGCCGGACCGTGTAGGTGCGCTTCTTCGCGACGGGCTTGGCCGCGGGCTTGGGCGACACCGGAACGGCCTTGTGCGCGGCGGACGTCGGGCTCGGCGCCGCGGGGGCGGCGGCCCTGGGCGGCACCGCGGCGGGCTTGGGCATGGCCGCCGGCTTGGGCGACACGGGCACGGCCTTGTGCGCGGCGGACGTCGGGCTGGGCGCGGCGGGGGTGGCGGCCGGCTTGGGCGGCGCGGCCGCGGCCATCCGGTCGGCGGCCGCCTTGGTGGCCGCCGCCGCGTCGGTGTACTTGGATCCGATGTCGGCCGGCGCGTTCGGCGCCGCGGGCGGGGAGGCCGCCGCGGACCGTTGTTCCACCTGTTCCCGCGTCTTCTCCGCCTCTTGTTCCTTCTTCTTGTCGGACTTCATGAAATCGAAGAGTCCCATGTGCGTGCGCCTCCGGCGTGTGTGGCCCCCTGGCTCGGTGCCTGCCACCCACTCTCGGACACGCCGGGCCCCGTGGCCGTGTGACTGGGCCGTACGGGGGACACCCGCGGCCCTTTACTGACGGGCCCGGCGGGCCGGTCGGGGGCTCTCGGACGGGGTGTCCAGGGCGCCCCCGACGAGCAGCTTCAGCCCGCGCAGGAGGGCTTCCCGGTCGGTCGCGGAGAGGGAACCGAGGGCCTCCGCGTGCACCTGGTCGACGATCCGGGTGCTCTGCTCCGCGACGGCCGCGCCCCGCTCGGTGACCGCGATGACACGGGCCCGACGGTCGGTCGCGGAGGGCCTGCGCTCGGCCAGCCCCGCCTTCTCCAGGGCGTCGACGGTGACGACCATCGTCGTCTTGTCCATGTCCCCGATCTCCGCGAGCTGGATCTGCGTGCGCTCCTCCTCCAGGGCGTGCACCAGTACGCAGTGCATCCGCGCGGTGAGGCCGATCCCGTCGAGGGCAGCGGCCATGCGGGTGCGCAGGACGTGGCTGGTGTGGTCCAGGAGGAAGGAGAGGTCGGGCTCGGTCCGGGCGGGCGCCATCGCAGTCATGGATCCAGGGTACAACTCGATCCGAAAAATATAGTCTGCAACAAAACCATCTGCTACGGTCTCATCATTCGCCGAGCCCGGCCCCGCACCCCTCCTACGACTGGAGAGACCGTTGTCTGCCGCCACCACCGCCGCGCCCACCGCGCCCGCCGCCCCCGTTCCCGCCGGCCGCCTCCGCTCCCGCTGGACCGCCCTCGCCGTGCTCTCCACCGGCATGCTGATGACCGTCCTCGACGGCAGCATCGTCACCGTGGCGATGCCCGCCATCCAGAAGGACCTCGGCTTCACACCGGCCGGCCTCAGCTGGGTCGTGAACGCCTACCTGATCGCCTTCGGCAGCTTCCTGCTGCTGGCCGGCCGGCTCGGCGACCTGATCGGCCGCAAGCGGATGTTCCTCGCCGGCACCACCGTCTTCACCGCCGCGTCCCTCCTCGCCGGTTTCGCCGACTCGCCCGGAACGCTGATCGCGGCCCGCTTCCTCCAGGGCGTCGGCAGCGCGATGGCCTCCGCCGTGAGCCTCGGCATCCTGGTCACCCTCTTCGGGGAGCCCCGCGAACGCTCTCGCGCCATAGCCGTCTTCTCCTTCACCGGAGCGGCCGGGGCCTCGCTGGGCCAGGTCCTCGGCGGGGTCCTCACCGACGCCCTCGACTGGCACTGGATCTTCTTCATCAACCTGCCCGTCGGGGCCGCCGCGCTCGCCTTGGCCCTGCCCGCGCTGCCCGCCGTACGGGGCCTCGGGCTCCGCGCCGGGGCCGACGTACTGGGCGCCGCGCTGGTCACCTCGGGGCTGATGACCGGGATCTACGCCGTCGTCGGGGTCGAGACGTACGGATGGACCTCCGCGCGCACCATCGGGCTCGGGACCCTCGCCGCCGCCCTGCTGGCCGGCTTCGTCGTCCGCCAGGCCAGGACCGCGAACCCGCTGGTGCCGCTGCGGATCTTCCGCTCCCGCACCGTGACCGGCGCGAACCTCGTGCAGATGCTCATGGTCGCCGCCCTGTTCTCCTTCCAGGTGCTGCTCGCCCTCCACCTCCAGCGGGTCCAGGGCTACGGCGCCGCCGAGACCGGCCTCGCGATGCTGCCCGCCGCCCTCGCGATCGGCGCCGTGTCGCTCGGCGTCTCGGCACGGCTGAACATCCGGTTCGGCGAGCGGGCCGTACTGCTCGCGGGGCTCGGCCTGCTCGTCGTCGGGCTCGGCCTGCTGACCCGGCTGCCCGTCGACGCCGACTACGTCACCGACCTGCTGCCCGTGATGCTGCTGGCCTCCGGCTTCGGGCTCGCCCTGCCCGCGCTCACCGCCCTCGGGATGTCCGGCGCCGGCGAGGAGGACGCCGGGCTCGCGTCGGGCCTCTTCAACACCACCCAGCAGATCGGCATGGCCCTCGGCGTCGCGGTCCTCTCCACCCTGGCCGCCTCCCGCACCGAGGCCCTGACGGCCGCCGGACACGGCTCCGCTGAAGCCCTGACCGGTGGCCACCACCTCGGTTTCGCCGTCGGCGCCGCCCTGCTGCTCGTCGCCACGGCCCTCGCGGCGACCCTCCTGCGCACGGGCCGGCGCCCCTGAGGACCGCGGGCCCCCGCGCGCCACGCCCCCCGAACAGGGCCGCCGGCCGGGCCCGTTCGCCCCGGACCCACCTCGCGGCCACGTACGAAAAAAGGTCCCCTGACCCGCGTTTTCGCAGGTCAGGGGACCTTCAAGCTGTGGAGCCTAGGAGATTCGAACTCCTGACATCTGCCTTGCAAAGGCAGCGCTCTACCAACTGAGCTAAGGCCCCGTGGGACGCAACGCACCGCTCCCCCGGAAGGGAGTGGTCGTTCCGCAGGACAGAGTACCCGGTGTACCCCCTCATCCCGCAAAATGATAGGGACTCCCGCCCCGCGACCACGCTCCGTAAGATGCTCGCGAGGTTCGCACCAGCGAAGGGGAGTAGTAAGAGTGGACGCAGTACAGCAAGAGGCCACGGCCAGAGCCAGGGAGCTTCAGCGCAGTTGGTACGGGGAGCCGCTGGGCGCGCTGTTCCGACGGCTCATAGATGACCTCGGTCTCAACCAGGCCCGCCTCGCTGCCGTCCTCGGCCTGTCGGCGCCGATGCTGTCCCAGCTGATGAGCGGCCAGCGCGCCAAGATCGGCAACCCGGCCGTCGTCCAGCGGGTCCAGGCCCTTCAGGACCTCGCCGGCCAGGTCGCGGACGGAAGCGTCAGCGCGGGGGAGGCCACGGACCGGATGGACGAGATCAAGAACACCCAGGGGGGCTCCGTCCTCAGCAACAGCGGTCAGACCACGACGAGTTCGGGGGCTCCCACCGTCAAGCGCGTCGTCCGTGAGATCCAGTCGCTGCTGCGCTCGGTCTCCGCGGCCGGCGACATCATCGACGCGGCGGACACCCTCGCCCCCAGCCATCCGGAACTGGCAGAGTTCCTCAGGGTGTACGGCGCGGGCCGCACCGCGGAAGCGGTGGCCCACTACGAGGCCCACCAGAACTGACGCACGGGGATGACGGGGGACGGGCACAGCCATGGGTGAGGTCTTCGCCGGCCGGTACGAACTGGTCGACCCGATCGGGCGCGGTGGCGCGGGCGCCGTGTGGCGGGCGTGGGACCACCGGCGGCGCCGCTACGTCGCCGCGAAGGTCCTCCTGCAGAGCGACGCCCACACCCTGCTGCGGTTCGTGCGCGAGCAGGCCCTGCGCATCGACCACCCGCACGTCCTGGCCCCCGCCAGCTGGGCGGCGGACGACGACAAGGTCCTGTTCACCATGGACCTCGTCGGCGGCGGCTCCCTCGCCCATGTGATCGGGGACTACGGCCCGTTGCCGCCCCGGTTCGTGTGCGCGCTGCTCGACCAGCTCCTCTCGGGGCTGGCGGCGGTGCACGCGGAGGGCGTCGTCCACCGCGACATCAAACCGGCCAACATCCTGATGGAGGCCACCGGAACCGGGCGGCCGCACCTGCGGCTGTCCGACTTCGGCATCTCGATGCGCAAGGGCGAGCCCCGGCTGACCGAGACCAACTACGTCGTCGGCACGCCCGGTTACTTCGCCCCGGAACAACTGATGGGCGCCGAGCCCGACTTCCCCGCCGACCTCTACGCGGTCGGCCTGGTCGCCCTCTACCTGCTTCAGGGCACCAAGCCCGATTCCCAGGCCCTGGTGGAACACTTCCTGGCCCACGGCACCCCGGACGCCCCCGAGGGCGTCCCCGCGCCGCTGTGGGACGTCGTCGCGAACCTCCTGCAACCCGACCCCCAGGCGCGGTTCCGTACGGCCACGGGGGCCCGCAAGGCCCTCGCCGAGGCCGTCGAGCTGTTGCCGGCGCCATCCCCCGAATCGGATCCGGTGGAGGTGTTCGACCAACTCGGCCCGCTCCCGGCCGGGTTCGACCCTCAGGGCCCCCGAGGCACCCAGGGCCCGGTGGCCCCCGCGAGCCCGACCGGCAGCCCGACCGGCCCCACCGGCATCTCGCCCATCGGAGCCCCCACGGGCCCCCAGGCCGCCCCGGAGCCGTTCGCGGCGACCTCCGCACCCTCCGGGCCCGGTACGGCCCCCACGGCCGCGCCGTACCCCGTCACGGGCCACGTGTCGGGCGTCGCGGCGGGCGGTCCCACCCGGGCCGACGACCCGCGCGGCACGCCCCCGGCCACCGTCCCGGCCGGGTTCGGACCGCCGCCCGACCAGGGGCCGTCCGAGACGGGCAGCTTCCACCTGCCGCCCCCGGTCCAGGGGGGCACCGCGACCGGCCCGGTCACCACCCCGCACCCGCTCCCCGCAACCGCCCGCGCCGGCCGCGTCCCCCCGCCGCCGACGAAGGTCACCGCCGGGATCCTCACGGCGGCGCTGCTCTGCTTCGCCCTCGGGATCTGGGCCCTGACCCAGGTCTGAGCCGGGCCGACCCCGACCCGGAACCCGGCCGGAATCCGGCGGCCCCGACCCCGTCCTAAGCCGTCCTGCCCCCGCCGCCGCCCCGCCGCGCCAGCAGGATCCAGGCCCCGAGCCCGAGCAGCAGTACCGTCCCGGTCCCGAAGCCCGCGCCGGCCACGATCCGCATCACGGAGCGGTCGCCCTCCGCCGCGACGGCCTCCGGCGCGGTGAGCCCCTCCTTCGCGGCCGCCCGCTCGGCGCCGCCGACCCCGAACCCGGCCGCGGTGAGGCTCTCCGCGTACCCGGGCCCCGGGCCCGGGGTGCCCGTCACCTCCAGCCGCAGCGTCAGCGGCACCGGGGAGGCGTCCTCGGTGAACTCCCCCACCTTCGCGCCCATGGTGACGGCGAGGTAGTACCACCCGGCCAGCCGCAGCGGTCGCTGCTCGGTGCCGTCCGCGAAACGGTTCTCGTACGCCACCGGCGCGGTCCTCGGCAGGGTGACGGCCGCCTGCTTGCCGTCGTACGAGGTGTCCTTGGAGTCCACGAGGCCCCGGTAGGGCGTGTAGAGCGACACGGTGAGGCCGTTGGAGGCCGAGCCGTACTGCTTCGTCATCCTGGCCGCCGCGATCTCCGCGCCGACCCCGAGCTGTTGGCCCCAGTCCAGCGGCACCCGGTAGAAGCGCGTCTGCCCGGGCCTCAGGTCGTCGCGCCACACCCCGGAGTCCAGCGCGCGGGCGTCGTTGAAGCCGGTGCCGCCGGTACGCGCGACCGGGTCCGTACCGGGCAGCGTCGGCGACGCCGAGGGCCAGGCACTGGCGGCCGTGCCGGGCGCCGTCCCGGCGGCGGGGGCGGGTTCGCGCTGGACCCGGATCTCCACGGGCCACGCGGCCTTGTCCGAGTCCTTCGCCGCCGACCGGGTGAGCTTGGCGTAGTAGGTCCCCCCGGCCTGGCACTCGGCGTCCTCCTCCAGCCGCCGGGTGCCGACCGCCGCGACGGGGACCGCGTCGTAGGCGAAGGAGATCCTGCCCGGGTTGGAGGGGCAGGCCCTGCCGCCGGCGGTCATGACCTCGACCTCCAAGTCGTCCCCGTAGCCCACCTTGGCGCCGGCGGGCGGGCGCAGCACCGCGGAGACGTACACGGTGGAGGTGCTGTCGAGGCCGAGCCGGTAGAGCCGTTCGCCGGGGGCGAGGGTGTCCTCGTAGACGGAGCCGACGTCCAACAGCGGGGCGTCCGCCGTGGAGGGCTTGCCCGCGATCGGGCCGGCGTCGTCCGCCACCCGGTACTCGGGCAGCGGCTCGGACCCGGGTCCGGCCGCGGACGCGGCTCCCGGCAACCAGGCCAGTACCCCGAGGGCCGTGGCCCCTGCCAGCACCGTCTTCCGCACGCGCACCATCAGACCCACCCCGAATTTGCTAACGCAAGTCAAATCTTTGCATGTTGAAACAATCGCTCACAGGACAGCACGAAGCCCCGGCAGCAGCGGCAGCCGGGGCTTCATGAGATCAACCGTGGGTCTCACACACCGGAACCAGAAGGCACGGAGTCAGTTGCCTCCGTCCACAGGTCCTGCTCGGCGCGATCCGCCTGGATCTGGCGGTACACGAGGAGCCCGCCGATGGCGGCCAGTGCGACCAGGAGCAGCTTCTTCACCGCGCGACCTCGTCTTTCGTTGACGTTGGGGACTTCTGGCGGCCAACAATACACACCGACCGATACCGATCGGTTACCTGGGAACCCCTCGACCGGCCCAACGAAGAAGGACCCCCAGGCCTTGGCCTGGGGGTCCTTCTTCACTGTGGGGCTAACAGGATTTGAACCTGTGGCCTCATCCTTATCAGGGATGCGCTCTAACCAACTGAGCTATAGCCCCATCCGCGCTGCGCGCTGACTCCTGAAGATTAGCGCACAGAGCGGGTCGAGCCAAAATCCGTTCCCGGGGGCCTCCCCGCGGGCTTCCCCGCAGGTCAGTCAGTGGGTCGATCAGCAGGTCATTCGTCCTCGGCCAGCGTGAGTTCCACGCCGCCCACGAAGCCCGCCGACAGGTTGTAGATGAACGAACCCAGCGTCGCCAGTGCCGTCATCAGCACCACGTCGATCACGGAGATGACCGAGGTGAAGATCAGAACGCGCGGGAGCGAGAGAAACGACTGGAGGTCGAACCCGTTGCTCTCGTTCGAACCGGTCGCCTCGCTGATCGTGCCGCCGACCGTCGAGAAGATGCCCATGGCGTCCATGACCATCCACAGCACCGCCGCCGCGACGACGGTGCACACGCCCAGCGCGATCGACAGCAGGAAGCTGACCTTCATCACCGACCACGGGTCCGCCTTGGCGACCCGCAGCCGCGCCTTGCGCGTCCGCGGTGCCGTACGGACCCCCGGACGGGCCCCGCGCTGCGCACCCGGGCCCGCCGGCGCCGCGTAGGCCTGCGGGGGCTGGTACGGCTGCCCGTCCCGGTCCTGGCCCTTGTCCGCCGGTGCCTTCGGCTGCGCCTTGGACTGCGCCTTCGACTTCGGTTCTCGGGTGTCCGTCACGGTTCCCCCCTGGGAGTCCGCGGCGGGGCCACGGGCACCGTTCGATCCTGTCTTGGCCGGTCCGGCGCCCGTGGCTCCACTCACGCTTACTCCTCGTGCTCCCCAGCCGAGGGCTCCGTGCCCTCGGCGGCCGCGGCGGCCTGTCCGTCGGCTGCCCCGGCCTCGATCTCGATGTCCGAGTCGATGTCCGACTCGATCTCGTCGGCCTCGTCAGCTTCCTGACCCGCCTCGGCGTTACGAGCGATGCCGACCACGGCATCGCGCTTGCCCAGGTTGATCAGCTGGACGCCCATGGTGTCACGGCCGGTCTCCCTGACTTCGTTGACTCGCGTGCGAATCACACCACCGCTGAGCGTGATGGCGAGAATCTCGTCCGTTTCGTCGACCACCAGCGCGCCGACGAGCGACCCGCGGTCCTCGACGATCTTCGCCGCCTTGATGCCCAGACCACCACGTCCCTGGACGCGGTACTCGTCGACCGGCGTCCGCTTGGCGTAGCCGCCGTCGGTCGCGGTGAAGACGAAAGTACCCGGCCTGACCACGCTCATCGACAGCAGCTCGTCGCCCTCGCGGAAGCTCATGCCCTTCACGCCCGAGGTCGCGCGGCCCATCGGACGCAGCGCGTCGTCGGTCGCGGTGAAGCGGATCGACTGCGCCTTCTTGCTGATGAGCAGCAGGTCGTCCTCGGCGGACACCAGCTCCGCGCCGATCAGTTCGTCGGCGGTGCTGTCCGCGCCGTCGGCGCCGGTCTCCCGGAGGTTGATCGCGATGACACCGCCCGATCGGGGCGAGTCGTAGTCCTTGAGCGCCGTCTTCTTCACCAGGCCGCCCTTGGTGGCCAGGATCAGGTAGGGCGCCGCCTCGTAGTCGCGGATCGCGAGGATCTGGGCGATCTTCTCGTCCGGCTGGAAGGCCAGCAGGTTCGCCACGTGCTGTCCGCGGGCGTCGCGGCCGGCGTCCGGCAGCTCGTACGCCTTCGACCGGTAGACGCGGCCCTTGTTCGTGAAGAACAGCAGCCAGTGGTGCGTGGTGGAGACGAAGAAGTGGTCGACCAGGTCGTCCTGCTTCAGCTTCGTGCCGCGCACGCCCTTGCCGCCGCGCTTCTGCGAGCGGTAGTCCTCGGTCTTGGTGCGCTTGACGTAGCCGCCGTGCGTGATCGTGACGACGATGTCCTCTTCGGCGATCAGGTCCTCCATGGACATGTCGCCGTCGAAGGGCACCAGCTTGGAACGCCGGTCGTCGCCGAACTTCTCGACGATGACCGCGAGTTCCTCGCTGACGATCTGCCGCTGACGCTCCTCGGAGGCCAGGATCGCGTTGTACTCGTTGATCTTCGACTGGAGTTCGTCGTGCTCGGCGACGATCTTCTGCCGCTCCAGGGCCGCCAGGCGCCGCAGCTGCATTTCGAGGATCGCGTTGGCCTGGATCTCGTCGATCTCCAGGAGGCCCATCAGGCCCTCGCGCGCGATCTCCACGGTGTTGCTGCGCCGGATGAGGGCGATGACCTCGTCGATGGCGTCCAGGGCCTTGAGCAGACCGCGCAGGATGTGGGCGCGCTCCTCCGCCTTGCGCAGGCGGAAGCGCGTGCGCCGGACGATGACCTCGATCTGGTGCTGCACCCAGTGGCGGATGAAGGCGTCGATCGAGAGGGTGCGCGGCACCCCGTCCACCAGGGCCAGCATGTTGGCGCTGAAGTTCGACTGGAGGTCGGTGTGCTTGTACAGGTTGTTCAGCACGACCTTGGCGACCGCGTCGCGCTTCAGGACGATCACGAGGCGCTGGCCGGTCCGGGACGAGGTCTCGTCACGGACGTCGGCGATGCCGCCGACGCGGCCGTCCTTCACCAGGTCGGCGATCTTCTGCGCGAGGTTGTCGGGGTTGGTCTGGTACGGGAGCTCCGTGACCACCAGGCACTGGCGGTTCTGGATCTCCTCGACCTCCACCACCGCGCGCATCGTGATGGAGCCGCGACCGGTGCGGTACGCCTCCTCGATGCCCTTGCGGCCCACGACCAGGGCGCCGGACGGGAAGTCCGGACCCTTGATCCGCTCGATCAGCGCGTCCTGGAGCTCCTCGTGCGAGGCCTGCGGGTGCTCCAGCGCCCACTGGGCGCCGGCCGCGACCTCGCGGAGGTTGTGCGGCGGGATGTTGGTCGCCATGCCGACCGCGATGCCCGCGGAGCCGTTGACCAGCAGGTTCGGGAAGCGCGCCGGCAGGACCGTCGGCTCCTGGTTGCGGCCGTCGTAGTTGTCCGTGAAGTCGACGGTCTCCTCGTCGATGTCCCGGAGCATCTCCATGGCCAGCGGCATCAGCTTGCACTCGGTGTAGCGCATCGCGGCCGCCGGGTCGTTGCCCGGGGAGCCGAAGTTGCCGTTGCTGTCCACGAGCGGCATGCGCAGCGACCACGGCTGGGCCAGGCGGACCAGCGCGTCGTAGATCGAGGAGTCGCCGTGCGGGTGGTACGTACCCATGACGTCACCGACGACGCGGGCGCACTTGTAGAAGCCCTTCTCGGGCCGGTAGCCGCCGTCGTACATCGCGTACAGCACGCGCCGGTGGACCGGCTTGAGGCCGTCCCGTACGTCGGGCAGGGCGCGGGACACGATGACGGACATCGCGTAGTCGAGGTAGGAGCGCTGCATCTCCGTCTCGAGCCCTACGGGCTCGATCCGCAGCACGGGCTGCTCCTCCGCGGGATTGTCTGCGTTCTGGGCGGGCTGGGTGGTTTCGTCGGCCATTGCTGGTCAGAAGTCCTTTCAGGCGGTCATGAGAGCCGACTCAGATGTCGAGGAACCGAACGTCCTTGGCGTTGCGCTGGATGAAGGAGCGTCGGGCCTCGACGTCCTCTCCCATCAGCACCGAGAACAGGTCGTCGGCCTGCGCGGCGTCGTCCAGGGTGACCTGGCCGAGCACGCGGTGGTCGACGTCCATGGTGGTGACGCGCAGTTCCTCGGCGTTCATCTCACCCAGACCCTTGAAGCGCTGGATCGAGTCTTCCTTGATCCGCTTGCCGTTCTGCTTGCCGAGCTCGACCAGGGCGTCGCGCTCGCGGTCCGAGTAGGCGTACTCGAAGTCGTCGCGGCCCCACTTGATCTTGTAGAGCGGCGGGCGCGACAGGTACACGTGCCCGGCCTCGACCAGCGGTCGCATGAAGCGGAAGAGGAAGGTCAGCAGCAGGGTGTTGATGTGCTGGCCGTCGACGTCGGCGTCCGCCATCAGGATGATCTTGTGATAGCGGAGCTTCTCGATGTCGAAGTCCTCGTGCACGCCGGTGCCGAAGGCACTGATCAGCGCCTGGACCTCGGTGTTCTGGAGGATCTTGTCGATCCGGGCCTTCTCGACGTTCAGGATCTTGCCGCGGATCGGCAGGATGGCCTGGTACATCGGGTTGCGACCGGACTTCGCGCTACCACCGGCGGAGTCGCCCTCGACGATGAAGATCTCGCACTTCGTCGGGTCGTTCGACTGGCAGTCGGACAGCTTGCCCGGCAGCGAGGCGCTCTCCAGCAGGCCCTTGCGGCGCGTCAGGTCACGGGCCTTGCGGGCCGCGACGCGGGCCGTGGCCGCCTGGATCGACTTGCGGATGATGTCCGCGGCCTCGACCGGGTTGCGGTCGAACCAGTCGTTCAGGTGCTCGTGCACGACCTTCTGCACGAAGGTCTTCGCCTCCGTGTTGCCCAGCTTGGTCTTCGTCTGGCCCTCGAACTGGGGCTCGCCCAGCTTGACCGAGATGATCGCCGTCAGACCCTCGCGGATGTCCTCGCCGGCGAGGTTGTCGTCCTTCTCGCGGAGCAGCTTCTTTTCCCGCGCGTAGCGGTTGACCAGGCCGGTCAGCGCCGCGCGGAAGCCCTCTTCGTGGGTGCCGCCCTCGTGCGTGTGGATCGTGTTCGCGAAGGAGTAGACGCCCTCGGTGTACTGCGAGTTCCACTGCATCGCGATCTCGACCGAGAGCATGCGCTCCTTGTCCTCGGCCTCGACGTCGATGACGGTCGGGTGGATGAGCTCACCCTTGCGCGAGTTGAGGTACTTCACGAAGTCGACGATGCCGCCCTCGTAGTAGTACTTCACCGTGCGCGCCGCGGGTTCGGTGACGTCCGCGTCGGGGTCGTCCGCCCCGACCGTGGCCTTCGCCGACTCGCGCTCGTCGGTCAGCGACAGGGTCAGGCCCTTGTTGAGGAAGGCCATCTCCTGGAAGCGCCGCGACAGCGTCTCGAAGGAGTACTCGGTCGTCTCGAAGATGTCCGGGTCGGCCCAGAAGGTGACCGAGGTGCCGTGCTCGTCGGTCTCCTCGTTCTTGGCGAGGGCCGCCGTCGGGGCGCCGAGCTTGTAGTCCTGGGTCCAGCGGAAGCCGTCGCGCCTGACCTCGACCGCGACCTTCGTCGACAGGGCGTTCACGACGGAGACGCCGACGCCGTGCAGACCACCGGAGACGGCGTAGCCGCCACCGCCGAACTTGCCGCCCGCGTGCAGGACGGTCAGCACGACCTCAAGGGCCGGCTTGCCCTCGGACGGGACGATGTCGACCGGGATGCCTCGGCCGTTGTCGACGACCTTGACCCCGCCGTCGGCGAGGATCGTCACGTCGATGGTGTCCGCGTGCCCGGCCAGCGCCTCGTCGACCGAGTTGTCGACGACCTCGTAGACGAGGTGGTGCAGGCCGCGCTCACCCGTCGATCCGATGTACATGCCGGGCCGCTTGCGGACCGCGTCCAGGCCCTCCAGGACCTGGATGTTGCTTCCGGTATACGAAGATCCACCGGCCTCGGCGACCTCGCCGCCGGCGGTGGACTCGTTCTTGTCGTTGGAGTTGCCGGAATCGGCCACGAAGCGCCCTTTCTGGCACAGCACAGGCCGTACTCCGGGCCAGCAGGCATGCAAGCAGGAGCGGCTGCGTCGATCTGCGTTGTCAGCGTTTGTCACCGGTACTCGACTGGTGATCCCGCAACTGGGCGGGATTGTCTCCAGTCTACCGGTACCACTGACATGAATGGGGGTTTGCCGGTACCTGAGTACGCATGTGCCGCCCTGAACCTCCTCTCTCCGACTCCCCATATCCGGGGAGGGGCTCAAAGTGGCTCACACGGGCATCCAGAGCTTCGGGCTGTCAACCCGCGACTACCGTGAGGGACACCACCCGCGAGCGGGTCCCGCCGACCCGTCGCGCGGGGGGTCGCAACAGGCCGGAAGCCGCCGCTCCCAAGGGAACGACGGCTTCGAGGAGGGTGTGGGGCACCGGGCGCGCGGCGCCGGCTCAGCCGTAGGTGTCGCCCGGGCCCGTACTGCCCGGGCTGCGCCAGGGTCCGTACCGCTTCGGCCCGCCGCCCGGGCCGTGCACCTTGATCAGCCGGACGGTGCCCTGCCCCAGGTCGCCGTTGAGCCGCGCCACCAGCTGCGGCGCCAGCAGCTTCAGCTGCGCCGCCCACGCCGAGGAATCGCAGCGGACGACCAGCTCGCGGTCCTCGTAGCGCTCCGGCACGCAGTGCGCCGCGATCTCCGGGCCGACGATCTCCGGCCAGCGCTCCATGACGCCGGCCACCGCCATCGGCATCTCCCAGCCGCGTTCCGTGCGCAGCCGGTCCAGCGCGGCCATCAGCGGCATCGGGTCCCGGCCGTCCGCCCGGGCGCCCGAGCGGAGCCCGGGCTGGTACGGGCGCTTCTTCCCGCCGACCGCGTTGCCCCGGGCCCTGGCCTGCTCCCGGGCGGCGGCGAGGGCCTGGCGCGCCAGGTCCACCCCGGAGGGCTCCGGGGTCCTGCGCTCCTCCTGCCCGTCACCGTTCACCGGCGGGTCACCTCACCGCCGGACACCGCGAAGCGCGTCCCCGTCAGTACGGACGGCACGTCGTCGTCCACTGCCGCCGTCACCAGGACCTGCTCGCCCGGAGCCACCAGCTCCGCGAGCCGCTCGCGGCGTCGGGCGTCGAGCTCCGCGAACACGTCGTCGAGGACCAGCACCGGCTCGGCTCCCTCCGAGCGCAGCAGCTCGTAGGACGCCAGCCGCAGCGCGAGCGCGTACGACCAGGACTCGCCGTGGCTGGCGTAGCCCTTGGCCGGGAGCTCGCCGAGGCGCAGCAGTACGTCGTCGCGGTGCGGGCCCACGAGGGTGACGCCCCGCTCGATCTCCTGCTTGCGGACGCCGGTCAGCGCGGCCAGCAGGACCTCGTGGAGCGCCTCGCGGGTGCGTGCGTCGCCGCTGTCGACCGGTTCGCCGGCCGAGGACCTGTAGGTGAGGCCGAGCGGACCGCCCCCGGGCGCGAGCTGTTCGTAGGCCTTGTCGGCGAGCGGCAGCAGCGTCCCGATCAGGTCGAGCCGCTGGGCGAGCAGCTCGGCGCCGACCCGGGCCAGGTGCTGGTCCCACACGTCGAGGGTGGAGAGGTCCATGGACCGGCCGCCGTGCCGGCGGGCCATCGCCGCGGATTTCAGGAGGGTGTTGCGCTGTTTGAGCACCCGCTCGTAGTCGGAGCGGACGGCCGCCATCCGCGGCGACCGGGCGGTGACCAGGTCGTCCAGGAAGCGGCGGCGTTCGCCCGGGTCGCCCTTGACCAGGGCCAGGTCCTCGGGGGCGAACAGCACGGTCCGTACGATCCCCAGCACGTCCCGGGGCCTGACCTGCGAGGACCGGTTGATGCGGGCCCGGTTGGCGCGCCCCGGGTTCAGCTCCAGCTCCACCAGCTGCTGCCGTTCGCCCTGGGTGACGGCGGCCCGGATGACGGCCCGCTCCGCGCCCATGCGTACGAGGGGGGCGTCCGAGGAGACCCGGTGGCTGCCGAGCGTCGCCAGGTAGCCGATGGCCTCGACGAGGTTGGTCTTGCCCTGCCCGTTGGGCCCCACGAAAGCCGTGACGCCCGGACCGAGGGGTACCTCGGCCCGGGCGTACGAGCGGAAGTCGGCCAGGGAGAGATGCGATACGTGCATTCGGCGCCGACCTCCCCCGGCTTCCTGCTGTCGTGCTCTTGGTACTCGTGGTGCTGAGTGCTGCTGGTGTTGCCCGAACTGCTGGTGGTGCGGTGGTGCGGTGGTGCTACTTCTTCTCGACCGCGTGGCCGCCGAACTGGTTGCGCAGCGCGGCGATCATCTTCATCTGCGGGGAGTCGTCCTGACGGGACGCGAACCGGGCGAACAGCGAGGCCGTGATCGCCGGCAGCGGCACCGCGTTGTCGATGGCCGCCTCGACGGTCCAGCGGCCCTCGCCGGAGTCCTGTGCGAAACCGCGCAGCTGCTCCAGGTGCTCGTCCTCGTCCAGCGCGTTGACGGCGAGGTCCAGCAGCCAGGAACGGATGACCGTGCCCTCCTGCCAGGACCGGAACACCTCGCGGACGTCGGTGACCGAGTCGACCTTCTCCAGGAGCTCCCAGCCCTCGGCGTAGGCCTGCATCATGGCGTACTCGATGCCGTTGTGGACCATCTTCGCGAAGTGGCCCGCGCCGACCTTGCCCGCGTGCACGGCGCCGAAGTCACCCTCGGGCTTGAGGGCGTCGAACACCGGCTGGACGGCCGCGACGTGCTTCTCGTCGCCGCCGTACATGAGGGCGTAGCCGTTCTCCAGGCCCCAGACGCCGCCGGAGACGCCGCAGTCGACGAAGCCGATGCCCTTGGCCTTCAGCTCCTCGGCGTGCTTCTCGTCGTCCGTCCAGCGCGAGTTGCCGCCGTCCACGACGATGTCGCCGGGCGAGAGCAGCTCGCCCAGCTCGTCGACGGTGGACTGGGTCGCCGCGCCCGCGGGGACCATCACCCACACCACGCGGGGGGCCTGCAGGCTGTCCACAAGTTCCCGCAGGGTGTGGACATCCGCGAGGTCCGGGTTGCGGTCGTATCCGATGACGGTGTGGCCTGCGCGGCGGATGCGCTCGCGCATGTTGCCGCCCATCTTGCCGAGACCGACGAGACCAAGCTCCATCAACTGGTTCCTTACGCGTTGTGGCCGTCGTTGCCGCAGGCTCCCCGGCGCACCGGATCACCCACCGGATCCGAGCCTACGCCGGGGCGTGCACGGCGGCCCCACGGGCCGTGGCGTCCGTCCAGGGAGTCCCCAGGCGTTCTGGACTCCCCGAGCCCCGTCCTGTGGACGCCGTCGGGCCCGGTCCCGCGGCGTGCGAGAACGGGCCCGACGGGTCGAACATCAGCCGGACAGACGCACCGGCATGATCAGGTACTTGTAGGCCTCGTCGGCCTCTGCGTCGACCGCGGGGCGGCCGCTGAGCAGCGCCGGCTTGGTCGACGTGGTGAAGCTCAGCTGTGCGACGGGCGAGTCGATCGCGCTGAGGCCGTCCAGCAGGAACGTCGGGTTGAAGGCGATCGAGATGTCGTCGCCGTCCAGCTTGGCGTCGACGCGCTCCACAGCCTGTGCGTCGTCGCTGGAACCGGCCTCCAGGATCAGCACGCCCTGCTCGAAGCTCAGCCGGACCGGCGTGTTGCGCTCGGCCACGAGGGCCACGCGCTTGACGGCCTCGACGAACGGGGCGGTCTCGATCACCGCGATGGAGTTGAACTCCGTCGGGAACAGCGTGCGGTACTTCGGCAGGTCGCCTTCGAGCAGCCGGGTGGTGGTGCGGCGGCCCGCGCCCTCGAAGCCGATGAGGCCCTCGCCGGCGCCGGAGCCCGAGAGCGCCAGGGTGACGGTGTCACCGCTCGTGAGGGACTTGGCGGTGTCCAGGAGGGTCTTCGCGGGCACCAGGGCCACGGCGGAGGCGTCCGGGTTCTCCGGCTTCCACAGGAACTCGCGGACCGCGAAGCGGTAGCGGTCGGTGGAGGCCAGGGTGACGCGGTCGCCCTCGATCTCGATGCGGACACCGGTCAGCACGGGCAGCGTGTCGTCGCGGCCGGCGGCGATGGCGACCTGGGCCGCGGCTGAGGCGAAGACCTCACCGGGCACGGTGCCGGTCGCGGTCGGCATCTGCGGCAGCGCCGGGTACTCCTCCACAGGCAGGGTGTGGAGTGTGAATCGCGAGGAGCCGCAGACCACGGTCGCCCGTACACCGTCTGTGGAAATCTCCACCGGACGGTTGGGCAGGGCGCGGCAGATGTCGGCGAGCAGGCGGCCGGACACCAGCACGGTGCCGTCCTCCTCGACGTCGGCCTCGACGGAGACCCGGGCCGAGACCTCGTAGTCGAAGCCGGAGAGGGACAGCGTGCCCTCCTCGGCCTTCAGCAGCAGGCCCGCGAGTACCGGCACCGGCGGCCGGGCCGGGAGGCTGCGGGCAGCCCAGGCCACCGCCTCTGCGAGTACGTCGCGCTCCACCCGGATCTTCACCGGAACCGCCTCCTGCTGTTGCTCGCTCGTCTGCCGGCCTTCGTCGTCGGCTCGTCGGTGCCTCGACCGGTTGCCGGGGACCAGTCTGACGTACGGCGCCGACACTCGTTGCGGCCGGCGGTCAAGTCGGCACCGAGGCGTCGGCGAGGGCGATCGACGAGTTGTGCACAGGACCCGCTTGAAAACCGAATCCGGCCTAACTCTCCATGGGGGTAGTAGTAGGGCCTGTGGAAACGGTGGATAAGCCCGTTTTCGCAGGTCAGCCCCAGTTTTTTATCCCCACACCCTGTGGGCGGCACCGGTGGACAACACGGTGTCTCTGTGGAGAACGAAAACTTCTGCACAGGCCGTCCCCAGACGACCCCCACTACTCCACAGGTGTGTCCCCAGCTTTTCCCCAGTGCTCCACAGACCAAACGTCGACATCCGTGTGACGGCTTTCACTCGGGGCGGTGACGGGAGGTGCCGGGTTGCCGAACAGTGGACAACGGTGTGGAGAACCCTCGGGATCCTGTGCACAGGGTGCGGGAACCTGTGGGCCGCCGGTGGACGAAGCCGTGGATGAGCCTGTGGATGAAATTTCTGTCCACAGGCTGTGGATCGGGCTTGCGCACAATTCCACAGGTGGCTGACCTGGCCTGATGGCCCCTCAACCTGCGGTCCTGTGGACAGATTGTGGGCGCCGCGAACTGTCCTCAGGCTGTGGACGAAAGAAAGTCGGCCAATCTGTGGATGAGTTGCTCCCCAGGGGGCGTATTCGAACAGAGCAGGGGCGCGCGGACGGGAAAGGGCGCCCCCGGTACGGCCCGGAAGCGCCCTGTTCTCGCGTTTGGAGAGCCCTGGCACGGCTGCCCGGAGCCCGCGTCAGGCGTTCTTGATGCGGTTGGTGAGCTCCGTGACCTGGTTGTAGATGGACCGTCGTTCCGCCATCAGGGCCCGGATCTTGCGGTCCGCGTGCATGACGGTGGTGTGGTCGCGGCCGCCGAACTGGGCCCCGATCTTGGGCAGCGACAGGTCCGTGAGCTCCCGACACAGGTACATGGCGATCTGCCGCGCGGTGACCAGCACCCGGCTCCGCGAGGAGCCGCACAGGTCGTCCACGGTCAGCCCGAAGTAGTCCGCGGTGGCCGCCATGATGTCGGAGGCGGTGATCTCGGGCGCGCTGTCCTCGCCGCCCGGGATCAGGTTCTTCAGCACGTCCTCGGTGAGCCCGAGGTCGACCGGCTGCCGGTTGAGGCTCGCGAACGCCGTGACCCGGATCAGCGCACCCTCCAGCTCGCGGATGTTGCGCGAGATGCGGGAGGCGATGAACTCCAGCACCTCCGGCGGGGCGTTGAGCTGCTCCTGGACGGCCTTCTTGCGCAGGATCGCGATGCGCGTCTCCAGCTCGGGCGGCTGGACGTCGGTGATCAGGCCCCACTCGAAGCGGTTGCGGAGCCGGTCCTCCAGGGTGACGAGCTGCTTGGGCGGCCGGTCCGAGGACAGCACGATCTGCTTGTTGGCGTTGTGCAGCGTGTTGAAGGTGTGGAAGAACTCCTCCTGCGTCGACTCCTTGCTCGCGAGGAACTGGATGTCGTCGACCAGCAGGATGTCCATCTCGCGGTAGCGCTTGCGGAAGGCGTCGCCCTTGCCGTCGCGGATGGAGTTGATGAACTCGTTCGTGAACTCCTCGGAGCTCACGTACCGCACCCGGGTGCCGGGGTAGAGGCTCCGCGCGTAGTGCCCGATGGCGTGCAGCAGGTGCGTCTTGCCGAGGCCGGACTCCCCGTAGATGAAGAGGGGGTTGTACGCCTTCGCCGGCGCCTCGGCGACGGCCACCGCGGCGGCGTGCGCGAAGCGGTTGGAGGCGCCGATGACGAAGGTGTCGAAGAGGTACTTGGGGTTCAGCCGGGCCGTCGGCTCCAACGGCCCCGACGTGGAACCACCCGACGGTGCGGGCGGCGGCGCGGGCCGGCCGGGAGCCGGGCGCGGCGAGGGCTGCTCGTACTGCTGGTTCTCGTACTTCTGCTGCTCGTACTTCTGCTGTTCGTAGGAGGACTGCTCCCCGTACTTCGACTGCTCCCCGTACTTGGACTGCTCGTAGGAGCCCTGGTCGTAGCCGCCGGGGTCGGGCTGTTGGAGGTAGCCCGGCTGAGGGGAGGCGTACGGGTCCCGCTCGGGGAAGCCGCCGAGCCGCTGCTGCTGCCAGCCGTAGTCGTCCTGCTGTCCGCCCCGGGGCCAGGCGCCGGGCTCGGGGCGCTGCTGCTGGTAGTCCGGATAGGCGGGGCGGGCGGTGGGCAGGTCGTCGCCCGGGCCGGTGTGCCCGGTGTGACCGCCGGGCCGCTGGCCGCCGTACGGTTCGTAGCCCTCCCGCTGGGAGGAGGGCGGGGAGGACGGCGCGGGTTCGCCCGCGGAGTCGTCGACGGTGATGGCGATGCGGATGGGCCGGCCGCACTCACGGCTCAGCGCGTCGCTGATCAGTGGGGCGAGCCGGCCTTCGAGGACGCGCTTGCCCCACTCGTTGGGGACGGCGAGCAACGCGGTGTCGGCGACCAGGGCCAGCGGCTGGCATCGTTCGACCCACTGCTTGTCCTTGGGCTCGATGCCTTGCTGACCCTCGCCGAGCAGCTTCTCGAGCACGCGTGGCCACACTGCGGCAAGATCGGCAGGTACGTCAGCCACAGAGCACGCTCTCTCACAGGGGGTCCCGTCCCACGAAGGTGTGGTTCTTTGGGACGGTCGGGACAAAAAACAGGGATCAGGCAACGGTAGTCAGGCCGGTGGCCACGGTTCAAGTCGTTGTCCACAGCCTGTGCACAGTGTGCGGCAGACGAGCTCGGTTTGACCGGATGGCGTAGCCGCGCGTACCGTGACGAGGTCGAATTGTCGATGGCTGCTGCCGCCTGCCTACCGATGGGCGAAGGTCACATTCGTGATCGTTTAGCGGTGTCCACTCGGGCGAACACGCGAGTTCCTCGTGGGCGCACGGTGACAGCCAGGCGATGTACCGCCATAACGATTCATTCTCTGGAGCCCCCGAGTGAGCAAGCGCACCTTCCAGCCGAACAACCGCCGTCGTGCCAAGACCCACGGCTTCCGTCTCCGGATGCGTACCCGTGCCGGTCGCGCGATCCTCGCGAACCGTCGTGGCAAGGGCCGCGCCGCCCTTTCCGCGTAACAACGCGCAGGTCGTGACGTCGTGCTGTCTCCCGAAAATCGGCTGAGGCGGCGTGAGGACTTCGCGAGCGCGGTGCGCCGGGGCCGGCGGGCAGGACGCCCGCTCCTCGTCGTCCACCTAAGAACAAGCGGTGCAACGGACCCGCACGCGCCGGGGGAGATCGATCCCTCGCCGCGTGCGGGTTTCGTCGTCAGCAAGGCCGTCGGCGTCGCGGTCGTCCGTAACCGGGTGAAGCGCCGTCTGCGCCATCTTGTCCGCGATCGGCTGGCACAGCTGCCCGCCGGTAGCCTGGTGGTAGTGCGGGCCCTGCCCGGATCGGGCGATGCCGGCCACGACGAGCTGGCCCGTGACCTGGACGCCGCCTTGGCGCGGCTGCTGGGAGGCGTGGCTCGATGAAGTACCCGCTGCTCGCTTTGATCAAGCTGTACCAGTGGACGATCAGTCCGCTGCTCGGGCCGGTGTGCCGCTACTACCCCTCGTGCTCGCACTACGGGTTCGCGGCCATCGACCGGCATGGTGCGGTGAAGGGGACGGTTCTAACCGCCTGGCGGATCCTGCGGTGCAATCCGTGGTCCCCGGGTGGTGTGGATCATGTCCCACCCCGGAAACGCCCGCGTTGGCACGAGCAGCTGCGCAGTGCGTTGCGTAGATCTCGCAATGCTCAAGGAGCCTGATTAGTGGACACGATTGCCAGTCTGTTCAGCTTTATCACCACACCCGTTTCGTGGATCATCGTCCAGTTCCACTCCCTGTACGGGGCGATCTTCGGTGCGGACAGTGGATGGGCCTGGGGCCTGTCCATCGTGTCCCTGGTGATCCTGATCCGTATCTGTCTGATCCCGCTCTTCGTGAAGCAGATCAAGGCGACGCGGGGCATGCAGGCGCTCCAGCCGAAGATGAAGGCGATCCAGGAGCGCTACAAGAACGACAAGCAGCGTCAGTCCGAAGAGATGATGAAGCTGTACAAGGAGACGGGTACCAACCCGCTCTCCTCGTGCCTTCCCATCCTGGCGCAGTCCCCGTTCTTCTTCGCGCTGTACCACGTGCTCGCGAGCATCGCCAACGGCGAGACCATCGGCGTCATCAACCAGTCGCTGCTGGAGAGCGCCCGTCAGGCGCACATCTTCGGCGCCCCGCTGGCTGCGAAGTTCACGGACAGCGCCTCGAAGGTCGCCGAGCTGGACGCCTCGATCACCAACGTGCGGATCGTCACCGCCGTCATGATCGTCCTGATGTCGCTGTCGCAGTTCTACACCCAGCGTCAGCTGATGCAGAAGAACGTCGACCTCTCGGTCAAGACGCCGTTCATGCAGCAGCAGAAGATGCTGATGTACATCTTCCCCGTGATCTTCGCGGTGATGGGCATCAACTTCCCCGTCGGTGTCCTCGTCTACTGGCTGACCACGAACGTGTGGACCATGGGCCAGCAGATGTACGTGATCAACCAGAACCCGACGCCGGGCAGCAAGGCGCAGGACGAGTACCTGACCCGCCTGCTGAAGCGGGTCGGCGCGCACGGCACCGTCAAGGGCCGGAGCAAGAAGAAGATCGTCGCTGCGATCGTGGCCAAGGGCTCGGAGCGCAACGACAACGAGCGGAAGTTCATCACCGCGCTCACCAAGCAGGGCATGGCCGCGCAGGCGGACGGCTCTGTGATCAAGAGTACTGAGGCCACCGCGGATGCGGATGCGGCGAGCGGTGGTGTCGCGACGAAGCGGCAGCAGCCGAAGCGGCAGACGAAGGCGAAGCGTCAGACGCCCCCCAGCAAGCCCTCCAAGAAGTAAGAAGGAGTCCCTCCCGTGACGGAAGGCACCACCACCGCCGCCGCTGAGAGTGGCGACACCCTGACCCGCCTCGAGCAGGAGGGTGAGATCGCGGCCGATTACCTTGAGGGTCTGCTGGACATCGCCGACCTGGACGGCGACATCGACATGGACGTCGAGGCCGACCGGGCCGCCGTGTCCATCGTCAGTGACTCCTCCAGCCGCGAGCTGCAGAAGCTCGTGGGTCGCGACGGCGAGGTCCTGGAGGCCCTGCAGGAGCTGACGCGGCTGGCCGTGCACCGGGAGACCGGGGACCGCAGCCGGCTGATGCTGGACATCGCCGGCTTCCGGGCGAAGAAGCGCGAGGAGCTCACGGCCCTGGGTGCCCAGGCCGCGGCGGACGTGAAGGGTTCGGGCGAGCCGCTGAAGCTGGCTCCGATGACCCCGTTCGAGCGCAAGGTCGTCCACGACGCAGTGGCGGCCGCCGGTCTGAAGAGCGAGTCCGAGGGCGAGGAGCCGCAGCGCTTCGTCGTTGTGCTCCCGGCCTGACCGGAAGATCATGTGGTCGGCCCCGTCTGTGTCGCAGGCGGGGCCGATGTTTGTAAGCCTGACAGTTGAACGGCACGGTTTTGGCGTGAGCGGTTCTGTACGGAAGGACGGTCCCCGTGACGGAGGCAGCTGAGCTTCCCCCGGCGCCCGAAGAGGCGCGCGCGGTGTTCGGTGAATTTTTCCCGGAAGCTGTGCGGTATGCGGAGCTGCTGGCGGATGCGGGGGTCCAGCGCGGTCTGATCGGCCCGCGAGAGGTGCCCCGCCTGTGGGAGCGGCACCTGCTGAACTGCGCGGTCCTGTCGGAGGTGGTGCCCGAGGGCGTCACCGTCTGCGACGTGGGCTCGGGCGCGGGTCTGCCCGGCATCCCCCTCGCCCTGGTCCGCCGGGACCTCAAGATCACCCTGCTGGAGCCCCTGCTCCGCCGCACGAACTTCCTTCAGGAAGCCGTGGAGCTGCTGGGGCTCGACCACGTCACGGTGGTGCGCGGGCGGGCCGAGGAGATGCTCGGCAAGGTCCAGCCGGTGCACGTCGTGACGGCCCGCGCCGTGGCGCCCCTGGACCGCCTGGCGGGCTGGGGCGTACCGCTGCTGCGGCCGTACGGCGAGATGCTGGCGCTCAAGGGCGACACCGCGGAGGAGGAGCTGGTGGCGGCCAAGGTCGCGTTGGCCAAGCTCGGCGTGGTGAAGACCTCGGTGCTCCAGGTCGGCGAGGGCATCGTGGATCCCATGTCCACGGTCGTCCGCGTCGAGGTCGGAGAAAGCCCCGGCGGGGTGAGGTTTGCGGCCAAGCGGGCTAAGGCCGCGCGGACGAGCAGGACGCGCCGGCGCCGCTGAATCGCGCCCGGTGAGCGGACGAGGCCCGGGATTCCGGGCACGTTGGGCCCTATAGGTACGGATTTCGGAGTGTCGTAACGGCCTGCCGACCCGGTCCGGGCATCGTGTTTCACGTGAAACGTCGCTCTCTGCTGCACGGAATCATCAGCCGCGGCCGTGCGGCTGCCGCCCCCCGTTCCCGCAAGGAAGCGGGGGGTACGGGGTTGTCCACATCGGTGGATTCATCCACAGGAGTACGGGCCCCGCTGGTTCGCGACCCCGGTGACATGGCAGGCTCTGTTCATCGCGAGCCCGCTGCCGAGGAGAGTGACACCGTGCGGTCCGACGCCAACCTCGCGGGGCCGATGACCGATCCGGTCCCAGGTCCCCGCTCTGAATCGCCTGGCGATGTTTCATGTGAAACGTCGCCACCACCCCTCGTCGACAACGACGACGTCGGCGAGGGTCCCGTCGGCCGTGCCGCCGAGGCGGCCATCGAGGCCCTGGGACGGTCCGGTGCCGCTCTGCCGAGGCCCGCCGACACCCGCGTCATGGTGGTGGCCAACCAGAAGGGCGGCGTCGGCAAGACCACGACGACCGTCAACCTGGCCGCCTCGCTGGCCCTGCACGGCGCCCGGGTCCTCGTGATCGACCTCGACCCGCAGGGCAACGCGTCCACGGCGCTGGGCATCGACCACCACGCCGAGGTCCCGTCGATCTACGACGTCCTGGTGGACAGCCGTCCCCTGATGGAAGTCGTTCAGCCCGTGGTCGATGTGGAGGGGCTCTTCTGCGCCCCCGCCACGATCGACCTGGCCGGCGCGGAGATCGAGCTGGTGTCGCTGGTGGCTCGCGAGAGCCGACTCCAGCGGGCGATCCAGGCCTACGAGCAGCCGCTCGACTACATCCTCATCGACTGCCCGCCCTCCCTGGGCCTGCTGACCGTGAACGCCATGGTCGCGGGCGCGGAGGTGCTGATCCCGATCCAGTGCGAGTACTACGCGCTCGAAGGCCTCGGCCAGCTGCTGCGCAACGTCGACCTGGTGCGGTCCCACCTGAACCCGACGCTGCACGTGTCGACCATCCTGCTGACGATGTACGACGGCAGGACGCGACTGGCCTCGCAGGTGGCGGAGGAGGTGCGCACGCACTTCGGCAAGGAGGTGCTGCGCACCAGCATCCCGCGCTCGGTGCGCATCTCGGAGGCCCCGAGCTACGGCCAGACGGTACTCACGTACGACCCGGGTTCCAGCGGTGCGCTCTCCTACCTGGAGGCGGCGCGGGAGATCGCGATGCGCGGTGCCGGAATCCATTACGACGCCCGGAACGCCCATGTGGGCGCGGGTACGAACAGCACGCAGAGTGTGGCGGAGGGGATCCAATGAGTGAGCGACGTAGGGGGCTGGGGCGGGGGCTCGCGGCGCTGATCCCGGCTGCTCCGCAGGAGAAGACACCGGTCGGCGCGGGATCCACCTCGCCGTCGGCGATGCCGGCGCTGACGTCGGAGCGGGGCATCGCCGCGGCGAAGCTGGCTTCGCTGTCGCAGGCGACCGTTTCACGTGAAACGCCGGAGCCGGAGCCGGTGGTCGAGCAGGTGGCGGAGAGCGCCGCCGAGCCCACTGAACCGGACACCGGTGGGGCGGCGGTGGCGATGTTCGCCGAGCTTCCCCTGGACACCATCAAGCCCAACCCGCGCCAGCCGCGCGAGGTGTTCGACGAGGACGCCTTGGCGGAACTGGTGACCTCGATCCAGGAGGTGGGCCTCCTCCAGCCGGTGGTCGTCCGGCAGTCCGGTCCCGGGTCCTACGAGCTGATCATGGGTGAGAGGCGACTGCGGGCCTGCAAGGAGGCCGGACTGGAGCGGATTCCCGCGATCGTCCGGGCGACGGAGGACGACAAGCTCCTGCTGGACGCCCTCCTGGAGAACCTGCACCGGGCGCAGCTGAACCCCTTGGAGGAGGCGGAGGCGTACGACCAGCTGCTCCAGGACTTCAAGTGCACCCATGACCAGCTGGCGGACCGGATCGGGCGCTCCCGTCCCCAGGTCTCGAACACGCTGCGGCTGCTGAAGCTGCCGCCCAAGGTGCGGCTCAAGGTGGCGGCGGGCGTGCTGTCGGCGGGACACGCGCGAGCGCTGCTGCCGGTGGAGGACGCCGAGCAGCAGGAGCTGCTGGCGGCCAGGATCGTGGAAGAGGGCCTCTCGGTGCGCACGGTCGAGGAGATCGTGTTCCTGATGGGCTCGGAGTCCGCGAGCCCGGTGAAGCCGAAGGGCCCGAGGGCCGGAGCCCGGGTGGCCCCGGCGCTGAGCGAACTGGCGACGCGGCTCTCGGACCGGTTCGAGACGCGGGTGAAGGTGGACCTGGGTCAGAAGAAGGGCAAGATCACCGTCGAGTTCGCGTCGATGGAGGACCTGGAGCGGATTCTGGGCACCTTGGCGCCGGGTGAGGGCCGGGTGCTGGAGCAGGGCCAGGGCCAGTCCGGGGAGTAGCACGGATGGCCTCAGGGGCGGGTCGTCCCGGCGGAAGCCGGGAGGCCCGCCTTTTTCAGCCCCCTTTCCGGCAGCGCCGTCCTTCCACGGACACCGGGAGCCGTCCGCACTCGAAGGGCGAGGGGGCTGTGGATACGATGCCGTCATGGGGCGTCGGCTGGTACCACTCACGCTGGACAACCTCCAGGACCTGCCCAAGCGTTGCCGGAACTGCGTGTTCTGGGAGCTGGACCCCGTCAGCGGTGATGCCGCCGTCAAGGCGGGTACCTCGGAGGTCCAGAAGGAGGCCTGGATCTCCGCCGTCCTACTGGACTGGGGCTCCTGTGGCCGGGTGGTCTACGTGGACGAGGTCCCCGTGGGCTTCGTCCTCTACGCCCCGCCCGCCTACGTGCCCAGGGCGGCCTCGTTCCCGACCAGCCCGGTGTCCCCGGACGCGGTCCAGCTGATCACGGCGTGGATCATGCCGGGGTATCAGGGGCAGGGCTTGGGACGGGTGATGGTGCAGACGGTCGCCAAGGATCTTCTGCGCCGGGGCTTCAAGGCGATCGAGGCGTTCGGTGACGCGCGGTGGGAGCGGCCCGCGTGTCTGCTGCCGGCCGACCACCTGCTCTCGGTGGGCTTCAAGACGGTCCGTCCGCATCCGGCACACCCGAGGCTGCGCCTGGAGCTGCGTACGACCTTGTCGTGGAAGGAAGACGTGGAGCTGGCCCTGGACCGGCTGCTCGGTGGAGCGCGCAAGGAGCCGGCACTGCGTCCGTTGTGAGCGCGACCCGACCGCGCGAAGCCACGTGAGCATGCGACGCGACCCGAACGTGCGAAACGGGGCCGCCCCCTGAGGGGCGGCCCCGTTTCACGTGAAACAGCGGGTCGTCAGACGGTCTTGGCCTCGACGAAGTCCGAGAGGTCACGCAGGATGGCGGCCTTCGGCTTGGCGCCGACGATGGTCTTGGCGACCTCGCCACCCTGGTAGACGTTCAGGGTCGGGATGGACATGACCCCGTACTTGGCGGCCGTGGCCGGGTTCTGGTCGATGTTGAGCTTGACGATCTCGATCTGATCGCCGTACTCGGCGGCAATGGCCTCCAGCGAGGGCGCGATCTGGCGGCACGGACCGCACCACTCGGCCCAGAAGTCCACCAGCACGGGCTTGTCGCTGGCGAGGACGACGGTGTCGAAGTCGGCGTCGGTCACGTTCTTGAGGTTGCCGGCCACAGCGGGCTCCTTCTTCCTGCGGGGTGTGGGGTGTGGGGTTGGAACAGCGGGTCAGACTGCCGCGTGCGCGTGCTCGGCGTCCGAGAGGGCGGCCAGGAAGCGCTCCGCGTCGAGGGCGGCCGAGCAGCCGGTGCCGGCCGCGGTGATCGCCTGGCGGTAGGTGTGGTCCACCACGTCGCCCGCACCGAAGACACCGGTGAGGTTGGTGCGCGTGGAGGGCGCGTCCACCTTGAGGTAACCCTCGTCGTCCAGGTCCAGCTGGCCGGTGAAGAGCTCGGTCCGCGGGTCGTGGCCGACGGCGATGAAGAGGCCGGTCACGGGAAGCTCCGAGGTCTCACCGGTCTTGGTGTTGCGCAGGGTGAGCCCGGAGAGCTTCTGCTCGCCGTGGATCTCCGCGACCTCGCTGTCCCAGGCGAACTTGATCTTCGGGTCGGCGAAGGCACGGTCCTGCATGGTCTTGGAGGCACGCAGGCTGTCGCGACGGTGGATGATCGTGACCGACTTGGCGAAGCGGGAGAGGAAGGTCGCCTCCTCCATCGCGGTGTCGCCGCCGCCGACCACGGCGATGTCCTGGTCCTTGAAGAAGAAGCCGTCGCAGGTCGCGCACCAGGAGACACCGCGGCCGGAGAGGGTGTCCTCGTTGGGCAGGCCGAGCTTGCGGTGCTGCGAACCGGTGGTGACGATGACGGCCTTGGCGCGGTGGACCGTGCCGGCGGTGTCGGTGACCGTCTTGATCTCACCGGTGAGGTCCACCGAGACGATGTCGTCGGGGATGAGCTCGGCACCGAAGCGCTCGGCCTGGTCACGCATGTTGTCCATGAGGTCCGGACCCATGATGCCGTCCCGGAAGCCGGGGAAGTTCTCGACCTCGGTGGTGTTCATCAGCGCGCCACCGGCGGTGACGGCACCTTCGAAGACCAGGGGGTTGAGCGAAGCGCGTGCGGTGTACAGGGCGGCCGTGTAACCGGCCGGCCCGGAGCCGATGATGATCACGTTTCGTACGTCGCTCACGGGTTCTTTCCTCGTCTCTGCGGACTGCGTGTTGCCTACCGGGGGCCGGTGCGGACTCTCACCCCACCCAACGGATCCTACGGCGCGCGCATTCCCCGCTCGTCCAGGACGGAACCGGAACGGATCAGCCGCGGGGATAGGTACGCGTGAGGAGCGGCGTTCCCGGAGCCTGCGAGGGCGTGTCCGCGCAGGCGGCCGGCACCACGTAGGCGTCCACAAGAGCCGGGTCGCCGGGGTGCGCCAGCACGACGAGGTAGACGGCCTTGCCCTCATAGGTTCCGCGGTCGGCGGCGAGCGGGGCATCGGCGCGGCCGGTGGACTGCTGCACGCAGGACGGTACGGGGTTCGCCTGCGCGGCGCCCTGGCGGTCCGAGGGAGCCAGCCCGGGGGTGTTCTCCAGCCCCATCGTCTTGTTGGTCTTGTCCGGCGGGGACGGCACGGCGTCCCCGGTCTTCGCGGTTCCCCCGGTCTCTCCGGTTTCCCCGGTGCTTCCGGTGGCGAGGAGCCGGCGGACGCTGTCCTGGAGCCCCTGCGCGGTGTACCCCGTGCCGGGCGTACGGCCCGCGGTGGACGAGGCGTCACTGCGGGCGGCGGTGGCGGGTTCGTCGGAAGGGCTGCCGGTGAGCCCGTTGACGAGGAAGACGGCGAGGACGCAGGCGGCCGCCCCGGCCAGCCCCGTGAGGACGGCGATCCGCCGACGGGCACGGCGGCGGCCGGGTCCGGCGGAGCCGGACGGGTGACCGGAGGGTCGGCCCCCGGCGCGGCCGGAGCCAGCCGCCGGTGTTTCACGTGAAACGGCGGTCGGTGTCCCACCGGCCTGCGTTTCACCGGCGGGTGTTTCACGTGAAACACCCGTACCCGTATCCGCATCGGGATCGTCCCCGGGCCGGCCGGGAGCCGGAGCGGAGGCGGTGGGAGCCGTCCGGGCACCCGTCGAGTCGAGGAGCGCTTCGGCGGCCAGGGCCGCGTCGATCCGACCCGCGATGGCGGAGGGCATCCTCGGCGGTCCCGGAAGGGTGCCGAGCAGGCCGCGGATCTCCTGGAGCGACACCAGGACGTCCGCGCACAGGGAGCATCCGCCGAGATGACGGCGCACCTCGGCGCCGCGCGACGGGGAGAGCAGTCCTTCGGTCAGGTCGGAGATCTCCGAGACCTCCGGGTGCCGGATCGTTCCGGTCGTGGGGCTCACGGTCGTCCACCTCCGCCCTTCACAGCGTCTGGGTCTGGGTCCCGGGGTTCTGCCGCTGGTGGGACGGGTGTCCCCGGCGTCCGGTTCCTTCCCCGCTCCGAGGTGCTGTTATCCACGGCATTCGTGCGCAGATGAGTGAGCATCGGGACGAGTTTCGCCCGGCCGCGAGCGCACCGGCTCTTCACGGTCCCGGTGGGGACGTCGAGGATCCGCGCGGCTTCGGCGACGGGGTACCCCTGCATGTCGACCAGCACGAGGGCGGCCCGCTGATCGGCCGGGAGGGTGCTGAGGGCGGACAGCAGCTGCCGATGGAGGTCCTGGCGCTCCGCGGGGGCCTCCGCGGACTCGTGGGGCTCCAGGAGCCGCTCCAGGCGGTCCGTGTCGTCGAGGGGGGAGGTCCGGCGCGAGGCGGCCTTGCGGGCCCGGTCGAGGCAGGCGTTGACGGTGATGCGGTGCAGCCAGGTGGTGACGGCCGACTCCCCGCGGAAGGTGTGGGCTGCCCGGTAGGCGGAGACCAGGGCGTCCTGCACGGCGTCGGCGGCCTCCTCGCGGTCACCGAGGGTGCGCAGGGCCACGGCCCACAGCCGGTCACGGTGTCGGCGCACGAGCTCACCGAAGGCGTCGGGATCACCGGCGACGTGCAGCGCCAGGAGTTCCTGGTCGCTGTGGTCGCCGGTCGTGGCGTGGTCCAACGGTGAGCCCTCCCCTGCTGTCCGTCAGCCCGTGAACTTCACATCCGTGATGCCCTGCTTGTAGCCGGCGCTGCTGAAGTCGTCGAGGGGAGCGTGCGGCATGGCGGTGATCCACACCAGCACGTAGCGGGACTTGACCGGCTTCTCGACGGTCAGACGCACGTTTTGCTCGTTCGTGGTGGTCGCCGCGATCTTCTTCAGGGAACTGATGGGCTTGAGCGGCTTGGAATCGACCGCGTACAGCTCCAGGGTCGTGTGGTCACCGGTGAACCGGAGCGCTATCGACGCCTCGGCCACCTCGTGCTCGTCCCCGAGGTCGTAGACGATGCCGACGCCGCTCTTGATCGTCAGCTTCGGGCCTTCGAAGAAGCTCTTGGTCCGCCAGTACGTGGAGGCGTCCCCGTCGTACGTCTTGGAGACGTCGTTGGCGTTCTGCGCGGAGCCCTCCGGGACGTGCTCCGAGGCTCCCTTGATGGAGAGCGGCACCGGGGCCTTCTTCTCCGGCCCCTTGTCGCCGTTCGGCTGCTGCTGTTGCTCGGTCCCGTTGCTGCCGTTGCCCCGGTTGCGGTGGTCCAGGAGCTTGTCGGCGAGCTGCCAACTGCCGAGGCCGAGGGCGGCGATCAGCAGAGCGGCGACGCCCCACTTCAGGGCCCGGCCGGTACGGCTCTGCAAGGGCGGCGGCGGAATCGACGCGACCTGCGTGGTGGGGGTGCCGGGCGGCAGGGGACGGCCGTAGCTGCCCTGCTGGTAGGTGGTGTGCTGGTACTCCGGGGGCGCCGTGAAGGCGGGCTCCGGTGGCCGGATGCGGGGCATCGCGGCAACGGCCTTGGCCAGTTCCTCCGGCGTGGTGCAGGCGGGCTCCTGACGGGACGCGGTGGCCCCGTCGTTGGCGAGGGCGCGCATGGCGAGCTCGCCGAGCCCGCGGTGCACTCCGGCGCGGACCTGGTCGGGGGCGATCAGGCCGACGCCCTTGGGCAGGCCGGCGAGGCCGTAGGCGTCCGTCTCGTACGGCCAGCGTTGGGTGAGCGCGGCGTACAGCAGCGCGCCGATGGCTTCGGTGTCCGCGCGCTGCGGGGTCTCGCTGGTGATGCCGCGCAGCGCGGCGTTCACCGCGAGGCCGCGGATGCGGTACTGGCCCGTGGAGGTGCGCAGTATCGCGCTGGGCGTCAGCCGCAGGTGGGCCAGCCCCTCGCGGTGGGCTGCGGTCATGGCCTGGGAGACCTGGCTGACGAGCTGGTAGGCCTCGTGGGGCTCCAGCGGTCCGGCGGCGAGGATCGCGGTGAGTTCGGTCGCGTCGGGCAGCCACTCGTGGACGACGTAGACGAGGTCGTTCTCCTCCACGGCGTCGAGGACCTGGACGAACCTGGGGTCGCCGAGCAGGGCGGAGGAGCGGGCGGCGGCCAGGACGGTACGGGCCCTGGGGTGGTCGGCGGGCAACAGGTGGACGCCGACCGCACGACGGAGCTTCTCGTCCATCGCGCGCCAGCTGCTGAATCCGTCCAGACGGGTGACGCACTCCTCCAGGCGGTAGCGTCTGGCGAGCTTGTGGCCGCTGTGGAGTTCCGGTGCGGCCGCAGGAGCCGCGTTCGTGCGTTCGCCGTCCGTTTCGGGCATGGGTCCGTCCGCGGCTCGTCCGTTCTGGGTGTCCACCCCGTCGGCCGTGGCCTTGGCCGCTCCTGCGGCCAGCGGCTCATCGCCGCTGTTGTCGGCCACGTCGACGGCAGCCGTGCTACGTTCCGCCACCGTCGTCCCTGCCTCCCCATCCGTTGCGCGCTGTCGGCCAGTCTGCGAAGCCATGCCAATTGTGCCCACAGTCCGGCGCTCTGCACGACACGCCAGGGAGGTCGGCTCCTCCGGTGGGCATCCCCATCAGCGCCCCAGACGTCCGCGGACCATCCCGACCATGGAGTTGAGCTCTTCGATCCGCATCCGCTTGGCGGCGATGAGGAACACCGCGCCCAGCGCGACGGCGCCGGCGACGAGGGCGGCGAGGGAACCGACGACCCCGCTGCCCAGCCACTGGGTGACTCCGTAGGCCACACCACCCGCGACGGCGGCGGCCGGCACGCAGGCGCCGATCAGCCGGGTGTAGGTGCGCATGACGTGGGCGCCGTCGAGGTCGCCGCCGAGACGGTTCTTGAGCCGGCGCCAGGCCACGCCGACGCCCACCGCGTAGCCGAGTCCGTACGCGGCGGCCATGCCCACGACGGCCCAGCGGGCGGGGAGGACGAAGAAGGCGATGGTGGAGGCACCGGCGTTGACGGCGGCGACGATGACCGTGTTGAAGAAGGGGGTCCGGGTGTCCTCGTAGGCGTAGAAGCCGCGCAGGACGACGTACTGGACGGAGTAGGGGATCAGACCCAGGCCGAAGGCCATGAGGACGAAGCCGATGTTGCGGGCGTCGTCCGCACCGGAACCGGCGTACAGCAGGGTGGCCATCGGGACGCCGAGCGCGAGGAACGCGAAGGCGCAGGGCACGATCGCGACGGCCGAGGTGCGCAGGCCGTACGAGATGTCGTCACGGACCGCGGCGGCGTCCCCGTCGTGCGCGGAGCGGGAGATGCGGGGCAGGACGGCCGTCATGACGGAGACGGTGATGATGGCCTGCGGCATCTGCCACAGCAGCAGGGCGTAGTTGTAGGCGGTGATACCGGTGCCGCCCTGGCCCTGCGTGCCGGCGAGCGTTCCGGCCGTGGTGGCGAGCTGGGTGACGACGATCAGGCCGAGCTGGTTGACGAGGACGAAGAAGAAGGTCCACTTGGCGAGGCCGGCGGCCTTCCCGAGGCCGTGGCCCTTCCAGTCGAAGCGCAGGCGCGGCTTGAACCCGGCGTCGCGCAGGTAGGGCAGCATCGCGAGGGACTGGACGACCAGACCCAGCAGGGTGCCGATGCCGAGCAGCCGGACGCCCTCGGGGGTGATGCTCCCCTCGGTCATGCCCGTGGCGGTGAAACCGCCGAAGGCCCAGATGAAGGCACCGAACGTGGCGATGACGACGATGTTGTTGAGGACCGGGGTCCACATCATGGCGCCGAACCGGCCGCGCGCGTTGAGGATCTGACCGAGCACCACGTGCACGCCCATGAAGAACATCGTGGGCAGGCAGTAGCGGGCGAAGGCCACGGCCACTTCGAGCCGCTCGGGGTTGTCCGCGATGTCCTGCGACATCATCCCGATCAACAGCGGGGCGGCCAGGACGCAGACGGTGGTGACGGCGCCCAGCAGGACCACGACGAGCGTCAGCAGCCGGTTGGCGTAGGCCTCGCCGCCGTCGTCGTCGTTCTTCATGGCCCGGACGAGCTGGGGGATGAACACCGCGTTGAGGGCGCCGCCGCCGACGAGCACGTAGATCATCGTCGGCAGGGTGTTGGCGACCTGGTAGCTGTCGTTGAGGGCGGCGACGCCGATGGCTCCGGCGATCACCAGGGTGCGGGCGAAGCCGGTGAGGCGGGAGACGATCGTGCCGGCCGCCATCAGGGCGCTCGACTTGAGCAGGCTGGAGGCGCGTCCGGCGGGCTTGGTGGGGGCCGGGGCGGCCACCGGAGCCTCCTCGGCCGGGGTGCGGGGGGCCGCCTGCTGGTCGCGGTACAGGTGGGCGAAGGCGTCCGGCTCCGGCTGGTCCTCGGCGGCCCGCGTCACCAGCGAGTCCACGCCGACGAACTGCGTGGTGGCGGCGTGGTCCCCGTACGGAAGGTGACGGGAGGGGCCGTCCGGCTCCGGCGGCGGGGTCTGGGCCCAGACCCGCGGGTCGGGGCCGTGGGAGGGGTTCTGGGGAGCCGCGTAGAGCGGGGCCGCCTCCTGGTAGGTGCCCGGGGGCGGCGGCGGGTGGGACGCCCGGTCGTAGAGGACCTCGGCGACCGGATCCTGCGCCGACAGGTCCTGCGCCCGGTACGGGTCGTAGGCGTAGGCGTCCTGGACATAAGGGTCGTGGTCCGGCGCGGGCGCGGGCGCCGGAACCTGTCCGGGCACGGGAGTGCCCGGGGCAGTGCCCTGGGGGGGCGTCTGCCCACCAGCGCCCTGCGCGCGGTCACCGTCGTACGGCGCGTTCATCGCAACCCCACCTCATCGTCCCCAGGCCGACCGGCCACGGCATCGCTCAACGGTCCACTGTCTCACTCGGGCCGGACCCCTCCGTGCTTTGCGGTCCGGTGTCCGGGGACTCGTCACTCGGCTGCGTGCTCTCCTCCGCGGCAGTGCGGGCCGCGACACGCTTGCGGCTCGCGTACATCTTGATGCCTGCGAGGACCAGGAGCAGCACGCCGCCCGCCATGACCAGCATGACCGTGGGCGTGATCTCCGTCGCATCGACGGTGAAGGTGCGTTCCTTGCCGTACGGGACGCCGTCCTTGGTGAAGAGCTGCGCGGTGACCTCGACGGGCCCGCTCGCGGTGGCGTTGGCGGTGAACTTCACCGTCTGGCTGTGCCCGCCCTGGACGTTGACCTCCTGCTCCGACTCCCCGCTGTCGCCGAACATCAGGCGGGTGGGGTTGGCGGACTTCACGCGGAGCACGAGGTTGTGCACGTCCTGGACGAGGCTGTTCTGGACGCTGACGGGGATCGTCGCGCTGTGCCCGGACAGGGTCGCGTCGGACTTGGGGATGACCTTGACCTTCTCGGTGAGCCCGATCAGGTACTGCTGGACCTGCTCCCGGTAGAGGCGCCCCTCCTCGGGGCGACCGCGCCAGGAGGTGGACATCTCGCGGTTGGTCGTGTTGCCGAAGGGGATCTCGACCCGGTCCGGCGCCGTGAGGATGACCTTGAAGTGGTCGAGGGTGTTCTGGGTGGTGCGGATCTTCTCGAAGGCCGACACCGGAAGTTCCTGCTTGCTCAGGGACTCGGGGTACTGCCCCGCGCCCGGAACCTGGGTCGAGGCACCGGGGTCGGGCTTGGCCGCGGCCGCGGCCTCCAGGTCGGAGGGCTGACTCCACCGGGCGCCCTGGAGACCGCGCAGGGCGAGGGCCATCGAATCGGCCTGGCTGACCGTGGGCATGCGCTGGGGCGCGACCACGTAGCTGCGCGGCTCGTCGCCGTTGTGCAGGTTGAGGGCGAGGCTGTGGGCCAGGAACCGCTGCACGGCGAGCGTGGAGTTCGCGGCGCGGGACATGTCGCCGTCGAAGGCGGTGGAGAGCTCGGCGTCGGCGACCACGGCCGTGGTGCCGGCTCCGATGGGCCGCGCGGCCGAGGGCGTGTACCCGAGGGCGCCGCTCTCCTGGAGGCTGTCGCTGCGCGTGAGGACGTTGTGGGCTCCGGCCGAGGTGGCGACGTTCACGATCGCGGGGTCGATCGCGCCTTCCACGGGCCAGGAGAAGTCGGTGGACGGGGTGACGTGGAGGACCGTCTCCACGGCTTGGCGCGCCTTGTCGGTGGCGGGCCGCAGCTGACCGAGGGTGCCCGAGACGTCCTTGCCGTGGTGGGCCAGCGAGGCGATGTCCGGGTCGGCGAAGGGCAGCGCGACGACCTTCTTGCCCTGGACGGCGTTCTCCAGGTCGCTCAGCCAGCGCTCGGCCACGGCCTTGTTCTTGCCCTGGACGGGCTTGCCGCCGGGCTCGGGGCTGCGGACCCGGTAGCCCTTGGTCATCGCGTCCACGGTGGCCAGCAGGTCGGGATCGATCACCCAGGTGACGGGCAGGTCCTTGCCGAGCGCGACCATCCGCTCCAGGCGGCCGCCGGGTGCCAGCTCCTCGGCGAGGGAGTCGTCGAGGAACACGGGGGTCTGGAGCTCGTCCGATCCGCTCTCCGCGGTGACGCGGGTCGTGGAGATCAGCGGCCACACGTAGGTGAGCGAGGACCGCTTCGCGGCGGGGTCCGGCTGCCAGGGCAGGAACGTCCGCTGGATACCGAGGACCCGCTCGGAGGGGCGGCTGTCGGTCGTCCCCGAGACGGAGACCCCGAGCTGGTAGACGCCGTCCGCGCCCAGTTCCAGCTTGTTGACCGGCACCTTGATCGAGAACGGCTTGCCGACCTTGGAGGGGAGCGAGTCGATCTTCACGGCGAAGGCGCTGTCGATCTCCCCCGGATCCACACCCGGCCGGAATCCCTTGCGCTCCGCGACCTCGTCGATGGCGGACCGGTCGCCCACCATCGGCCCGACCCGCAGTCCGACGTGGGCGCCCTTGACCGTCTCGGAGCTGTTGTTGACCACGGTTCCGGAGATGGTCAGCGTGTCGCTCTTGACGGGCGAGCTCGGGCTCACCTCGTCCAGCTGGACGTCGACCGAGCCCTCGGCGGCCTGGGCCGGCGGGGCGGGAGCGTAGATCAGAGCGGCCAGCACCGGCGTCCCGGCGAGCAGGACCACCGCCCGCCGCAGCCAGCGGCGCCGGGCAGGGGTGGGAGTTCCCCCCTGGATTTCTGCCGCCTCGGCCACGCGCTCGCCCGTCCTCGAAGTGTCAGTGGTCGTCGTTTCTGCGTCCACGCATGGTAACGAGGTGCGCTGTGCGCGAGTGCCGCGCCTTGCTCCACATGATCGGGGGCGGCCCCCGAGGGCCCGGGCGCGGGGTGGCCGCAAAACGAGTGAGCCCGTGCCGGGCGGGCCACGTACCCTTTTCTGTTGTGCCGAACGCCAATGAAGACACCCCCAGCGCCCTGAATCAGGTGCAGCTCCGCGCGGTCAGTGAACTGCTGCGGGTCGCTCCTGTCGCCGACGAGCTCGGCCGCCGGTTCCAGCAGGCGGGCTTCCGCCTCGCCCTGGTCGGCGGGTCCGTCCGCGATGCGCTGCTCGGGCGTCTCGGCAACGACCTCGACTTCACCACGGACGCGCGTCCCGAGGACGTCCTGAAGATCATCCGGCCGTGGGCCGACTCCCTCTGGGACGTCGGTATCGCCTTCGGCACCGTGGGGGCGCAGAAACAGGGCTTCCAGATCGAGGTGACGACGTACCGCTCCGAGGCGTACGACCGCACCTCCCGCAAGCCCGAGGTCTCCTACGGCGACTCGATCGAGGAGGACCTGGTCCGCCGCGACTTCACGGTCAACGCCATGGCGCTGGCCCTGCCGGAGCAGGAGTTCGTCGACCCGCACGGCGGTCTGGAGGACCTGGCCGCGGGCGTGCTGCGCACTCCCGGCGCTCCGGAGGACTCCTTCTCCGACGATCCGCTGCGGATGCTGCGCGCCGCCCGGTTCGCCGCGCAGCTCGACTTCGAGGTCGCACCCGAGGTGGTGTCGGCGATGAAGTCGATGTCCGACCGGATCGAGATCGTCTCGGCGGAGCGGGTACAGGGCGAGCTGAACAAGCTGCTGCTGTCGGCGCACCCCCGCAAGGGTCTGGGACTGCTCGTGGACACCGGTCTCGCCGATCGCGTGCTGCCCGAGCTGCCCGCGCTGCGACTGGAGAGCGACGAGCACCACCGGCACAAGGACGTCTACGACCACTCCCTGATCGTGCTGGAACAGGCGATCGCGCTGGAGGAGGACGGCCCGGACCTGGTGCTGCGCCTGGCGGCCCTGCTGCACGACATCGGCAAGCCCCGCACCCGCCGGTTCGAGAGCGACGGCCGGGTCTCCTTCCACCACCACGAGGTGGTGGGCGCGAAGATGACCAAGAAGCGCATGACCGCGCTGAAGTACTCCAACGACATGATCAAGGACGTGTCCCGGCTGGTGGAGCTGCACCTGCGCTTCCACGGCTACGGGGACGGCGAGTGGACCGACTCCGCCGTGCGGCGCTACGTCCGTGACGCGGGCCCGTTGCTCGGTCGACTGCACAAGCTGACCCGGTCGGACTGCACCACGCGCAACAAGCGCAAGGCCAACGCCCTGTCGCGCACCTACGACGGGCTGGAGGAGCGGATCGCGCAGCTCCAGGAGCAGGAGCAGCTGGACGCGATCCGACCCGACCTGGACGGCAACGAGATCCAGCAGGTGCTGGGGATCCGTCCCGGACCGGTGGTGGGCAAGGCCTACGCCTTCCTGATGGAGCTGAGGCTGGAGAACGGCCCGATGGGGCACGACGCGGCGGTGGAGGCCCTCAAGGAGTGGTGGGCCGCCCAGGACGCGCAGGTCTGAGGGCTCCGCGCCCGCTGTTTCACGTGAAACAGCGGGCGCGGGCGCCGGTACGAGGGCGGTGTTTCACGTGAAACACCGCCTTCGTCGTTGCACGAGCACGGCCGTGACGGCGTAGAGCAGGGCCACCGTCACGATCAGGGTGGTGGACCGGCCGTCGGTCGGGAGCATGAGCGAGGCCACGGCGGCGGCCCCGACGAACGCCACGTTGAACAGGACGTCGTAGACGGAGAAGACCCGCCCGCGGAACGCGTCGTCCACCCGGGACTGCACGACCGTGTCGGTGGAGATCTTGGCGCCCTGCGTGGCGAGGCCGAGGACGAACGCGGCGACGAGCATCGGCCCGGGGGTGAAGAAGAGCCCGAGCGCGGGGACGAGGACGGCCGCGCCGGCGGCGCAGACGGTGATGCACCCCAGGGTTCCCAGCCGTGCCACCAGCCAGGGGGTGATGACGGCGGCGACGAAGAACCCGGCCCCCGAGACCCCGACGGCGGTGCCCAGCAGCGCCAGGCCGTCCGATTCGTTGTCCGACCAGGCGTAGCGGCAGAGCATCAGCAGCGTGACGGTCAGGGCCCCGTAGCAGAACCGCATCAGCGTCATCGCCGTGAGCGCCAGGGCTGCCTCGCGCCGCTCGGCGAGGTGTTTGAGGCCCTCGGCCATGCCCCGCACGGTGAGGGCGGCGCCCTCGACGAGCGACGGGTGGCTCCGGCCGGGTGGGTGGTCGGGCCCGAGCAGACCCACGGCGAGGCGCAGCGATACCAGGGCCGCGCACAGGTAGAGCCCGGCGCCGAGCAGCACGACGAGGGCGTTGCTGTCGGAGGCCAGGAGCCGCACCAGGAAGGCGAGTCCGCCCCCGCCCACGGCCGCGAGGGTTCCGGCGGTCGGGGAGAGGGCGTTGGCCGTGACCAGCTCATCGGGGCCCACGACGCGGGGCAGTGAGGCGGCGAGGCCGGCGAGGACGAAGCGGTTGACCGCGGTGACGGACAGGGCCGAGGCGTAGAAGAGCCAGTCGGGGACCTGCGCGACGATCAGCATGCCGGTCACACAGGCGAGGAAGGCCCGCAGCAGGTTGCCGTAGAGGAAGACCTGGCGGCGGCGCCACCGGTCCAGCAGCACGCCGGCGAAGGGGCCGATCACCGAGTACGGCAGCAGGAGCACCGCCATGGCCGAGGCGATGGCCGCGGGCGAGGTCTGCTTCTCCGGGGAGAAGACCACGTAGGTGGCGAGCGCGACCTGGTAGACACCGTCGGCGGCCTGGGAGAGCAGCCGTACGGCGAGCAGGTTGCGGAAGTCGCTCAGGCGCAGGAGTACGCGCAGATCACGTACGACAGGCATGAGGGCAAGGGTCACATACGCCGAGGGTCCCCGGACACATTGCCCGGGGACCCTCGGCGTAAGAGCAGTCGAAGACCAGGTGTCCGGAGGACACGTGGGGTGCGACTAGCGCTCGACCTCGCCCTTGATGAACTTCTCGACGTTCGCGTAGGCCTCGTCGTCGAAGTACTGCACCGGCGGGGACTTCATGAAGTAGCTCGACGCCGACAGGATCGGGCCGCCGACACCGCGGTCCTTGGCGATCTTCGCGGCGCGCAGGGCGTCGATGATGACACCGGCGGAGTTCGGGGAGTCCCACACCTCGAGCTTGTACTCGAGGTTGAGCGGGACGTCACCGAAGGCGCGGCCTTCGAGGCGGACGTAGGCCCACTTGCGGTCGTCGAGCCACGCCACGTAGTCGGACGGGCCGATGTGGACGTTCTTCTCGCCGAGCTCGCGGTCGGGGATCTGCGAGGTGACGGCCTGGGTCTTGGAGATCTTCTTCGACTCCAGGCGGTCGCGCTCCAGCATGTTCTTGAAGTCCATGTTGCCGCCGACGTTGAGCTGCATGGTGCGCTCAAGACGGACGCCGCGGTCTTCGAACAGCTTCGCCATCACGCGGTGCGTGATGGTCGCGCCGACCTGGGACTTGATGTCGTCGCCGACGATCGGGACACCGGCCTCGGTGAACTTGTCCGCCCACTCCTTGGTGCCGGCGATGAACACCGGGAGGGCGTTGACGAAGGCGACCTTGGCGTCGATGGCGCACTGCGCGTAGAACTTCGCAGCGGCCTCGGAACCGACGGGGAGGTAGCAGATCAGGACGTCGACCTGACGGTCCTTGAGGACCTGGACGATGTCGACCGGCGCCTCGGCGGACTCCTCGATGGTCTGGCGGTAGTACTTGCCCAGGCCGTCGAGGGTGTGGCCGCGCTGGACCGTGACGCCGGCGTTCGGGACGTCACAGATCTTGATGGTGTTGTTCTCGCTGGCGCCGATTGCGTCCGAGAGGTCGAGGCCGACCTTCTTCGCGTCGACGTCGAACGCGGCGACGAACTCGATGTCACTCACGTGGTAGTCGCCGAACTGGACGTGCATCAGACCGGGGACCTTGGCCGCCGGGTCGGCGTCCTTGTAGTACTCGACGCCCTGCACCAGCGAGGCGGCGCAGTTGCCCACGCCGACGATGGCTACGCGAACCGAACCCATTCCGGTTGCTCCCTGTTTGTTCTCGGAACGAGGCCTGCGAGATGCAGGCCTCACTTTGCAGTTTCGTCGGACGGTCCGGGTCGTCTCCGATCCCGTCCCGCCCGCTCGCTCTCGATGAGCTCGTTCAGCCAGCGCACTTCACGCTCCACGGACTCCATGCCGTGTCGTTGCAGCTCGAGCGTGTAGTCGTCGAGACGCTCCCGTGTGCGGGCGAGCGAGGCGCGCATCTTCTCCAGGCGCTCCTCCAGCCGGCTGCGGCGGCCCTCCAGTACCCGCATGCGTACCTCGCGTTCGGTCTGACCGAAGAAGGCGAAGCGGGCGGCGAAGGACTCGTCCTCCCAGGTGTCCGGGCCGGTGTGGGAGAGGAGCTCTTCGAAGTGCTCCTTACCTGCGGCCGTCAACCGATAGACGATCTTGGCGCGGCGCCCTGCGAGTGAAGCGGCGAGAGCGTCTTCCGGGGCGTTGCCCGGCTCTTCGATCAACCAGCCGTTGGCGACCAGCGTCTTGAGGCAGGGATAGAGAGTCCCGTAGCTGAACGCCCTGAACACCCCCAGTGAGGTGTTGAGCCGCTTGCGGAGCTCGTAACCGTGCATGGGGGATTCGCGAAGCAGGCCGAGGACGGCGAACTCGAGGATGCCTGAGCGCCTACTCATCCGCCTGCCTCTCTCCGCCTCTGAGTTTATGCCGAGCTGATGTATCGACTCGATACATCCAGACGATAGAACGGGCGGCCGTTCGCGACAAGGGGTGACGTGGTGACCGGCGTCACATCACCAATTCGTACGACGCAAGGTGCCTGATTTGGGGTGAACTTCGGCACTGGTCGGGTTTTGGCCGTGCGTAGTCTGTGCGGCAACACAACGGGGGAACCGGAATTCACCAGCCGCTTCCAGGCCACTCGCCTGCCCGAGGAGTAGTCGTTCGATGAGCGAGCACCGCCGCAAACCGCCGCAGCCCCAGGGCGGTGGACGCGCCGCGTCCCGCCGGGCTGCGCAACAGCGCCCCGGCAGGGGCGCCGGGTCCGGGCGTGACGTCCCCACGGCGTCACCCAGCGGACCGTACGCAGAGCAGACCGCCCAGGGCGGACGCGCGGACGCCCGCCGGGCCGGCCGACGCGGAACCGCGGGCCGTGGCCGCGGCGGGAAGGGCGGGGGAAACCGCCTCGTCGACTACCCGCGTGCCGCCAAGGACGGCTGGAGGCGCTTCGTCCCCTCCTGGAAGCTGGTCGGGGGCACGTTCCTGGGCTTCTTCGCGGTCATCGTGGCCGGCGCCGGCATCGGCATCGCCAGCGTCGGCACGCCGGACCCGAACAAGGCCGCCGAGGCCCAGAACAACGTGTTCCAGTGGGCGGACGGCAGCCAGATGGTCGCCACCGGCGGTTCCACGAACCGCCAGATCGTGCCCATCGACAAGATTCCCCTGTCGATGCGCAACGCCGTGATCGCCGCGGAGAACGAGTCCTTCGAGACCGACAAGGGCGTGGACCCGACGGGCATCGGCCGCGCGGTGGTCAACATGGCCACCGGCGGATCCACGCAGGGCGGCTCGACGATCACCCAGCAGTACGTGAAGAACATGTACCTGGACTCCGAGCAGACGCTCAAGCGGAAGGTCACCGAGCTCTTCATCTCGATCAGGCTCGGCATGACGGAGCCGAAGGACACCGTCCTCGCCGGCTACCTCAACACCGCCTACTACGGCCGTGACGCCTACGGCATCCAGGCCGCGGCCCGCGCCTACTTCGGCAAGGACGCCAAGGACCTCGACCCGTCCCAGAGCGCCTTCCTCGCGGCCCTCCTGAAGGGCCCCAACCTCTACAACCCGGACGGCGGCATCGGTACGGCCGCCACCCCCGAGGCCAACGAGAAGCGGGCCCGGCTGCGCTGGGCCTGGGTCCTCGACCGCGAGGTCGCGGTGGGTCGCATGGAACAGTCCGAGCGGGACAAGTACACGGAGTTCCCGGCCCGGGTCGACTCCGAGCAGGCCCGCGGCATGTCCGGTCAGACCGGGTACCTCGTCGAGGTCGCCAAGCAGTACGTCCTGAAGACCACGGGCATCACGGCCGAGAAGATGGCGCTGGGCGGCTACACGATCCGCACGACGTTCGAGAAGTCCAAGGTGGAGGCCCTGTCCAAGGCGGTCGAGGACACCCGCAACGACTTCCTCGACGAGAAGAAGCGGCCCCAGTACGACACCTTCGTGCAGTTCGGCGCGGCCTCGGTCGACGTGAAGTCCGGGGCGATCGTGGCGCTGTACGGCGGCCCCGGCTGGGACCACAAGCACTTCGCCAACAACGCCAACACCTCCGGCGTGCCGGTCGGCTCCACCTGGAAGCCGTACGTGCTGGCCGCGGCCATGCAGTACGGCACCCAGAACTCCAAGGGCTCGGGCATCTCGGTCGACAGCAAGTACCTCGCCGACGACCTCACCGTGATCACCAACCGACAGGGCAAGCCGCTGCGGGGCAAGGGCGGCGAGCCGTTCAAGCAGAAGAACGAGAGCCCGCAGGCCTTCGGCTACGTGACCCTTGACGAGGCGATGCGGCAGTCGATCAACGTCCCGTTCGCCCAGCTGATCTTCGACGTCGGCCACGACAAGGTCCGCGGTGTGGCCCGGTCCACCGGCATCCTCGACGAATCGATGGACCCCGACGACAACGCCTCCTTCGCGCTCGGCACCTCGACGCCCAGCGCCATCCGGATGGCCGACTCGTACGCCACCTTCGCCGCCTCCGGCACGCACCACGAGCCCTTCTCCGTGACCAAGGTCACGGAGGACGGCAAGGACCTGCCCGGGTTCGAGCCCCCCAAGTCCGCCCGGGCCATGGACGACTCCATCGCGGACAACATCACCAAGGTGCTGCAGAACGTCGTCGAGAACGGCACCGGCATCAAGGCGAAGAAGCTGGGCCGGCCCGCCGCGGGCAAGACCGGTACCACCGACTTCAACAAGTCCGCCTGGTTCGTCGGCTACACCCCGGAGCTCTCCACCTCGGTCACGCTGTTCCGCAACGACCCGAACTCCAAGGACAAGGAGCTGATGTCCATGAACAACGTGGGTGGGGTCGACTCCATCCACGGTGGTGACATCCCGGCCGTGATCTGGACGGAGTACATGCGCGAGGCGCTGAAGGGCACTCCGATCAAGAAGTTCCCGGAGCCCGAGGAGATCGGCGTGACCGCGGACGCGTCCGGGGCGCCCACCCCGACGCCCCCGGCGCCCTCCTACTCGCCCTCCCCGACCCCGTCGGCACCGCCGTCGAGCTCGGAGCCCCCGGTGTCGCCCTCGCCCTCGCGCGGCGGCAGGCCCTCCTGCAAACCGTGGGCCGGGCTGTACTGCGACCCGGAGACCGCGGGCGGCACCACCGACGGAGCCTCCAACGGCGGCAACGGAGCGAACGGCGGGATCGGGGGCAACGGCGGCGGCCCGGGCGGCGCCGACGGTGGCCCCGGCGGCTTCCCGGACGGCGGAACCACCGGCATGCCCTCCCCGTCCGACTCGGGCCGGCCCGGCCGGCCGGGCGGGTCCACCAACTGGGGCATGAACATGGGCGCCTCCGGCTGACCCGTCCCCCTTCCACACCGGCGAGGGCCGTCGCACCCGTGCGACGGCCCTCCCGCGTGTCCGACCCGGTACGGCAGGATGAGCGCATGACCAAGGTGCACGAGGAGCGGCCCGTCCTGCCCACGGAGGAGGACGAGGTCGCCGCGGCAGGCAGCGAATTCATCGGTGGCCCCATCGGCCGGCACGCCCGCCTCGGCGGCCACTGGCTGGGGCCGGTGCGTGTCGTGGTGCTGGTGGTCCTCGGGCTCTTCGCCCTCGGCATGGTGCAGAAGCTGCCCTGCTACGACTGGGCGTGGTTCCGGGGCGCCGCCTCGCAGTACACGCACGCCTGCTACTCCGACATCCCGCACCTGTACTCCGCGCGCGGCTTCGCCGACGGCCTCGTGCCGTACTTCGACCGCTTCCCGGACCTGGATCCGAAGTACGGCGACATGCAGTACCTGGAGTACCCGGTGCTCACCGGAGCCTTCATGCAGGTCGCCGCCTGGCTGACGCCCGGCTCGGGCTCGCTCCAGCACCGCGAACAGATGTACTGGATCGTCAACGCGGGCATGCTGATGGCCTGTGCGGCCGTCCTGGCCGTCTGTGTCGCCCGGACCCACCGGCGCAGGCCCTGGGACGCGCTGTTCCTGGCGTTGGCCCCGGCCTTCGCGCTCAACGCGACGATCAACTGGGACCTGCCGGCGGTCGCCCTCGCCGCCGTCGCGATGCTGATGTGGTCGCGCAGCAGGCCCCTGGCAGCCGGCGTGTTCATCGGTCTGGCCACCGCCGCCAAGCTCTATCCGGCCCTGCTGCTCGGCGTCCTGTTCGTGCTCTGCTGGCGGGCGGGGAAGTGGCGGGCCTTCGGCGCCGCGGCCGGCGGGGCCGTGGTCACCTGGCTCGTGGTGAACGCGCCGATCATGTTCTTCGCCTGGGACGGCTGGAAGCGGTTCTACGTGTTCAGCCAGGAACGGCCGATCGACTTCGGCTCCGTGTGGCTGCTGATCTCCCAGCGCACCGGCAACCCCCTGGACGGCGCCAACACGTACGCGACGGGCCTGACACTGCTGATGTGCCTGGCCATCGGCCTGCTCACCCTGACGGCACCCAGGCGGCCCCGGTTCGCGCAGCTGGCCTTCCTGGTCGTCGCCGCGTTCATCCTGGCCAACAAGGTCTACTCGCCGCAGTACGTGCTGTGGCTCATCCCGCTCGCCGCGCTGGCCCGACCCCGCTGGCGCGACTTCCTGATCTGGCAGGTCGGCGAGGTCGCGTACTTCCTGGGCATCTGGTTCTACCTCGCCTACACGTCCAGCGGGGACAAGCACCAGGGCCTGCCCCTGGAGGGCTATCAGCTGGCCATCGCCGCGCACCTGCTGGCCACGCTCTACCTCTGCGCGGTGGTGGTGCGGGACATCCTGCTGCCCGAGCGGGACGTCGTACGGCGCGACGGTTCCGACGACCCGTCCGGCGGTGTCCTGGACGGGGCCGAGGACCGGTTCGTCCTCACGAACGCGGCGAAGGCGCCGCAGTACGCGGCGCCTTCGCAAGGACAGCGTGTCGACTGGGGTGCGACCCCGGGCGACTGATCGGGGTCAGGCGTCGAGCACCCGGTCGAACTGCGTGGTGGTGTGCCGCAGGTGCGCCACCAGCTCGTCGCCGACCTTGGGCTCGGTCGCGTCCGAGGGCACGAACAGGATCGACACCTGCATGTGCGGGGGCTCGGCGAACCAGCGCTGCTTGCCCGCCCACACGAACGGCGAGAGGTTCCGGTTGACCGTGGCCAGGCCGGCCCGGGCGACGCCCTTGGCGCGCGGCATCACCCCGTGCAGGGCCTTGGGGGCCTCCAGCCCCACCCCGTGCGAGGTACCGCCCGCGACGACGACCAGCCAGCCGTCGGAGGCGGCCTTCTGCTGGCGGTAGCCGAACCGGTCGCCCTTGGAGACCCGGGTGACGTCCAGCACCGAACCGCGGTACTGGGTCGCCTCGTGGTCGCCCAGCCACAGCCGGGTACCGATGCGGGCCCGGAAGCGGGTCTGCGGGAACTGCTGCTGGAGCCGGGTCAGCTCCTCGGCCCGCAGGTGGCTGACGAACATGGTGTGCAGCGGCAGCCGGGCCGCGCGCAGCCGGTCCATCCAGCCGATGACCTCCTCGACGGCGTCCGAGCCGTCCGGGCGGTCGAGCGGCAGGTGCAGGGCGAAGCCCTCCAGACGGACGTCCTCGATCGCCGACTGGAGCAGGCCGAGGTCCTGCTCGGAAACGCCGTGGCGGCGCATCGAGCTCATGCACTCGATGACGACGCGCGCGCCGACCAGGCCCCGCACGCCGTCCACCGAGGACACCGAGCGGATCACCCGGTCCGGCAGCGGCACCGGCTCCTCGCCGCGCCGGAACGGGGTGAGGACGAGCAGGTCGCCGCCGAACCAGTCCTTGATCTTGGCGGCCTCGTAGGTGGTGCCGACGGCCAGGATGTCGGCGCCCATCCGGGTCGCCTCCTCGCAGAGCCGCTCGTGGCCGAAGCCGTAGCCGTTGCCCTTGCAGACCGGGATCAGTCCGGGGAACTGGTCCGTGATCTGCTTCTGGTGCGCACGCCAGCGCGCGGTGTCGACGTAGAGCGTGAGCGCCATGCCCGTCCGGAACCTCTCTTGGTGGCTGCCTGGTGCAGCGGTGCGGTGTGTGGGGAGGGAGGGGGGATCAGCGACGGGACATATACATGTCGAGCGCCTTGTGCAGCAGCTTGTTCAGCGGGAAGTCCCACTCGCCGACGTACTCGACGGCCTCGCCGCCGGTGCCGACCTTGAACTGGATGAGGCCGAACAGGTGGTCGTTCTCGTCCAGCGTGTCGCTGATGCCGCGGAGGTCGTAGACGCTCGCGCCGAGCGCGTACGAGTCGCGCAGCATGCGCCACTGCATGGCGTTCGACGGGCGGACCTCGCGCTTGTGGTTGGCGGAGGCGCCGTACGAGTACCAGACGTGCTGGCCGACGGTGAGCATCGTGGCGGCGGCCAGCGGCTCCCCCTCGTGCGTGGCGATGTACAGCCGCATCCGGTTCGGGTCCTCGGAGTTGAGGGCCGTCCACTGGCGCTGGAAGTAACTGAGCGGGCGCGGGCGGAACTTGTCGCGCTCCGCGGTGATCTCGTAGAGGTGCTGCCAGGTGGGCAGGTCCTCGTAGCCGCCCTGGACGACCTCGACGCCGGCCTTCTCGGCCTTCTTGATGTTGCGGCGCCACAGCTGGTTGAAGCCCTTGAGGACGTCGTCCAACGAGCGGTTCGCCAGCGGCACCTGGAACACGTAGCGGGGCTGCACGTCGCCGAAGCCGGCGCCGCCGTCCTCGGCCTGCTGCCAGCCCATGCGGCGCAGCTTGTCGGACACCTCGAAGGCGCGGGGCTCGATGACCGAGGCCTCCACGTCGCGCAGGCGCTTGACCTCGGGGTCCTGGATGCCGGCCTTGATGGCGGCGGAGTTCCAGCGGCGGATGACGACGGGCGGGCCCATCTTCACGGTGAAGGCGCCCTGGTGCTTCAGGTGCGCCAGCATCGGCTGGAGCCATTCGTCCAGATTCGGGGCGTACCAGTTGATGACCGGGCCCTCGGGGAGGTAGGCGAGGTAGCGCTTCACCTTGGGCAATTGGCGGTACAACACGAGCGCGGCACCGACGAGTTCGCCGGACGCGTCGAACCAACCCAGGTTCTCGGAACGCCACTCGTTCTTCACGTCGGCCCACGCCGGGACCTGGCAGTGGCTCGCCGAGGGCAGGCTCTGGAGATATCCCAGATGCTGCTCTCGGCTGATGGTCCTCAGGGACAGGCTCATGCGGGGCGTCTCCTCGGCGGCTTCGCTGGCTATGGCGCGAAGCCTACTGCGACGTGGGCGCCACCCATCTGGGGGACGGGCCGAGCCCGGGCCGGTGGAAGCCGGCGCCCCGTCGCGGAGGTCGCCCGGTCAGCCCAGCCAACCGCCGAAGAGGCCGCCGTGCGCCATGCCGAGGAAGAAGCCGAAGGCGGACGCGCCAAGGCCGATGATCAGCGCGAAGCGTTCGCGGGTCGTGATGGAGATGAACTGTCCGTAGCCGCCGGTCAGGATCCCGATCAGCCCGGCCCACGAGCTGACCAGGTGCAGGTGGTGCCAGAACGCCGTGATGAACGCCACGGCACCAAGGATGAGGGTGGCCGCCATCAGGGTGTCCTGGAGCGGGTGGGGCTTGCCGTCCGTCGCGAGGAGAGAGATGGGGGACTGCGGTCGCATTGCCTGTGCCATCGGAAGGCACCTCCTGGCTGGAGCAGAGCGGTGCGACGGGGCCGCCGCCGACAGGGCCGGGGCATAGCACCGAGCACACCCGATGGATACAGATTGTGGTCCTCTCCCGGCGGATTTCAACCGGAAGGAGTCGACGGGGTAGTCTGTACGGTCTGCGCGGTGTCTGTTCTCAGACGCCGTGCGCACGCATCACGACCCTCCTGCCACGGAACGACCGTGGCCGCTGAGTCCAAAGGAGGTGGGTTCCACATGCGTCACTACGAAGTGATGGTCATCCTCGACCCCGATCTCGAGGAGCGCGCTGTCTCCCCGCTGATCGAGAACTTCCTCTCCGTCGTCCGTGAGGGCAACGGAAAGGTCGAGAAGGTCGACACCTGGGGCCGTCGTCGTCTCGCTTACGAGATCAAGAAGAAGCCCGAGGGCATCTACTCGGTCATCGACCTGCAGGCCGAGCCTGCGGTCGTCAAGGAGCTCGACCGCCAGATGAACCTGAACGAGTCGGTTCTCCGGACCAAGGTCCTCCGCCCCGAGACCCACTGAACTTCGGTTCAGCGGTAATCGGGACCGAGTAGTACACAGCAGCCCAGCAGCACATCCCCGCCGAGAGGTTCATCCATGGCAGGCGAGACCGTCATCACGGTCGTCGGCAATCTCGTCGACGACCCCGAGCTGCGCTTCACCCCCTCGGGTGCGGCGGTCGCGAAGTTCCGTGTCGCGTCCACTCCCCGCATCTTCGACAAGCAGACCAATGAGTGGAAGGACGGCGAAGGCCTGTTCCTCACCTGCTCGGTCTGGCGTCAGGCGGCCGAGAACGTCGCCGAGTCCCTTCAGCGGGGCATGCGCGTCATCGTGCAGGGCCGGCTGAAGCAGCGGTCGTACGAGGACCGTGAGGGTGTCAAGCGCACGGTCTACGAGCTGGACGTCGAGGAAGTCGGCCCCAGCCTGAAGACCGCCACGGCCAAGGTCACCAAGACCGCGGGTCGCGGTGGCCAGGGTGGATACGGCGGCGGCGGTCAGCAGCAGGGTGGCGGCGGTGGCAACTGGGGCGGAGCCCCCGGTGGCGGCGGCGCGCCCCAGGGCGGCGGAGGTCCCTCCGACGACCCGTGGGCGTCCAGTGCGCCGGCTGCCGGTGGCCAGCAGCAGGGTGGCGGCGGAGGCGGTTGGGGCGGAAGCTCCGGCGGCTCCGGCGGCTCCGGCGGTGGCTACTCGGACGAGCCGCCCTTCTAGGGCAGCTCGCATCCCCACTTCTTGATCACACAGGAGAGACACAATGGCGAAGCCGCCTGTGCGCAAGCCTAAGAAGAAGGTCTGCGCGTTCTGCAAGGACAAGACCGCGTACGTGGACTACAAGGACACGAACATGCTGCGGAAGTTCATTTCCGACCGCGGCAAGATCCGTGCCCGCCGCGTCACCGGCAACTGCACGCAGCACCAGCGTGACGTCGCCACGGCAGTCAAGAACAGCCGTGAGATGGCACTGCTGCCCTACACGTCCACCGCGCGATAAGGAAAGGGTGACCGAACAATGAAGATCATCCTGACCCACGAGGTCTCTGGCCTCGGCACCGCCGGCGATGTCGTCGACGTCAAGGACGGCTACGCTCGCAACTACCTGGTCCCGCGTGGTTTCGCGATCCGCTGGACCAAGGGTGGCGAGAAGGACGTGGCGCAGATCCGCCGCGCCCGCAAGATCCACGAGATCGCGACCATCGAGCAGGCCAACGAGTTCAAGGCCAAGCTCGAGGGTGTGAAGGTCCGTCTGGCCACCCGCGCGGGTGACGCCGGCCGTCTCTTCGGTTCCGTCACGCCCGCCGACATCGCCACGGCGATCGAGGCGTCCGGTGGCCCGAAGGTCGACAAGCGTCGCGTGGAGCTCGGCTCCCCGATCAAGACCCTCGGTTCGTACCAGGTCTCCGTGCGTCTGCACGCCGAGGTCGCCGCGAACGTGGGCATCGAGGTCGTCGCCGCCTAAGGGCAGCGCATGAAGGGCCGCACCCCTCCGGGGGTGCGGCCCTTCTTCGTTCTCCGGCCCGGCCACCGGGACCGGGACCGGCACAGGCGTGGGGCGCGGGCGCGTGGTCCGGGTCGGCCGGTCGGCGCGACGAGGAGTCCGTTTCACGTGAAACGAGGTCCGGGGTGTTTCACGTGAAACGAGCCGGGTGGCCGTTTCACGTGAAACAGCCACCCGGCGGACTGCCGTGGACCGGTCAGCGGGTGGCCCCGGCGACCAGCCACCGGCCGGAGCGGGCGCGCAGCTGGAGAGTGATCATCCGGACCACCATCATCAGCGTCATCGCCCACCAGAGGGTGGTGAGGCCGCCGCCGAGGACGGGTACCAGGAGCGCCGCCGGGGCGAATACAGCGAGCGTGACCAGCATGGCCCGGGCGAGGTAGGGACCATCCCCCGCGCCCATCAGCACCCCGTCCAGGACGAAGACGATGCCGGAGACCGGCTGGGACACGGCCACGACGATCAGGGCTGGCAGCAGGACGTCCTCGACCACGGGGTCGCTGGTGAAGAGCGGAATGAACACCGGGCGGGCGGCGATGACCAGCAGGCCGAGGACGATCCCCGAGACGACGCCCCACTGGACCATGCGACGGCAGACCGCCTTGGCGCCCTCGGTGTCCCCGGCGCCCAGGTAGCGGCCGATGATCGCCTGGCCGGCGATCGCGATGGCGTCCAGGGCGAAGGCGAGCAGGCTCCACAGTGACAGCAGGATCTGGTGGGCTGCGATGTCGGCGTCGCCGAGCCGGGCCGCGACGGCGGTCGCGATCATCAGGATGGCCCGCAGGGACAGGGTCCGGACCAGCAGGGGCGCGCCCGCCCTGGCGCAGGCCCGGATGCCGGCCTTGTCGGGGCGCAGGGAGGCGCCGTGCCGCCGCGCTCCGCGGACCACCACGAAGAGGTAGGCGGCCGCCATCGCGAACTGGGCGATGACCGTGCCCCAGGCGGATCCGGCGATGCCGAGGCCGGCGCCGTAGACCAGGGCCACGTTGAGGACGCCGTTGAGGGCGAACCCCCCGATGGCGACGTAGAGCGGTGTACGGGTGTCCTGAAGCCCGCGGATGACGCCCGTGGCGGCCAGGACCATGAGCATGGCCGGGATTCCGAGCGCGGAGATGCGCAGGTAGGTGATCGCGTACGGGGCGACGGTGTCGGAGGCGCCGAAGAGCGACACCAGCCCGGGTGCGGTGGGCAGGATCGCTGCGGCCACGACCGTTCCGAGCAGGAGCGCGAGCCAGATTCCGTCCATGCCCTGCCGGATGGCGGCCGGGAGGTCCCCCGCTCCGACGCGCCGGGCGACCGCCGCGGTGGTGGCGTAGGCGAGGAAGACGAAGACGCTCACGCCGGTCATCAGGAGTGCGGCGGCGATGCCGAGGCCGGCCAACTGGGGGGTGCCGAGGTGCCCCACGATGGCGCTGTCGGCCATCACGAACAGCGGTTCGGCCACGAGGGCGCCGAAGGCGGGGACGGCGAGTGCGAGGATCTCGCGGTCGTGCCGTCTCGGGGCAGCCTTCGTAGCTATGGGGGCCTGTGTCATGTGCTCAATCTAATCTTCCACAGGTAATGGATGCAAGAGCCTTTGGATCCTTACCGGTGCGCTGACTTGCGGGTTCTTCGCACCCCGTTGGAGGCGATCTTGAGACAGTGGCCAAGAATTTTCTCCCCCAACCTTCAGGTGCGTGAAAACAGCAGGTCAGGTGGGGTGTTCGGGTGGGTCGGGTGATTTTGTCCACAGCGTCATCCCCCGGTCCGTACACAGCTTCCGACCAGTTACCCACAGCATTGGAGCCGTCGTCCACATCTCATCCACACAGCCTGTGGATAACAAGATTGGCTGACGTCGCTCGCGGCCCTACCGTTGGGCGTTGCCCGACGCGCCGAGAGCCGATCCGGGTGCCCCAAATGTCAGAGCCGTGTCGTAGAAAGAGTGGCACGGCGAGGTCCGCGCAGCGGACGGGAGGAGGCGGCCCGGTGAACATGCCCGAGCCCATGGACGACCCCTGGGCCGACAGCGGTCCCAGTGACCGTCTGCCCGCCCGTCCGCGCCGTGGCGGCGAAGGCCGGGGCCGCGGGGGCAAGCAGGACGACGACGACCGCGAGGGCGGCTCCTGGGACGGTGGCGGTGGCGGCTTCGAACGCGTTCCGCCGCAGGACCTCGACGCCGAGCAGTCGGTGCTGGGCGGCATGCTGCTCTCCAAGGACGCCATCGCCGACGTGGTCGAGGTCCTCAAGGGCCACGACTTCTACCGTCCCTCGCACGAGACGATCTACCAGGCCATCCTCGACCTGTACGCCAAGGGCGAGCCGGCCGACCCGATCACCGTCGGCGCGGAGCTGACCCGACGCGGCGAGATCAGCAAGGTCGGTGGCGCCTCCTACCTGCACACGCTGGTCCAGTCCGTACCCACCGCGGCGAACGCCGAGTACTACGCGGAGATCGTCCACGAGAGAGCCGTCCTGCGGCGCCTCGTCGCCGCCGGTACGAAGATCACGCAGATGGGGTACGCGGCGGACGGCGACGTCGACGAGATCGTCAACAGCGCCCAGGCCGAGATCTACGCCGTCACCGAGCAGCGGACCTCCGAGGACTACCTGCCGCTGGGCGACATCATGGAGGGCGCCCTCGACGAGATCGAGGCGATCGGGTCCCGCAGCGGCCAGATGTCGGGCGTGCCGACCGGGTTCACCGACCTCGACTCCCTCACCAACGGCCTCCACCCCGGCCAGATGATCGTCATCGCCGCACGTCCCGCCATGGGTAAGTCCACGCTCGCCCTGGACTTCGCACGGGCCTGCTCCATCAAGGCCAACCTGCCCAGCGTCATCTTCTCCCTCGAAATGGGCCGCAACGAGATCGCGATGCGCCTGCTCTCGGCGGAGGCCCGCGTGGCGTTGCACCACATGCGTTCGGGAACGATGACCGACGACGACTGGACCCGGCTCGCACGCCGGATGCCCGACGTCTCGGCCGCGCCGCTGTACATCGACGACTCCCCGAACCTGTCGATGATGGAGATCCGGGCCAAGTGCCGCCGCCTCAAGCAGCGCAGCGACCTCTCGCTCGTCGTCATCGACTACCTCCAGCTGATGCAGTCGGGCGGCTCGCGCCGGCCGGAGAGCCGCCAGCAGGAGGTCTCGGACATGTCCCGAAACCTCAAGCTGTTGGCGAAGGAGCTGGAGGTCCCGGTGATCGCGCTCTCCCAGCTGAACCGTGGTCCCGAACAGCGCACCGACAAGAAGCCGATGGTCTCCGACCTCCGTGAATCGGGCTCCATCGAGCAGGACGCCGACATGGTGATCCTGCTGCACCGCGAGGACGCGTACGAGAAGGAATCCCCCCGCGCGGGCGAGGCGGACCTGATCGTGGCCAAGCACCGAAACGGCCCCACGGCCACCATCACCGTCGCGTTCCAGGGCCACTACTCCCGCTTCGTGGACATGGCCAACACGTAGGAGCGCGGCGACCCGGCGTCCGGCGGGGGAAATCGGGAGGCCGTCGGTCGCGCGGGTGTGGTACCTACGGATCATGAACGCGCTCCCTGAAGACCTGGAACTGCTTCCCGAGACCCGGCGCGCGCTGCGCCACCGGATCGCCGTCGCACAGAGCGAGGGGAGGGCCCCCTCCGTGGTGGCGGCGGTCGTCCGCGGGGGCGAGGTGGTCTGGGAGGGGTCCCGCACCTCGGTGGCGGGGCACGGACCGGACGGGAACGTCCAGTACAGGATCGGCTCGATCACCAAGACGTTCACCGCGGTTCTGGTGCTGCGGTTGCGGGACGAAGGGCTGCTCGACCTGTCGGACCCGCTGGAGAAGCACCTGCCCGGAACGGGCGTCGGCGAGGTGACCGTCGCCCAGTTGCTGGCCCACACGGGCGGGCTGGCCGCCGAGACCCCCGGCGCGTGGTGGGAGCGGAGCCCGGCCTCGCTACGGCCCGAACTCCCCGACGTACTGGGGGACGAGCCGTTCAAGCACACCTCCGGCCGCCGGTTCCACTACTCCAACCCCGGTTACACGCTGCTGGGTTCGCTGGTCGAGGCGCTGCGGGGCAGGCCGTGGGAGGACGTCCTGCGCGCCGAGGTGCTGGAGCCGCTCGGCCTGAACCGTACGAGCGGGCAGCCACAGGCGCCGCACGCGGGCGGTTGGGCCGTGCACCCGTGGGCCGACGTGATGATGCCGGAACCGCTGGAAGACCTCGGCCTGATGGCCGCGGCGGGGCAACTGTGGTCCACGACCACGGACCTGGCGCGCTTCGCCGACTTCCTGCTCCGCGGTGACGGCCGGGTGCTGAGCGCCGCGACGGTACGGGAGATGCGTACCCCGGCCGCGCCGCCGGAGCCCGGCATCGCGGCTTCCGGGTACGGGCTCGGCGTCCAACTGACGACGGACGGGGACCGCGTGCTGGTCGGGCACAGCGGCTCCCTCCCGGGGTTCGTCGCCGGCCTGTGGCTGAGCGAGGCCGACGACGTGGCCGCCATCGTCTTGGCGAACTGCACTTCGGGGCTTCCGTCGATGGCCGTCGCCCTCGACCTGGTGCGGATCGTCGCCGACGCGGAACCGCGCTTTCCCGAGCCGTGGCGGCCGTTCGGGGAAGCCGACCGGGTGCCGTTGGAGCTGACCGGGCCCTGGTACTGGGGGACTTCGCCGTACGTGCTGCGGCTCACGTACGACGGCTGCCTGCAGCTCAGCCCGTTGGGAGGCACCGGCCGGGCGGCCGGTTTCCGCGCGGAGCCCGACGGTACGTGGACGGGCCTCTCCGGCTACTACGCGGGCGAGACGCTGCGAGCAGTGCGCCGGGAGGACGGCTCGGTGAGCCACCTGGACCTGGCGTCGTTCGTCTTCACGAGGGAGCCCTACGACGCCCAGGCCCCGGTGCCCGGTGGGGTGGATCCCCAGGGCTGGCGGGGCATCGGCTGAGGCCGGACCGGTGGCGGGCGGCCGGGCCGCGATGCTGCCCGGCCGCCCGGATCGCTCAGAGCTGGAACTTGAAGCCGACGTGGGAGGCGGTGAAGCCGAGCCGCTCGTAGAAGCGGTGGGCGTCGGTGCGCGTCACGTCCGTGGTGAGCTGGACCAGCCGGCAGTTCTCCTGCCGGGACCGGTCGATCGCCCATTCGATGAAACGGGTGCCGAGGCCGCTGCCCCGCTCGTCGGCGTGGACGCGAACACCTTCGATGATCGACCGGGTGGCCCCCATGCGGGAGAGTCCCGGTACGAAGGTGAGCTGGAGGGTGCCCACCACGCGCTCACCGCGGACGGCGACGACGACGTGCTGGTTGGGGTCCTCGGTCAGGCGCTTGAGGGCCGCCACGTACGGTGCGAGGTCGTCCGTGGACTCCCGGGTGGCGCCGAGCGGGTCGTCGGCGAGCATCTCGACGATGGCCGGCAGATCGGCCTCGGTGACGGGGCGGATCCTCAGATCGTGGGTTTCGGTCATGGTGCGTCTTTCCTTTTCTCAGCCCGCCGCGACGGTCAGTGGGGCCCAGCGGCGGGTCCAGTCGCCGGGCAGGCGGGGGATGTCCCGGGTCATGACGGCATTGAGCGCCACGGATGAGAGGCCCCGTTCCTTGAGCCAGCCCAGGAGCCCCTCGTGGCGTACGTCGACGTCGGTGCGAAGGGGCCGGTCGGTGGTGGCTGCCAGCGCCGTCACGAGGGCCTGGGCGCCGACGGTGTCGCGGGCGATCAGCGGGCCCACCACATGGGTCTGCATGTTGGGCCACATGGCGGCGTACCCGACGAGCTCGCCCCGGTCGTCCTCGATGACGAGCAGCCGGTCGGCGAAGGCGGGCAGGCGGGTGATCAGGTGGGTGCGGTCGGTGCCGAACACCTCGGTGTCCAGACGGATGATGGCAGGGATGTCCCTGGAGGTGGCCGGGCGGACAACCCCGTCGTCCGGGGTCGGACCGTCTCCGGCGGGCCGGAAGGCACCCACGAGCATCTCGGCACGGCCCGTCGTTCCGAAGCCGAGCTCCTCGTACAGGGGGCGGCCGTACGGCGTGGCGTGCAGGGTGAGGGGGATGCCCGTCAGGACCTCGTCGCACACGTGTGTCATCAGTCGGCGGCCAAGTCCCCGGCGGGCGTACCTCTCCGCGACGAGGACCATGCCGATGGCTGCGAGGTCGGGTTCGGCGCGGCTGGGCCCGTAGCGGGTGACGACGCAGACGGCGGCAAGTCCTTCGCCATCGGGGGCGTCGATCCCGTAGGCGTCCCCCGCTGCGAGGAGGAGCCCCCACTTGTGGTCCTCGCGGGGCCAGCCGCGGTCCTCGGACAGATCGGCGCAGCGACGGAGATCATCCGTGGTGAGCAAGCTGATCGGCAGGTCGGTGAGCGGTGGTGATGTCACCCGCCCAGCCTGGATCATGGGCCGGGTGGGAGTCCAGGGGATATGGCGCCGCGCCGGTGTTTCACGTGAAACGGCCCATGGCCCGGGCGGGCACGGAGCATCGGTCACGTTTCACGTGAAACACCGTCGGTTCCACGTGAAACATCGACCGGGCCACGCCGGTCTCGGAACCGTTTCACGTGAAACACGCTGTTTCACGTGAAACGGAGCGGCTAGCCTCGACGGCTATGACAATGCTGCACCTCTTCGATCTCGACGGGACCTTGATGTTCGGCTCGGCCGCGCCGGTCGAGATTTCCCGGCAGCTCGGCGTGGGCGTCGAGATCGCCGAACTGGAGCGGTCCTTTGCCGCACGCGAGATCAGCCCCCACCAGTTCTCGGTGGCCGTCCGGGAGCTGTGGTCGGAGCTGACGCCGGCGCACGTTCGGGCGGCGTTCGACGGTGCTCCGTGGCTGGCCGGCATCCGGGACGTCTGGCAGGAGATCCGCGAGCGAGGCGACTACTGCGCGGTCATCTCGCTGTCCCCGTCGTTCTTCGTCGAGCTGTTGTTGGAGTGGGGTGCCCATGCCGCCCACGGCTCGGTGTTCCCCGCGGTGCCCTTCACCCGTCCCGTCGACCTGGCGGGGATCCTGACGCCCGAGGGCAAGGTGGGCATCGCCGACCAGCTGTGCGCCCGGTTCGGAGTGAGCCGGGCGGACTGCGTGGCGTACGGGGACTCCCTGACCGACGCGGTCCTCTTCGACGCCGTCCCGAGGTCGGTGGCGGTGAACGCGCGCCCGTACCTGGCCGAACGGGCGACGTACGTCTACGAGGGCCGCGACCTCCGAGAGGCATACCAGCTCGTGGGTGTGACCCGCCCGGAAGTCGAGGCATCTTAAGGGGAAAGAGGGTTCGAAACGCAGAATTTGTCCATTCCCCCGCAGTGCTCTTGGTCGGCCGGCACGCTGTGAAACCCGGAACCACGGATTCGAGGCCGTGGCGCGTGCACACCGACCGAGATGCTCGAAGCGAGGCACCGCATGGACGCTCCGCCAATCAGATCGGCCAGACCGACGGGCCGGATACCCTCCGGGGGCGGTGCGAAGGAGCCCTCCCCGGATTCCGTGCTCATTCACCGGACCCTCGCGGAGATCGCACCCGTCGCCGACAAGGTCACCTCGTACTTCTACGCCCTGGTCTTCACGGGGCACCCCGAGGTGCGGGGAATGTTCCCCGCCTCCATGGACGTTCAGCGCGACCGGCTGTTGAAGGCGCTGCTGACCGCCGCAGAGCACATCGACGCCCCCGACGTGCTCGTCCCGTACCTCCGCCGACTGGGCACGGGGCACCGCAAGTACGGAACGATGGCCGGGCACTATCCGGCCGTGGGCGAGGCCCTGATCGGCGCCCTGGCCCGGTACGCGGAGTTCACCTGGGGGCCCGAGACCCAGGCGGCCTGGGTACGCGCGTACACGGCCATCTCCCAGATCATGATCGACGCCGCGGCCGAGGACGAGGCGCAGGCGCCCGCGTGGTGGCAGGCGGAGGTCGTCTCCCACGACCTGCGCACATCGGACATCGCGGTGCTGACGGTCCGCCCCGACCAGCCCTATCCCTTCCTGGCGGGCCAGTACACGAGCCTGGAGACCCCGTGGTGGCCACGGGTCTGGCGTAACTACTCCTTCGCCTCGGCACCGCGCGCCGACGGCCTCCTCTCGTTCCACGTCAAGGCCGTTCCGGCGGGTTGGGTCTCCAACGCCCTCGTACGGCACGCACAGCCGGGCGACGTCCTGCGGCTGGGGCCGCCGGCGGGGTCGATGGTGGTGGACCACACCACGGACAACGGCATGTTGTGCCTGGGGGGCGGTACCGGCATCGCCCCCATCAAGGCGTTGATCGAGGACGTCGCCGAGCACGGCGAGAGGCGGCCCGTGGAGGTCTTCTTCGGGGCGCGCAGCGACCACGACCTCTACGACAAGGACACCCTGCTGGGGTTGCAGCGATCGCACCCGTGGCTCTCGGTGCGCCCGGTGGTGGGCGGGGGCCTGGACGGCCAACTGCCGCAGGCCGTCGGTGAGCACGGGCCCTGGAGGTCGTACGACGCCTTCGTGTCCGGGCCGCCGGCGATGATCCGCAACGGGGTGGACGCCCTCAAGCGGATCGGCATCCCCGGGGAGCGGATCCGCTACGACGCGTTCGAGGAGCTGGCGGGCGTCGCCGGCTGAGCCCGGTACGGGCCCGCCGGCTTCCCGGCGTGCTCAGCCCAGATCGGGGGCGTGCATGGCGCGCACCCCCTCGATGTTCCCGTCGAGGTAGTGCCGCAAGGACAGCGGCACGAGGTGGACCGCCGCGATCCCGACCCGGCTGAAGGGCACGCGGACGATCTCGTACTCGCCCTCGGGCTCGTCGATCTCGGGGCCGTGGCGCTGTGAGAGGTCCATCGATTCGAGGTGACAGACGAAGAAGTGCTGCACCTTCACGCCGGTCACTCCCCCGGAGGCGATGTGCTCGACGGTGTCGACGAAGCAGGGCACCACATCGGTGATCTTGGCGCCCAGTTCTTCGTGGACCTCGCGGTGCAGGGCGTCCACCACGGTGTCGTCCGAGGGCTCCACCCCGCCGCCCGGGGTGAGCCAGTACGGGTCGACGCCGGGCTTGGTGCGCTTGATGAGGATCAGGTCGCCACCGTCGAGCAGGATCGCGCGGGCGGTGCGTTTGACCACGGGACGTTCGGTCATGGGAGAAGAGTGGCCCGGTACAACCCGTCTGAAACGCACCGCAGGCCGAAAACAGGGGGCTCACCAGTGCGCGGCGGCGCGCAGCAGCACGTCGTGGGCGCGGTCCAGGTGGGCGAGGGCGAGGCTACCGGCCCGTACGGCCAGGAACCAGGTCCGCAGTGGCGGTACGGGCGGGTCGAGCAGGGCCACGATCCGCCCGTCGTCCAGGGCGTCCCGGCACAGGTAGCGGGGCAGCACGGCGAGCCCGGCGCCGGCTCGGACGCACTCCAGCACGGCGCGCAGATCGGGTGCGACGACGGTGGCGGCCGGTTCGGGCGCGGAGTCGAAGAGGGCGGCCCAGTAGCGGGTCACGAGCGGCAGGCTCTCGTGGACCTCGACGACGGGGATCCCGTCCAGGGCGCCGGGGCCCCTGTCGCGCAGGTGGGCGGGGTCGACGAGGGCCGCCCAGTAGGGCGCCGCGATCAGCACCAGCTCCTCGTCGCACAGGACGGAGGAAGTGAACAGAGAGCCGCGCGGTCGGGCCGTGGTGACGACGAGGTCGTGTTGTCCGGCGCCCAGTCCGTCGAGGGTCGCCTCGGTACCGGAGGTGAACGCGGTGCGCAGGGTCTGACCCTGGACGACCAGGGGGGCGAGGGCGGGGAGCACCCGCAGGGAGAGGAACTCGGCCGGTCCGGCGAGGTGCAGGGTGCGTGACGCGCCCACCGACTCCCGCTCGGACTCGGTGATCCGTAACAGGGCGTCCAGGTGCGGGGCCGCCTTGTGGGCCAGCTCGTCGCCGATCGCGGTGGGTGTGACGCCACGGGCGCGGCGGTCGAACAGGGGCCGGCCCAGCTGGCGTTCCAGGGTCCGGATCTGCGAGGTGACCGCGGGTTGGGACAGTCCGAGGAGGCCGGCGGCCCGGGTGAACGAGCCCGCCCGGTGGACGGCGACGAAGGTGCGCAGCAGGGCCAGGTCCATGGCGGCCCCTTCCGGTGGGGGCCTTCAACTATAAATATGCCGATAGGCCCCTGTCGTTACCGTGATTGGACTCTGACGCTGAGTCAATTAGCCTTGCTGGTGTGGTTCTTCACTTGCGGAACCCGAGGAACGGTCCGAGCCACCAGGGGGGAGGCTCGGACCGTTCCCCGTGTCGTTCAGGCCCCGGAACCCGCTTGGTCAAGGGCCCGCAGCACATCGGCGACCAGATCCTCGGGATCCTCGGCGCCGGCGGAGAACCTGATGAAACCCTCCGGCACGGCGTCGCCGCCCCAGCGGCCGCGCCGCTCCGCCGTGGAGCGCACTCCGCCGAAGCTCGTGGCGTCCTCGACCAGGTGCAGGGCGGCCATGAAGCGTTCCGCGTGCGCGCGGTCCGGCAGCGTGAAGGAGACCACCGAGCCGAATCCGGACATCTGTCGGGCGGCCGTCTTGTGGGACGGGTCCGAAGGCAGGCCCGGGTAGCGCAGTCCGCTCACATCGGCGCGGTCGGCGAGCGCTTCCGCGATCGCGAGGGCGTTGGCCCACTGGCGCTGGGCGCGCAGCTGGATGGTGGCCAGCGAGCGGTGGGCGAGCCAGGCCTCCATGGGCCCGGGGATGGCCCCGACGATCTTGCGCCAGCGGCGGACGCCCGCGGCGAGCGCCGGGTCCCGGCACACGACGTAGCCGAGGAGGAGATCGCCGTGGCCGGTGAGGCCCTTGGTGCCACTGGCCACGGAGAAGTCCGCGCCGAGTTCCAGCGGCCGCTGCCCGAGCGGGGTGGCGAGGGTGTTGTCGACGGCGACCAGTGTGCCGCCGCGGTGCGCGGCCTCCACGAGGCGGCGTACGTCGCACACGTCGAGACCCGGGTTGGAGGGGGTTTCGATCCACAGGAGCCGGGCCCCGTCGAGGGCCGTCAGCTGGGCGTCGCCACCGGTCGGCGCCGTGCGCACCACGATCCCGTACGCCTCCAACTGCTCCCGGAGCAGTGGCAGCGCCTGATAGCCGTCGTCGGGTAGGACGACGGTGTCGCCGGTGCGGGCCTGGGAGAGGAGGACCGCGGAGATCGCCGCCATTCCGGAGGCGAAGACGATGGTCTCCGCGTCCTCCGATCCGGGTGCCTCCAGCTCGCCGATGGCGCGTTCCAGCAGGGTCCACGTCGGGTTGCTGTCGCGGCCGTAGGTGTACGGGCCCGACACGTCACCGGGGAGGTGGAAGTGGGCGGCGAACACGGGCCCGGGCAGGGTCGGTTCGTTCTTCACGGCTTCGGGGAATCCGGCGCGCACGGCCCGGGTTCCGTCGCCGTACCGGTCCGTCGTGGTGCTTTCACCGGATGGGTGCTCGTTCACGGGGTGTGCTCCTTCACCGCGGTGCGTACCGCGTCCAGCAGGCCGGGGCTCGCGGCCTCGACCAGCTCCAGGCATTCCTCGAACCCGTCGAGGGAGCCGTAGTACGGGTCCGGTACGTCCATCGCGTCCGGTATGCGGCCCGGCCCTGCCGCGGGGTCGTACGAGCGCAGCAGCCGGACCTTGGCCGCTGCCTCGGGGGTCGGTGCCAGGGCCCGCAGGTCGTTCAGGTGGCCGGAGTCGAGCGCGATGACGAGGTCGAGGCGGTCGAACCAGGAGGCCCGGAACTGTCGGGCCCGGTGTTCCTGCTCGTACCCGGCGGCCTCCAGCACGGCCACGGTGCGCGGGTCGGCGCCGTCGCCCTCGTGCCAACCGCCGGTGCCGGCGCTGTCCACCTCGACCCGGTCGTCCAGTCCGGCCCCGGTGACGTGGGCGCGGAAGACCGACTCGGCCATGGGCGAGCGGCAGATGTTGCCCGTGCAGACGAAACAGACGCGGTACATCGTCGGCCGGTCAGTTCTTGTCGGGCAGGGCCAGGTTCACGGCCCAGGAGACGACGGAGATGATCAGCCCGCCGAGGACGGCGGTCCAGAAGCCGTCCACGTGGAAGCTGAGGTCGAACTGCTTCGCCAGCCAGGAGGTCAGGAGCAGCATCAAGGCGTTCACGACCAGGGTGAACAGGCCGAGGGTGAGAACGAACAAGGGGAAGGAAAGCAGCTTCACCACGGGCTTCACGATGAAGTTGACCAGGCCGAAGACCAGGGCGACCAGGATCAGTGTGGCGGCTCGTCGGCCGGTGCTGCTGCCGTCGTCGAGCGTGATGCCGGCGAGCAGCCAGATGGCCACGGCCAGGGCTGCCGCATTGGCGAGCGTCTTGACTACGAAATTCGTCATGTGTCTGATCGTGGCAGAGAAGATCCTGGTGGGACATCAGCAGATCAGCGGATCCCACGGCAGCGGCGAACGAGGGGCACAGCAACGATGAAGGCCTTCCGGCTGGATGAGCTCGAGGCGGAGAGGGCGGCCAACGACGGCGCCTACCTGCAATTCCTGCGGGAACGGAACATGTCGGCGGGGTTGTACGCCCTGGAGGCGGGCCAAAGTGATCCGCAGCAGCCGCACCGGCAGGACGAGGTGTACTTCGTGGTCAGCGGTCGGGCCTCGATCACGGTCGGGGAGGAGACGACGGTGGTGGCCAACGGCAGCGTCGTCTACGTACCGGCGGGGGTGCCGCACAAGTTCCACCACATCACCGAACCCTTGAAGGTGCTGGTGGTGTTCTCCCCGCCGGAGGGCTGAGGGCGCGGGACCGGAGGCCTTCATCCCGGGGGCCCTCTTCCGGGGGCTGTCCTCCCGGGGGTCCGCGCCCGGTCCCCCTAGGGGGCGGATCAGGGGGTTCCGGGGGCTCCCGGGCCCCCGGCCGTGGCCGGCGGCTCCTAGCATCGGGACCAGGAAGTCACGGATGAGGAAGAGGTAGAAGACATGGACGGGATCCGAGCGATATTCGCGGGCATGCCCTGGTGGGTCAAGTGGATCGCCGTTCCGGTGCTGGCCATCTTCGTGTTCGGCGGGGTGATCACCAGCATCATCGGCACGCTGATCGGCCTGGTCTTCAAGCTGCTCCTCTTCGTCGCCCTCGTCGGCGGCCTGATCTTCGTGGTCAAGAAGTTCAGCGGCAGCGGTTCGAAGTCCTCGTCTTCCTCCTCCGGGGAGTGGTAGGAAACCCGCGACCCGGGCGGTACGGGATTGACCCATGCGGGGGAACGTGAGACGGCAAAACGCCCACACCGCTGGAATCGGCGGATAGGGTCGCAATCTGTGTCGCTCCCCTGGGCACCGTCAGCTGGTACTCCGCTCCGGACGGGCGATCAGGTCCGGAGCACCCGAGCAACACCCCCAGGAGCCACGGCACACGCGGGGGCGGCCCCCGCAGGGCGGGCCCCCCAGGCCCGCCGCCACGCCTGGGGGTGAGCTTTGTCTTCGGTTCACAATGCCGGTGTGCCGACTCTGATCGGTTCGGTGCAGAGAGCGCTGAGGCTGCTGGAAGCTGCGGGCTCCCACGGTGACGGAGCCCCGGCGAAACAACTCGCGCGCGAAGCCGGGCTCCCGCTCCCCACCGCGTACCACCTGCTGCGCACCCTGACGCACGAGGGCTATCTGCGCCGCGAGGGAGGGGTCTTCGTACTCGGGGCGGCCGCCGGGCGGTTGGCGGTTGGCGGACTTCAGCAGAAACGTCGCAGCATGATCCTCGACTCCCTCGCGCACTTCCGCGACGCGGTCGGGGCGCCCGTCTACTTCGCGGTCTACCGCGAGGGTGAGATCGAGGTCGTCGGCGTCTCGGACACCCCGGCCGACCCTGCCTGCGAGGAATGGGCCGACTTCCGCGCGACCGGCCACGCGCACGCCATCGGACAGTGCCTGCTGGCCCAGCTCGACGAGAAGGCGCGCAAGGACCACTACGACCGTCACCCGGTCGAGGGGATCACTCCCTACACCGTGCGGGACCTCCACGCACTGGAACAAAGAATCGCTTCGTTGGAACGGATGCAGCCGGTTACGGAGCGTCAGGAGTACGCGCTGGGCATCGTGTGCGCCGCCATCCCGATCACGGCGGGCGATACCGCCGCAACCATGGCCATTTCGCTCCCTGCGCACCAGGAAAGTCGGTTGCCCTATGCGGTGGATCGGCTACGGAGTGAAGTAGGCGCGCTGTTGAGCACCCTCTCGTTCTCTATCAGTATCTGAAAACTCACTCCTTGTGATCTCCGAGCGCTTCCACCACTCTTGTCAAGAGGGCTTGGGGGACCATTCCTGGCCACTTCCACTACAGCGGGGTAGGCAATGCGCGAGTCGGTACAGGCAGAGGTCATGATGAGCTTCCTCGTTTCCGAGGAGCTCTCGTTCCGGATCCCGGTGGAACTCCGGTACGAGGCTCGGGACCCCTACGCAGTACGCCTCACCTTCCACCTTCCCGGAGACGCGCCTGTGACCTGGGCGTTCGGCCGGGAGCTGCTTCTCGACGGCATCAACAAGCCCTGCGGCGACGGCGACGTGCACATCGCCCCCACCCACCCCGAGGAGCTGTCCGACGTCCACATCCGCCTCCAGGTCGGCGGGGACCGGGCCCTGTTCCGTGCCGGCGCGGCACCGCTCGTCGCGTTCCTCGACCGGACCGATCGGCTTGTTCCGCTCGGTCAGGAGCGCAACCTCGGCGACTTCGAGGGGGACCTCGACGAGGCGCTCGACAAGATCCTCGCCGAAGCCCGGCAGAACGAACAGAACGCGGGCTGAGCCGACCGGCTCCTCCTCAGCGCTTGCGCCGTCGGCCCCGGCCGCCGCGGACCGGTCCCGTGGCCGCCGCGCCGGCGGGGGCACCCGGCCGGTCCGCGGAAACGACCAGAGCGGCCAGGGCCGTGGTCACGGGAACCGATGCGACGAGCCCGATCGAGCCCACGAGGGTCCGTACGATCTCCTCCGCCACCAGCTCGCTGTTGGCCACCGACCCTATGCTGCTGTTGGCGATCGAGAACAGCAGCAGCAGGGGCAGAGCGGCACCCGCATAGGCGAGTACGAGGGTGTTGACCACGGACGCGATGTGGTCGCGGCCGATCCTGATCGCCGCCCGGTACAGGGCGCGCGGCCCCATCTTCGGGTCGGCCTGGTGGAGTTCCCACACCGCTGAGGTCTGGGTGACCGTCACGTCGTCGAGCACACCGAGCGAACCGATGATCACGCCTGCGAGCAGCAAACCGCTCATGTCGATGTCGGGGTAGAGGCCGTGGATCAGGCCGGTGTTGTCGTCGGTGTTCCCGCTCAGGAACGCCCAGTCGATGAACACCGAGCCCAACAGGCCGATCAGCAACAGTGAGACCAGGGTGCCGAGGACGGCCACCGAGGTTCTGGCCGTCAACCCGTGGCACATGTAGAGGGCGATCAGCATGATCGCGCTGGCCCCGACGATCGCGACGACCAGGGGGTTCGAGCCCTGCAGGATCGCCGGGAGGATGAAGAGGGTCAGGATCGCGAAACTGATCACGAGGGCGATGAGTGCGAACAGGCCCCGCAACCGGCCGACCACGACGACCGCCACGGCGAAGATGCCGGCCAGCAGGGCCATCGGGAGCTTGCGGTTCACGTCGATCACCGAGTACTGGAGGTCCCGGGGGGCGTCCGGCGCGTGGGCGACGACCACCTCCTGACCCTGCTTCAACTGCCGTGGGGCGCCCGGCTGGACGATCTCGAAGAAGGCGCGCCCCTTGTCGGGACCGCTACCGACCACGACGGTGGCCTTCTTGCAGTCGCCGGTCTGCGAGGCCTTCGCCTCGCGGCCCTGGGGGGTCGAGAGATCGCCGGTCGACGGCACCTGCGCGGCGTTCACCGATTTGCAGTCGACGCTTTCGAGTGCGACGACTTGGCCCTGCTGGGTCTGCCGGTCGAATCCCACGCCGGTCCGTTCGTGGGCGGGGGCGCCGCCCGGCCACAGGACCGCCATGCCGATGAAGACGGCCGCCGCGAAGGGGATCAGTACCGCGGCGATGACCTTGCGCAGGTGCTTGGAGACGGGGGCCGCCGGCCCGTGGCTGTGGCTGTGGGAATGGCCCTGTGCGGGCCCGGCCGCATGTCCATGGGAGGCGTGCTCGTGGTCGTGGTGACCCGTGGGTTCGGTGGGCTCGGTGGGGGGCTGCGGCGAGGACATCACCGGCAGATCATCGCAAGAGATGAGGGGGCCCACTGTTCAGCACGCCACAGATGACGCTAGCGTGGGGGCACCTTTGCACAACGCGGGAGCTCGGAGCACCGGGCTGAGAGGGCGCTGATCACCGTACGCACATGAGAATGCGTACGGGAAGAGGCTGCGTCGACCGCCGAACCTGTTACCGGGTAATGCCGGCGTAGGGAGATAGGTCTCATGACCATTCAGGACGCACGCACGCCTGCCGTCAGCCAGGACGCCGACGGCGGGAACGAGCGCCAGCCGGGCTGGCACAAGGGCTACGTCGCGGGCTCCCGCCCCGACATCCGGGTGCCGGTCCGCCAGGTCCACCTCACCAACGGCAAGGACGTGACGCTCTACGACACGTCGGGTCCGTACACCGACCCGCAGATCGAGACCGATGTCCGTCGGGGCCTCGCGCCGCTGCGCGAGAACTGGATCATCAGCCGTGGCGACACCGAGGAGTACGCGGGCCGCCCCGCGCGCCCCGAGGACGACGGCATCAAGCACACCTCGCCCCGCGGCGGCCTCAAGAACCTCGACGCGGTCTTCCCGGGACGCCCCCGGCAGCCCCGCCGCGGCCGTGGCGGCGCCGCCGTAACCCAGCTCGCGTACGCCCGCCGCGGCGAGATCACCCCGGAGATGGAGTACGTCGCGATCCGCGAGAACGTCTCCCCCGAGGTCGTCCGTGAGGAGATCGCCGCAGGTCGAGCGGTCCTTCCGGCCAACGTGAACCACCCCGAGATCGAGCCGATGATCATCGGCAAGCGGTTCCTGGTGAAGGTCAACGCCAACATCGGCAACTCCGCGGTCACCTCCTCCATCGAGGAGGAGGTCGACAAGATGACCTGGGCCACCAAGTGGGGCGCCGACACGGTCATGGACCTCTCGACCGGTCGCAACATCCACACCACCCGCGAGTGGGTGCTGCGCAACTCCCCCGTCCCGATCGGCACCGTGCCGCTCTACCAGGCGCTGGAGAAGGTCGACGGCCGCGCCGAGGACCTGACCTGGGAGATCTACAAGGACACGGTCATCGAGCAGGCCGAGCAGGGCGTCGACTACATGACGGTCCACGCGGGCGTGCTGCTCCCGTACGTACCGCTGACCGCCCGGCGCAAGACCGGCATCGTCTCCCGCGGTGGTTCGATCATGGCCGCGTGGTGCCTGGCGCACCACAAGGAGAACTTCCTCTACACGAACTTCGAAGAGCTCTGCGACATCCTCGCGACCTACGACGTCACGTACTCCCTGGGCGACGGCCTGCGCCCCGGCTCCATCGCCGACGCCAACGACGCCGCGCAGTTCGCCGAACTGAAGACGTTGGGCGAGCTGAACACCATCGCCAAGCGCCACAACGTCCAGACGATGATCGAGGGCCCGGGCCACGTCCCGATGCACAAGATCAAGGAGAACATCGACCTCCAGCAGGAGATCTGTGAGGAGGCGCCGTTCTACACGCTCGGCCCGCTCACCACGGACGTCGCGCCCGCGTACGACCACATCACCTCGGGCATCGGCGCCGCGATGATCGCCTGGTGGGGCACCGCGATGCTCTGCTACGTCACGCCCAAGGAGCACCTGGGCCTGCCCAACCGTGATGACGTCAAGACCGGCGTCATCACCTACAAGATCGCCGCCCACGCGGCGGACCTGGCCAAGGGGCACCCGGGCGCCCAGGAGTGGGACGACGCCCTGTCGGACGCACGGTTCGAGTTCCGCTGGGAGGACCAGTTCAACCTGGCCCTCGACCCGGACACGGCCCGCGAGTTCCACGACGAGACCCTGCCGGCCGAGCCGGCCAAGACCGCGCACTTCTGCTCCATGTGCGGTCCCAAGTTCTGCTCCATGAAGATCTCGCAGGACATCCGCCGCCAGCACGGTGGAGACCTGAAGGCCGACGAGATCGAGGCGGGCATGGCGGAGAAGTCCGCCGAGTTCGCCGCTGCGGGCAACCGCGTCTACCTGCCTCTGGCGGACTGACGCACGTTCGGGGGGAGTGCTGCTCCCGGTCGGCGGAGTGCCGCCGACCGGGAGCAGCGCCGTGTCCGGGCCCTGGAGACAAGGGAGTTCGGACCTGAGGGATCGGGGGTCCGGTCCTTGACCTGGAGCGCGCTCCAGGTCCTAGAGTGCCGCCGCATGAGCATGGGATACCGAAATCTTGGTGGTACCGGCATCGAGGTGAGTGCCCACTGCCTGGGCACGATGATGTTCGGCGCGGTGGGGAACCCGGATCACGAGGAGTGCGTGCGGATCATCCACGCCGCACTCGACCGGGGCATCAACTTCGTCGATACGGCGGACATGTACTCCGCCGGTGAGTCCGAGGTGATCGTCGGCAAGGCCCTCAAGGGGCGGCGCGACGACGTCGTGCTCGCCACGAAGGTCCACTTCCGGATGGGCGAGGGCCGTAACCGGAGCGGCAACTCGCGGCGGTGGATCGTGCGGGCGGTGGAGGACAGCCTGCGCAGGTTGGACACCGATTGGATCGACCTCTACCAGGTGCACCGGCCGGACCACACGACCGACGTCGAAGAGACCCTGTCGGTCCTCGGTGACCTGGTCAGGGCCGGCAAGATCCGCGCCTTCGGCTGCTCGACGTTTCCGGCCGAGGAGCTCGTGGAGGCGCACCACGTGGCCGAGCGGCGGGCGCTGCCCCGGTTCCGTACGGAGCAGCCGCCATACTCGATCCTCGCGCGGGGCATCGAGGCGGACGTGCTTCCGGTCGCCCTTCGGTACGGGATGGGAGTGCTGACCTGGAGTCCGCTCGCTTCCGGCTTCCTGAGCGGGAAGTACCGGCTCGGTGAGCCCGTCGACATGACCTCGGGGCGGGCGGCGCTGACTCCGGCACGGTTCGATCCGGCGATCCCCGGCAACGTCGCCAAGCTGGAAGCGGTGGAACAACTGGTCGAGTTGGCCGAGTCGATCGGATGCACGCTGCCGGAGCTGGCCGTGGCGTTCCCCGTCGCCCATCCCGCCGTCACCTCGGTGATCATCGGGCCGCGGACGATGGAGCAGATGGAGTCGCTGCTGAAGGGGGCCGGGCTAATCCTGGACGACGCGGTGCTCGACCGGATCGACGAGATCGTGGCGCCCGGCGTGAACCTCTACCGGCCGGACGGAGTCTGGCGCCCGCCGGCCCTGTCGAACGCCGGTCTGCGCCGCCGGGCACTCGGCGAGCGGGCAGCCGCGTCGTAGAGGGGCGTGGGTCGCGTTGTTTCACGTGAAACGGATGCTGTTCGTTTCACGTGAAACACGCGGGTGGTCACATGTGGGCGGTTGTTTCACGTGAAACAGGAGGGGCCGTTTCACGTGAAACAGACAGGGAGGGGCCACGGAGGGAAGCGACCGCGAAGGCGCGGTTGTCCTCCGTCTGGCGCCGGTACGCCTCCGGCAGGTCCGGCAGGGCGAGCAAGCGGTCGCAGGCGCTGAGCGACGCGTCCATGTCGCCGACCCAGTAGGCGTTGATCGAGTGCTCGAAGAGCAGGCCCCACCGGTACACCCAGGGCTGGACGAAGAGCAGATCGTCCGGCACCGGGCGATCCAGGACGGCTGCGGTCACGGCGTGGGCGGAGTGGTACCGGCCGAGCATCCTGAGTCGTGCGGCGAGTTCATAGCAGGCTTCCAGCCGGCCGGGACGCGAGTCCCAGGCCCGTGAGAGGGCGTCCATGGCGGCGGGCCAGTCCCCGGCCTCGCCCTGTAGGACACCGACCTGGAGCAGTGCGTAGTAGACCTCCTCGCCCCAACCGCCCATGCCGGCGCGGCGTTCGTAGAGCTTGATCGAGGCCGCGGTGTCGCCCATGTCCCGCAGGGTTTGCGCGAGGTAGAAGACGGTCCGGGTGTTGGACGGGTCGCGTTGCAGTTCGGCGCCGAGCAGCCGCGCGTCCCGTTCGTACTTGTCGTGTCGGGAGCCGCCGTCGGCGTAGTCCTCGATGACGAGCGCGTCGAGGTTCTCCTGGAGGCCGGGCCGCCGGTCGTTCTCGTCGCGGCGGTCGCAGGTCAGGTACTCGTGGGTGACGCCTTCGTACCGCCAGGGGAGATCGGCACGGACCAGGCGTTTGATGCGGTACTCGGTCGCGCCCTCGTGGCGGAGCATGTAGGAATCCGCCGTGAGGGCGGGCAGGGGCCCTTCGGGGCGCAGGACGTGGTCGGCGTCGAGGAGCAGCACGTAGTCGGCCTTGCCGAGACCGTGCCCGATGTTGAGGCTGCGGTTGTGCCCGAAGTCGACCCACGGTTCCTCGTGGAGTTCCCCGGGGATCCCGTCCAGGGCGCTTCGGATCAGTTGTGGGGTTCCGTCGGTGGATCCCGTGTCGGAGATGGCCCAGGTGTCGATGAGCCCCCGTACCGACTTGAGGCAGCGCTCGATGACGGCGGACTCGTTCTTCACGATCATGCACAGGCAAATCGTCGGCTTCACGGCCGCTGACCCTAGGGACGGGGCCGGTGCCGAGCGGCGAGGCACGCCGGGGCGCGAACCCGGGTGGCCCTCGCGGACGGCCAAGTGGGCCCTCCGGATGGGCCGATCCGCTGACGACGGGGCGCCTCGGCGAACCGGCCGTGGTTGTCAGTCCGGTTCGTGTTCGGGGCCGCCGAAGTCCGGGCTGGTGAAGTCCGGCGACGCGTAGCCGGGCCGGGGCCCCTGTGAGGTCGATCCGGGGCTGGTGAAGTCGGGTCGGCTGTATCCCAGTTGCGGGATGCGTCCGGCCCCCGGCGTTCTCGGGGTCGGATAGCCGTCGGCGCTCGGGTCGGCCAGGGCGTCCCGCAGGAACGGGATGATTCCCCGCTCCAGCAGCGCGTTGCGCCAGGCCTCCCGGGCCCGTGAGAGCTCGTCGGGGACCGCCACGGTCTCCGCCGCCGCGACCTCCGTCGAGCTGTTGCGCAGCGCGGTCACCAGCAGGCCGATGACCGCGAACAGCAGGGCGGCCACGGTGAGTGCCCCGAAAAGCCAGCCCGCCGTCAGCATCGTCTTCGCGAAGGCCGGTTCGGGATCGATCATCTTCAGGCTGTAGCCCACCAGCAGGAAGATCAGCATGGAGGTGCCGGCCAGGACGGGCGCGAGGACGGCCACGACGGCGCTCAGGCCGGCCCCGTCGTCCCGGTCGCCCGTCACGTACTCCCCCCTGCCGGTGGAGGCCGACCGGGCTTCGTCGCGGAGTTCCGCGCGGACCTTCACGTAGTGGTCGTACTCGGCGGCTGCCGCGGCGGTCAGCAGCGCGATCGCGTTCAGTGCCATCGTGCGCAGTTGTTCGGCGTTGAGCCGTTCGCCCAGGGTGGCGAGCTCGGGCCGTTCGTCAGCCGTGCGCAGCGTTTCGTCAAGGAGCCGGTCGAACTCGGGCCGGTCTTCGGTCAGCAGGTGCGGAGCGCTGGTCATGTGCATCCCCCGATGCTCCGTACAAGCCGGTTTGCCCGCGTAGACCCCGGGCACCGGCACAAACGGAGGAGAGCCTGCTACGGATAGAGCGATGGTAGAGCGCCCCTGCCACGCCGTGACAGGGGCTTTGCCGAAATACCCCGCTCCGAGAACGCTCAGTCGCGCAGAGGTAGTTGAACGACGAGCAGCTTGCCGGCCATGGTGACGCCGCCGTCCATGGCGATGGCCAGGCCCTCCGCGTACACGTGGGGGCCGTCCACGGCCTCCGGACCGCGGGTGCCGTCGCCGTCCTCGGTGCCCACCTCGCCGAGCAGGTAGGGGATGGGGCTGTGGCCGTGGACGACGCGTCCACCGCCGTAGGTGCCGAGGAGTTCCCGTACGGCGTGGGGTCCGGTCTCCTCGTCGCGGAAGGCGAACCGCTTGGTGAACTTGCGGAACAGGTCCCAGGTGATGTCGGCGTCGTTGCGGTTGAGGAGTTCGTGGATGTTGTCGTTGACGTCCTCGATGGAGTCGCCGTAGTCGAGGTACGCGGTGGTGTCGGAGTGCAGGAGCAGGTGCCCGTCCTCCAGCGCGGCCGCGTCCAGCCGCGACATCCACTGCAGGTGGACGTCCTCCAGGCGCTCCATGTCGGTGCGCTGGCCGCCGTTGAGCAACCAGGCGGCCTGGAAGGTGGCGGTGCCCGCCCCCGAGTGGACGGGGGTGTCGCCGAACCGCTTGGCGCCGATCAGCAGGAGTTCGTGGTTGCCCATGAGGGCCTTGCAGTAGCCGCCGGCCGCGGCGGCCTCGGCGGAGAGCCGCATGACGAGGTCGATCACGCCGATGCCGTCGGGCCCGCGGTCGGTGAAGTCGCCGAGGAACCAGAGCCGCGCGTTGCCCGCGGACCACCGCCGGTCGGCGTCGATGAGGTCCTGCGCCTGGAGCTCGGTGACCAGTTCGTCGAGGTACCCGTGGACGTCGCCGACCACGTACAGCGGGCCCGGACCGGTGGCCTGGGCCTCCTGGGGGACGTACTGGACCTGGACGGTGTCGCCGGGCCCGCCCTGCGCGCCGCGCCCGATGACGGGGAGGTCCCGCTGCGTCGGCGTGTATCCGTCGTCGGGCTCGGGCTCGTCGTCGCCCGGCTCCGGCGCGTGGTCGTCGGCGTGGGCCGCGGCCGTGCGCTGGTGCGGGACGGTGTCCGGTGCGGGACGGGCCGTGGGGGTGGAGCCGAGGTACTCCGGCTGCCCCGGCACGTATCCGGGCACCGGGGGTACGGGCGCCGCCGCCGTTCCGTAGTACGCGGGATGCCCGCCGTACCCGGGGGCGTCCCCGGGCAGGCCGGTGGACGCCTTGTGAGGCGCGGGTTCGCCGACCGGCACCCGGAAGTCCCGCAGCGTGTCCGTCCGCATCGCGGGTCCCTGACCGGCCCCCTGAGTCATCGACCCCTCCACCACCGTCGCGCTGCCGTACACCTGCGGACCCTCTGACCTCCGGGTCGGAGGGTCCGTGATGTCGTGCGCCCATCATAGGAATGCGGCTCGCGCTCTGTGACGCACCAGGGGTGGTGAATCCTGGCCGGAGCCGGTTGTTCCTACTGTTTTATCCCGATATCGGTGTTGCGGAAATCCTGGGCGGGGTCGTGGACCCCGCCGTGCCGTGGTCCGGAGGTCAATCCTGGGCCGGTGAACGGGGTGGGCTGACGGTGGTTCGGGGCGTCCTGCGCTGCGAGGAGGTACGGATGATGAGTTCGGTCGGGACGACCTGCTCTACGGGGCGTCCGGTGTCGACCCCCTCGATCGCGTCGATGAGCAACTGCACTACGGCGGTGCCGATGCGGCGCGGTTTGAGGGACAGCGTGGTGATGGGCGGTTCGGTGGTGGCGTAGACGGTGGATTCGCTGCAACACACGAGGAGCAGGTCCTCAGGGACGCGCAGGCCGTAGCGCCGGGCCGCGGCGAGGAGGTCGGTGCCGTTGGGGTCGAAGAGCCCGTACACGGCATCGGGCCGGTCGGGCCGGGCGAGCAGTCGGTCGGCGGCCACGGCCCCGGCGCACGGGTCGTGGGCGGGGTAGGACTCGTAGACCGGGTCCTGGCCGACGCGTTCGCACCAGCTGAGGTATGCGGTGGTGGAGAGCCGGGTGTAGGTGTCGGTGGTGGTGCCGGTCAGCAGCCCGATGCGGCGGGCGCCGGCGGCTGCGAGGTGGTCGAGGAGGCCGAGCACGGCCGCTTCGTGGTCGTTGTCCACCCAGGCGGTGACGGGGAGGGTGCCGGCCGGTCGGCCGTCGGAGACCACGGGGAGTCCCTGACGGACCAGCTCGCTGACCACGGGGTCGTGGTCGGACGGGTCGATCACGACGGTGCCGTCCAGGGCCACGTTGGACCAGACGTCGTGTCGTGAGGTGGCGGGCAGGATGACGAGGGCGTACCCACGGGCGAGCGCGGCGGAGGTGGCGGCCCGTGCCATCTCCGCGAAGTACGCGAATTCGGTGAAGGTGAAAGGTTCATCCCCGTACGTCGTCACGGTCAGGCCGATGAGGCCCGACTTGCCGGTACGGAGGGTGCGGGCGGCCGCGGAAGGGCGATAGCCCAGCCGGTCGGCGACCTCGCGGACGTGGCGGCGGGTGGCGTCCGGCAGCCGCCCCTTGCCATTGAGCGCGTCGGAGACGGTTGTGATGGAGACGCCCGCTGCGGCGGCCACGTCTCTGATGCCGGCCCGGCCCTGTCGGCCGCCGACTCGCCGGGTGGTCTCGGCCCGGCTCACCTGATGCTTCCCTGCTGCTGTCATGGCGAGCCGATAGTAGGGCTCGGTGGGGTGGGTGGTCCGGATGCATATGCACGCGTTGACAGGCACGATTCTGCATGTTTCGCCACCCCCAATGACCTTGGAAACGAAGGTCTTTGGTCGCTCTGGGTGAGGGTGCCGCTTGTCGACGGGTACGAGCATGCCAAAACGGTGGCGTGCCGGACCGACCGCAACTCACCTTCACGAGGGACGCGCGCCACGGCGCAGGCCACCGGCGCGCGCATATATGCGCGCGCTCCCCCCGTGTTCCGGGCGCCTGCCATTCTCGGATCGGCGGAATCCTCATAAGGTGAGCAGTATTGAGTCGACGGTGCCGTCGACGGGACGGTCGAGGAGGACCTGCGGTGAGCGAGAAGAGCCCGAAGCTGCGCGCCGAGCTGGACGGCATTCCCACCTACAAGCCCGGAAAGCCCGCTGCCACCGGCGGGCCCGTGGCGTTCAAGCTGTCCTCGAACGAGAACCCGTACCCGCCGCTGCCGGGCGTCCTGGAGAGCGCGGTCGCGGCCGCGGGCCGGTTCAACCGCTACCCGGACATGGCCTGCACGGGCCTGGTGAACGAGCTGGCCGACCGTTTCGGGGTGCCGGTCGAGCACATCGCCACGGGCACCGGTTCCGTCGGGGTCGCCCAGTCGCTGATCCAGTCGACGGCGGGTCCCGGCGACGAGGTCATCTACGCCTGGCGGTCCTTCGAGGCATACCCGATCATCACGCAGATCTCGGGCGCGACGTCGGTGCAGGTGCCCCTCACCGACGGGGACGTGCACGACCTTGACGCCATGGCCGCGGCCATCACGGACCGCACGCGCCTGATCTTCGTGTGCAACCCCAACAACCCCACCGGTACCGCGGTACGCCGGGCCGAGCTGGAGCGCTTCCTGGACCGGGTGCCCTCGGACATCCTGGTGGTGCTGGACGAGGCCTACCGCGAGTTCGTCCGCGACGCCGACGTTCCCGACGGCATCGAGCTCTACCGCGACCGCCCGAACGTCGCGGTGCTGCGCACGTTCTCCAAGGCGTACGGGCTGGCCGGTCTGCGGGTCGGGTTCGCGGTCGCGCACGAGCCGGTGGCGGCCGCGCTGCGCAAGACGGCCGTTCCCTTCGGCGTCAGCCAGCTCGCCCAGGACGCCGCGGTCGCCTCGCTGCGGGCGGAGGACGAGCTGATGGGCCGGGTCGGTTCGCTGGTGGGCGAGCGTGCGCGCGTGCACAGCACGCTGCTCGCCCAGGGTTGGACGGTCGTCCCGGACACCCAGGCCAACTTCGTGTGGATGCGGCTGGGGGAGCGGACCGCCGATTTCGCGGCGGCCTGCGAGAAGGCCGGTGTGGTGGTCCGGCCCTTCGCGGGTGAGGGCCTGCGGGTCACGATCGGTGAGACCGAGGCGAACGACCTCTTCCTGCACACGGCGGAGGCGTTCTTCAAGGAGCTGTAGCCGACGCCCGGGAGCGCGGCCGAGAGGGCGTGGCCCGGGGACGTGGTGCCGGACGGCGGCCCCCGGGGCGTGGTTACACGCGCTCCACGCGGATGGGGTCGCCGTCGCGGACGGTGGACAGCAGGCGGGGGTCGCCGTCGAACGAGCCGAGGACGTTGCACGGGCTCGCCAGGCGGCATTCGTCCCCGCGCGCGATGGGCGTCGGACCGTAGGGCAGCGCGAGCGCGTCGCCGTCGGTCCAGAACGCGACGGTGCCCGGGGCGACGACCTGCTGGGCGTCGTGCTCCAGGGCGACGGACAGCCCGGTGTCGAAGTAGACCTCCTCGCCCCACGTGTTGGCGGAGGCCGATATCGGGAGGGCCTCGACCAGGGCCTTGCTGGTCGGGGTCTCTTCGAGGGTCGCGGTGAGCTGGCCGGCAGGCCAGGAGATTCTTATCTGCATGCGCCGCATTCAACAATCTGTTGAATGTCTTGGCTAGGGGGACCCCGCCGCACAGGCTTCCGAACTCGTGCGCCATAATGCTTGTGAATGTGAACGCGTTCACAAGCGTGTCCCGCTTCCTCCCGAATTGAGTGGGACACAAACGGCAGACTGCCGCTGTGACCACGGTGACCCGAAGGAGACGAGGACGTGGACCTAGCTTTGGCGCCGGAGACGCTGGCGCGATGGCAGTTCGGCATCACCACCGTCTACCACTTCCTGTTCGTTCCCCTGACGATCTCGCTCGCCGCGCTCACCGCCGGCCTGCAGACCGCATGGGTCCGGAGCGAGAACGAGAAGTACCTCAGGGCCACCAAGTTCTGGGGCAAGCTCTTCCTGATCAACATCGCGATGGGTGTCGTCACCGGCATCGTCCAGGAGTTCCAGTTCGGCATGAACTGGTCCGACTACTCGCGCTTCGTCGGCGACATCTTCGGGGCGCCGCTGGCCTTCGAGGCCCTGATCGCCTTCTTCTTCGAGTCGACCTTCATCGGCCTGTGGATCTTCGGCTGGGACAAGCTGCCCAAGAAGATCCACCTCGCCTGCATATGGATGGTGTCGATCGGCACCATCCTGTCCGCCTACTTCATCCTGGCGGCCAACTCCTGGATGCAGCACCCGGTCGGCTACCGGATCAACGAGGAGCGGGGTCGGGCCGAACTCACCGACTTCTGGCTGGTCCTCACCCAGAACACCGCGCTGACCCAGTTCTTCCACACGATCACGGCGGCCTTCCTGGTCGGCGGCGCGTTCATGGCCGGCATCGCCGCGTACCACCTGGCGCGCAAGAAGCACGTCCCGGTCATGAGGAGCTCGCTGCGCCTCGGTCTCGTAGTCATGATCATTGCCGGTATGGGCACCGCGATCAGCGGCGACCTCCTCGGCAAGGTGATGTACAAGCAGCAGCCGATGAAGATGGCCGCCGCCGAGGCCCTGTGGGACGGCGAGGCGCCCGCGCCCTTCTCCGTCTTCGCCTACGGCGACGTCGACAAGGGCCACAACAAGGTCGCGATCGAGATCCCCGGCCTGCTGTCCTTCCTGGCCAACGACGACTTCACCTCGTTCGTCCCGGGCATCAACGACGTCAACAAGGCCCAGCAGGAGAAGTTCGGACCGGGCGACTACCGGCCCAACATCCCCGTCGCCTACTGGGGCTTCCGCTGGATGATCGGCTTCGGCATGGCCTCGCTCTCCATCGGTGTCGTGGGGCTGTGGCTGACCCGCAAGAAGTTCCTGCTGCCGGTGGGGCTGCGCACCGGACCCGACGAGGTGCCGAACCTGGTCCTCTTCAAGAAGGCCCTCAGCCCGCGCCTCGCCAACCTGTACTGGGTCGTCGCGCTCTGGACCATGTGCTTCCCGCTCATAGCCAACTCCTGGGGCTGGATATTCACCGAGATGGGCCGTCAGCCCTGGGTCGTCTACGGGGTGCTGCGCACCCGGGACGCCGTCTCGCCGAACGTCACCCAGGCCGAGGTCCTCACCTCGATGATCGGCTTCACCCTGCTGTACGCCGTCCTCGCGGTGATCGAAGTCAAGCTCCTCGTGAAGTACGTCAAGCTCGGCCCCCCGGAACTCACCGAGGCCGACCTGAACCCGCCGACGAGGATCGGCGGGGACGACAAGAACCCCGACCGTCCGATGGCCTTCTCGTACTGAGACTGCGGAGACCACCCCATGCAACTCCACGACGTCTGGTTCGTCCTCATCGCCGTCCTGTGGATCGGCTACTTCTTCCTGGAGGGCTTCGACTTCGGAGTCGGCGTACTCACCAAGCTCCTCGCCCGTGACCGCACGGAGAAGCGGGTCCTGATCAATACGATCGGACCCGTCTGGGACGGCAACGAGGTGTGGCTGCTCACCGCGGGCGGCGCGACCTTCGCCGCCTTCCCCGAGTGGTACGCCACGCTCTTCTCGGGCTTCTACCTGCCGCTGCTGATCATCCTGATCTGCCTCATCATCCGCGGCGTCGCCTTCGAGTACCGGCACAAGCGGCCGGAGGACAAGTGGCAGACCAACTGGGAACACGCGATCTTCTGGACCTCGCTGATCCCCGCGTTCCTGTGGGGCGTGGCCTTCGCCAACATCGTGCGCGGCGTGAAGATCGACCAGGACATGGAGTACGTCGGCACCTTCCTCGACCTGCTCAACGTTTACTCGATCCTGGGCGGTCTGGTGACCCTCACCCTGTTCACCTTCCACGGCGCGGTGTTCACCTCGCTCAAGACGGTCGGTGACATCCGGGAGCGGTCGCGCACGCTGGCCACCCGGCTCGGCGTGGTCACGGCGGTGCTGGCCCTCGTCTTCCTGATCTGGACGCAGGCGTCGCGCGGTGACGGCTGGAGCATGATTGCGATGGTCGTCGCGGTGCTCGCGCTGGTCGGGGCCCTGGGCTTCAACCTGGCGGGTCGTGAGGGCTGGTCGTTCGCGCTCTCGGGGATCACCATCGCGGCCGCCGTCGCGATGCTGTTCCTGACGCTCTTCCCGAACGTCATGCCGTCCTCCCTGAACGACGCCTGGAACCTCACGGTCACCAACGCCTCGTCCAGCCCGTACACCCTGAAGATCATGACCTGGTGCGCCGCGGTGGCCACTCCGCTCGTCATGCTCTACCAGGGCTGGACCTACTGGGTGTTCCGCAAGCGGATCGGGACGCAGCACATCGTCGACGCGCACTGAGGCACCTGCTCCCCCCGATGCCCGACTCTCCTGCTCGACCCTGCCGAGGAGATGTTTCACGTGAAACCGATCGACCCGCGCCTGCTGCGGTACGCCCGTTCCACCCGCCTCTTCCTGGGGGCGGTGGTGCTCCTCGGGCTTGCCGGAGCGGGGCTGGTCGTCGGTCAGGCGATGCTCATCGCCGAGATCGTGGTCGGCGCCTTCGAGCAGGACCTCGGCGCCGCTGAACTGCGCACCCCGCTGCTGCTCCTCGCCGCGGTGGCCCTCGGGCGCGGTCTGGTCGCCTGGCTCACGGAAATGGCCGCGCACCGCGCCGGTGCGGCGGTCAAGTCCGAGCTGCGGGTGCGGCTGCTGGACCGCGCCGCCGACCTGGGACCCGGCCCCTCCGGCAGCCGGCGGACCGGGTCGCTGGTGGCCCTGGCCACCCGGGGGGTGGACGCCCTCGACGACTACTTCTCCCGGTACCTGCCCCAGCTCGGGCTCGCCGTCGTCGTACCGGTCGCGGTCCTCGCCCGGATCGTCACGGAGGACTGGGTGTCGGCGGCCATCATCGTCGTCACCCTGCCGCTGATCCCGCTCTTCATGATCCTGATCGGCATGGCCACCCAGTCCCGGATGGACCGCCAGTGGCGGCTGCTGTCGCGGCTGTCGGGGCACTTCCTGGACGTGGTGGCCGGACTTCCGACGCTGAAGGTCTTCGGACGGGCCAAGGCCCAGGCCGAGTCGATCCGCAAGATCACCGACGACTACCGCCAGGCCACCATGCGCACGCTGCGCATCGCCTTCCTCTCCTCGTTCGCGCTGGAACTGCTCGCCACGCTGTCGGTCGCCCTGGTCGCGGTGACCATCGGCATGCGGCTCGTCCACGGCGAACTCGACCTCTACACCGGTCTGGTCATCCTGATCCTGGCGCCGGAGGCCTACCTGCCGCTGCGGCAGGTGGGGGCCCAGTACCACGCGGCCGCCGAGGGCCTGGCCGCGGCGGAAGAGATCTTCGAGGTGCTGGAGACGGAGCCGCCGACGACGGGCGGCGGCGCCCGGGTGCCGGACTCGGAGCTGCGGATCGAGTTCGACGGGGTCGAGGTGCGTTACGAGGGCCGGAGCGCGAGCTCGCCCGGTCCCGTGTCCCTGGTCGTGGAGCCCGGCGAGTGCGTCGCCCTGACCGGGCCGAGCGGCGCGGGCAAGTCCACGCTGCTGAACGTACTGCTGGGCTTCGTCACGCCGACGGCCGGACGGGTGCGGATCGGCGCCGTCGACCAGGCGGAACTGTCCCTCGAACAGTGGCGGGAGCGGATCGCGTGGGTGCCGCAACGGCCGCACCTCTTCGCAGGGAGCATCGCCGAGAACGTACGGCTGGCTCGGCCCGGGGCCGGTGACGAGGACGTGGAATCGGCGCTCCGTGACGCCGGTGCCTGGGAGTTCGTGTCCGCGCTGCCGGGCGGTGTCCGCACGGCGCTGGGTGAGGGCGGGGTCGGGCTGTCGGCGGGACAGCGGCAGCGCCTCGCACTGGCCCGGGCGTTCCTCGCCGACCGTCCGGTGCTCCTGCTGGACGAGCCGACGGCGGCCCTCGACGGGGAGACGGAGGCTGCCGTCGTGGACGCCGTACGACGCCTCGCGGTGGGCCGGACCGTCCTTCTGGTGGTGCACCGCCCGGCGCTGCTGGCCGTGGCCGACCGGGTGGTGGCGGTCGGTGAGGGAGCTCCCGTGCCTGCGGGTTCCGCGGATCCGGTGGCCGGGCCCGTGGAGGTCGCCGGGAACGCGGGGTCCGCGGCCGCGCCGCCGCGGGCCCAGGTCCCGGTGGCGGACCCCGGGGAGTGGATCCTCGGGCCCACCTCCGAACGGGTCGCCGCGGGGGGCGCCATCGGGACGGGCGGCGGCGATCCGCTGAGCCGGGTGAGGGCCGCGGCCGCAGCCTGGCAGGGAAGGTTCCGGCTCGGTCTGCTGCTCGGGGCGCTCGCCGTCGGGTGCAGCGTCGGGCTGTTGGCGGTGTCGGGGTGGCTCATCTCGCGCGCCTCCGAGCAGCCGCCGGTGCTCTACCTGATGGTCGCCGTCACGGCGACGCGGGCCTTCGGCATGGGCCGGGCCGTGTTCCGCTACGCGGAGCGGCTCGTCTCGCACGACGCCGTCCTGCGGATGCTGGCCGACCTGCGGGTCTCGGTGTACCGCCGGCTGGAGCGGATCGCCCCCGCCGGACTGCGCGAGCAGCGGCGCGGGGACCTGTTGTCCCGACTCGTGGCCGACGCCGACGCCCTCCAGGACTACTGGCTGCGCTGGCTGCTCCCGGTCGGCACCGCGGTCCTCGTCGGAACCGGGTCGGTGGCGTTCACGGCCTGGCTGCTGCCCGAGGCCGGTGCGGTCCTGGCGGTGGGTCTGCTCGCGGCCGGCGTCGGCGTGCCGTTGATCAGCGGCGCCTGTGCGCGGCGCGCGGAGCGGCGCCTCGCGCCGGCCCGGGGCGAGCTCGCCACCCGGGCCGCCGATCTGCTCACGGGTACGGCCGAACTGACCGTCGCCGGGGCCCTGGCCGGCCGCAAGGACCTGGCGCGGGAGAGCGACGGGGTGCTGACCCGGATCGCCTCGCGCGGGGCCTTCGCCACCGGACTCGGCGGCGGGCTGTCCGCGCTGGTCTGCGGGCTGACCGTGGTGTGCGCCGCGCTCGCCGGCGCGGCCGCCGTCGCCGGAGGACGGCTCTCCGGGGTGGCCATGGCGGTGGTCGTACTGACCCCCCTCGCCGCGTTCGAAGCGGTCAGCGGACTTCCGCTCGCGGTCCAGTACCGCCAACGGGTCCGCCGGAGCGCCGAGCGGGTCTACGAGGTCCTCGACGCCCCGGTGCCCGTGGTCGAGCCCGCCGAACCCCTGGAGGCGCCGGCCTCGCCCTTCCCGCTGCGGCTGACCGGCCTCGCCGCGCGCCACCCCGGGCAGGAACGGGACGCCCTGCACGGGACGGACCTGACGCTGGAAGCGGGCCGGCGCATCGCCGTGGTCGGGCCCTCCGGCTCCGGCAAGACCACGCTCGCGCAGGTGCTGCTGCGGTTCCTGGACCCGAGCGAGGGCACGTACACCCTGGGCGGGATCGACGTACGCGCCCTCGGCGGCGACGACGTGCGCCGCGCGGTGGGACTGTGCGCCCAGGACGCCCACCTGTTCGACAGTTCCGTCCGCGAGAACCTCCGGCTCGCCCGTACGGGGGCGAGCGAGGCCGAGCTGCGCGAGGCACTGGCGGCGGCCCGGCTGTGGGAGTGGGTCGAGGGACTCCCGGACGGGCTGGACACCCTCGTCGGCGAACACGGTGAGCGGATCTCGGGTGGTCAGCGGCAGCGGTTGGCCCTGGCCCGGGCGCTGCTCGCGGACTTCCCCGTGCTGGTCCTGGACGAGCCCGCAGAACACCTGGACCTCGCCACCGCGGACGCCCTGACAGCGGACCTGCTGGCCGCGACCGAGGGCCGGACCACCGTGCTGATCACGCACCGGCTCGCCGGCCTGGAGGCCGTCGACGAGGTGCTGGTCCTGGACCGGGGAGCCGTCGTGCAGCGTGGCGCCTACGCGGAGCTGGCCGCCGTCGAAGGGCCGCTGCGCCGCCTCCTGGACCGGGAGCGGGAAGCCGACGGGTTGCCGGCGCGCCACGGCTGAGGCCGCCGCCGGGGGCGGTCCGGGGCGGCCCGGAGCACGCCCCTCTGGCGCGTTCAGGATGCGGCGACTTTCCCCACCAAAGGGGACTAACTAGGCTCAAGGTCATGTCAGCCCAGGAGTCTCAGGAATCACCGGAACCGACCCGCGGAGCACCGGACCCGCTGGAGGCCGCCACCCAGGCCACCCGGAGTCTGCAGGGGCTGTCCACCGAGCTGACCGCTCGGGTGCCGCAACTGCTGGAGGCCATGCGATCGGTCGGCACCGGCCTCGAACTGCACTCCACGCTCGACCGGATCTGCGAGACGGCCGCCGAGCTCGCGGACGCCCGGTACGCCGCGATCGGCGTCGTCGACACGGAGGGGCGCGGTCTCTCGGACTTCGTCACCTTCGGCATCGACCCGGAACAGGCCCGCCGGATCGGGCACCGCCCGGACGGCAAGCGGGGTCTGCTCGGCGCGCTCATCTCGCACCCCGACACGGTGCAGCTCGCAGACCTGACGAAGGACCCGCGGTCGGCGGGTTTCCCGGCGCACCATCCCCCCATGAAGACCTTCCTCGGCGTCCCGATCCGGGTGCAGGGGGAGATCTTCGGCAATCTGTACCTCGCCGAGAAGAACGGCGGCGTCGCCTTCAACGACTACGACGTCCACATGGTCCGGGTGCTGGCCACCGAGGCGGGCATCGCGATCGGCAACGCCCGCCTGTACGAGGCCGCCACCCAGCGAGAGCGGTGGATCGACGGTTCGGTGGCCGTCACCACGGCCCTCCTCTCCGGCGGGGACGCGGACGACGCCCTCTCGGTCGTGGCCGAACAGGCCCGCAGGCTGGCCGACTCCGCCGCCGGGATCGTGATGCTGCCGGCCGAGGAGGGCGGGATGGAGATCGTCGCCGTTTCGGCCGAGAACCCGGCCACCTCGCTGGGAGTGGTGATCCCCGCCGAGAGCCCGGTGGTGGGGCGGCTGCTGGAGGGCGAGCCGGTGTTCGCCGACGACGCGGCCGGCGACCCCCGCATGATCGGCAGGCTGACCAGCCAGTACGGGCCGTGCATGATGCTGCCGTTGCACAGCGGCGGGCGGGTGCTGGGCGCGCTGGTGACCCCGCGGGCCCGTGGACAGCGACCGTTCACCGAGGCGGAGCGGACCCTGGCCACGCAGTTCGCCTCACAGGCGGCCCTCGCGCTGATGATGGCCGAGGCACAGCGCGACCGGGAGCGTCTCGCGGTGTTCGAGGACCGTGACCGGATCGCCCGCGACCTGCACGACCTCGTGATCCAGCGGCTTTTCGCGACGGGGATGATGCTGGAAGGCGCGCAACGCAGGTCCATCGTCCCGGAGGTCCGGGACGGGGTGGGCAAGGCCGTGGACGAGCTGGACGTGACGATCCAGGAGATCCGCACCGCGATCTTCGCGCTCCAGCAGGGACCGGCGGAGGCCCCGTCGGGGCTGCGCACCCGGGTGCTGCGGGAGATCAACATGGCCGCCGTGCCGCTGGGCTTCAAGCCGGCCCACCGCTTCCTCGGCCCGATCGACGCGGTCGTCGGCGAGCTGGTCGGCAAGAACCTGATCGCCGCCCTGCGCGAAGCGCTCTCCAACGCGTTCCGACACTCGGAGGCGTCCCGGATCGAGGTGGTCCTCGACTCGACCGTCACCCTGGCCGACGGGCGCCCCGGAGTGCGCCTGGAGGTCGCCGACGACGGAGTGGGCATCCCGGAGGGCGGGCGCCGCAGCGGACTGCGGAACCTGCGCCGACGGGCCGAGTCGCTGGGCGGGGCGAGCTCGTACGGTCCGGGCATCGGGGAGGACGGGGGCGGGACCACCCTCGTGTGGGAGGCCCCGCTCTGAGGCGACCGTCAGCGCGGGTGCGTCGTGCGTTCGGCGAGGATGCGCTCGATGACCACGGCGACCCCGTCCTCGTTGTTGGCGACGGTCCGGCCGGACGCGGCGGCGATCACATCCGGGTGGGCGTTGCCCATCGCGTACGAGGTGCCCGCCCAGCGGAGCATCTCCACGTCGTTCGGCATGTCCCCGAAGGCGACGACCTCGGCGGGAGTGATGCCGCGCTCGGCGCAGCACAGCGCCAAGGTGCTGGCCTTGGAGATGCCGAGCCCGCTGATCTCCAGTAGGGAGGTCGGGCTGGAGCGCGTGATCGAGGCGTAGGCACCGGCGGTCGAGCGGGCCAGGGCCAGGAACTCGTCCGGGCCCAGTTCGCCGTGGTGCGCGAGCACCTTCAGCACCGGCGCCGCGCTGCCGTCGAGCTCCTCGCTCAGCAGCTTCTCGGCGGTGGCCACGGCGGCGCCCGGGTCCTGGAAGAACGGGGGGTACGCCGGCTCGTAGTTGATGCCGGTGGTCAGCTCGACGGCGAAGGACGTACCGGGCGCGGCGGCGCGCAGTGTGTTCACCACCGTCAGCGCGGTGGCCCGGGGCAGTGCCCGGACCTCCACGAACTCTCCTCCGGTGCGAAGGTCGACGACGGCGGCGCCGTTCGCGCAGATCGCCAGACCGTGGCCGTGCACGTGATCGCTGACCACGCCCATCCAGCGGGCCGGGCGACCCGTGACGAAGAAGACCTCGATCCCGGCTTCCTCGGCGGCGGCGAGGGCGGCGATCGTGCGGGGCGAGACGGATTTGTCGTCGCGCAGCAGGGTGCCGTCGAGATCGGTGGCGATGAGCCGGGTCGCTGGGGTTGGCCCGTCCGGGCGCTGGGGAGCCGAGGTCACGGACCCATCTTCGCCCATGTGCACCTACCGCCCGACCACGTTCGGCTGGAGATGTTTCACGTGAAACCGACGAACTTTCCGCCGATGTTTCACGTGAAACGCGGGCCCTGCCCGGGTTCGAGGTGGGGCGGGCGGTGCGTGATGTGCGGTTGGTGCACGCGTCGCCGTAGGCTCGAACGCATGAGTTTGCGTCTGAGCACTGTGATCCTTCCGGTCCGCGGCTGGCACGAAGGGGGCCGCGACCAGTGGCAGCGGGCCGAGCGGCTCGGGTTCCACACCGCCTACACCTATGACCACCTGAGCTGGCGGACCTTCCGTGACGGCCCGTGGTTCGGTGCGGTGCCCACCCTGACCGCGGCGGCCGTGGCCACCGAGTCGATCCGCCTGGGCACGCTGGTCACCTCGCCGAACTTCCGGCATCCGGTGACGCTCGCCAAGGACCTCATGACGCTGGACGACATCTCCGGTGGGCGCATCACCCTGGGCATCGGCGCCGGTGGCAACGGCTTCGACGCGGTCGCGCTGGGGCAGGAGCAGTGGTCTCCCCGGGAGCGGGCCGACCGCTTCGCGGAGTTCGTACCGCTGCTGGACCGCCTGCTGACCGAGGGCGCGGTCACCCACCACGGGAACTTCTACTCCGCCGAGGAGGCCCGCAACATTCCCGGGTGCGTACAGCGCCCCAGGCTGCCCTTCGCCGTGGCCGCGACCGGCCCGCGCGGGGTGAAGCTCGCCGCGAGCCTGGGCCAGGCCTGGGTGACGGCCGGTGACCCGAAGGTTTTCGAGGGCACGCCCGAGCAGTCGCTGGAGGCGCTGCGCGGCCAGGTGGGCAAGCTGGAGAAGGCGCTGGCGGAGATCGGGCGGGAGTCCGACACCATCGAGAAGGTGCTGCTGACCGGCTTCACCCCGGAGCGCAGCACGATGCTGGAGTCCATGGACGCCTTCGTCGACTTCGCGGGCCGCCACCGTGAGCTGGGGTTCACCGAACTCGTCATCCACGCACCGATTCCCGACTCGGACTTCGCCGCGGACGAGGCCGTCTTCGAGAAGATCGCCACCGAGGCGCTCGCACAGCTGGACGCCTGACCGACGCCGCGACGGCCCCACACCCCCGAACCGGGACGCCACGGCGCCACGACACCGGCCCCGGTCCCGTACCGCGCGAAGCGGTCCGGGACCGGGGCCGGTGCGGCGCCAGGACGCCAGGAATCCCAGCGGCCCTCAGGACGTCGGGCGTCCCGCACCGGTCCTCAGGACGTCAGGGTCGTCACGGTCCGTTCCGCCTGCGGCAGCAGCCACTCCGGGACGACCTCCGCGGGCAGTGCCTTGATCTCCTCCACCAGCGCCGAGATCCGGGCGGCTCCGGCTTCCGGGCGTCCCAGTTCCTGCTCGGTCCAGGCGGCGTTGTTCAGGCATTGGAAACGGCCCGGCAGGTAGTCGGTGCCCAGCTCCGCGTAGAGGGCGGCCGCCCGCTCCCACAGGACGACCTCCTCCAGCCGCAGCGCCTCGATCCGGTCCGCGCTCAGCCTGCCGGGGGTCTCGGACGCACCCTCCGGCACCTCGTCCCGCTCTTCCGGGGCGGCCTCGGCCGCGTCCTCCTCGTCCTGCTCCTGCGCGCCGACCTGCCGGTCCAGGACCTGCGCGATCTGGTGCCAGGTCTGCGCCAGTTCGGACCGCAGCTCGGGGGCCTGCGGATCGGTGGCCAGAGCCTCCTCCAGCACTCCGGCCGCCTCGTCCATCCGGATCCGGGCCACCGCGACCGAGGCCTCGTCGACCCGCTCGCGAAGGCCCAGCCAGGCCAGCGAACGCAGGATCCGGACTTCGGCGATCACGGCACCGCCGGCCTGCCGGTGCAGTTCCAGGGACCGCAGGTACGCGGCAACGGCCTCCTCCACCAGCCCGGCGTCGGAGAGGCAGTCGGCGGCGGACTGGGCGAAGCCCGCCTGCGGCCGCGGGTCCTCCCATCCCCGGACCAGCTCGGCCGCCAGCAGGTACTGCTCCGCCGCCTGCCGCGACTCGCGAAGTTCCCGCAGCAGGTCGCCCAGGAACTCCCGGGCCGCCACGGCCTGGCCCTCGCCGTGCTCCAGCAGATCGGGCAGCGTCGACCGGAGCACCTCCGCCGCGTCGGCGTTGCGGTCGTCCTGCGCGTAGGCGCGGGCCAGCAGCAGCCGGGCCTGTGCCCCGCCGTCGGCGGTCAGGCCGGCCTGGTCGAACCAGTGCGCCGCCGTCAGGGAGTGCTCGGCGGCCTCCGCGGCCCCGCCCGGCCGGCGCAGCAGGATGTCCGCCAGCGTGAGCCGTACGATGCCCTGCTCTTCGGGGTCCGTCACCTCGGCGGAGTGTTCCAGTGCCTCCCGCGCCGCTTCCTCCGCCTCCTCGATCCGGTCCAATGACCTCAGCACCCCGGCCCGCAGGACCAGGGGATCCGCTGCCAGCCAAGGCCGGGCGGCCCGGACGGAACGGGCGGCGGAGCCGGCCAGCAGGGCCAGGGCCTGCTCGGTGTCGCCCTGCGAGAGGGTCACCCGGCCCAGTAGCTCCTCGGCTTCCGAGATCACGTCCGACAGCTCCTTCCCGGAGGTGTCCCCCGTCGCGTGCACGGCGACGAAGTCGGCCAGCGCGGCCGCGAGCAGCGCGGTGCCGGCGTCGTGCTCGTGGCCGTGCCCGTGGCCATGGCCGTGATCGTGCCCGTGATCGTTTTCGTGGCCTGCGCCGTTCGCGTCGTCGGCGTGTTCCCGTGCCGCTTCGACGGACCGCAGGTACGGCTCCAGGCGGATCGCGGCCAGTTCCGCGAGGGCGATCCGGCGGGTCCGCCGCGGGTCGGCCGGGTCGAGGGCTTCGGCGGACCGGGCGGCCGCCGTCAGCAGGGCCCGTACCTCCCCCGGTTCCGCTCCGGCCTGTGCGGCGACGCTCGCCAGCCGCAGCTCCGCGAGGGCCGCGCGCGAGTCCTGCCCCAACGCCCGGTACGCGTCCCGGGCCGCGGTCAGGAGCCGGCCGGCGTCCTCGGCGCCGGCCCGGGCCGCGACGAGGGCGTGGTGGTCGGCCACGTCCGCGGCCAGCAGGGGTTCCACCTGCGACGCGGGGAGCGCGGCTGCCCGCGTCGCCACCGCGGCCCACAGCGCGCCGGAGCCCGGGTGCCCCAGTTCCCGCAGGTCCCGGGCCCGTTCCAGCAGCTCGGCGAAGCCCTCGGTGGCGGGCGCGCTGGTGGAGCCGGTTGCGGTGGTGGTGGCCGGGGACGCCGGCCGGGAGGCGGACGGGTCGGGGGCCGGCAGCGCGGCACTGCGTACGCCGAGCGGCAGGACGGCGGCCAGCGGCGGCCGCGCGATCCGGGTCAGGAACCGCTCGGAGACGCGGGTGTTGCCGTTGCGGACGTCGAAGCGTTCCGCGATGTGCAGGGCCTCGGCGTGCAGGATCCCGTGCAGTTCGTCGACGGTGCGGGCGGCGCCCCCGAAGGGCACCGTCGGGTCGGCGCCGTGTCCGAGTTCGGACAGCCGCCGCAGCAGGACGAGGACGCCGCCGTAGAAGTCCATCTGCGTCTTGACGTCCGCGAGGGGGCGCAGGTGGGTGCCGTGTTCGGCGAGGATCTCGACACCGCGCGCCTCGTTGCCGGTGAGCGCGCAGAACTCGATGTGCTGGCCGATCGCCCGCAGCAGCCCCTCCTTGCCGCGTGCCATGCGGTAGCCGCGCAGGTGGTGGGCGCGGGCGTCGTCGGTGCGGCCGAGGCGCAGCAGCGGGAGCAGCGACCGGGCGAGGACCCGGTGCGGCTCCTCCATGCAGGTCTGCCCGCCGTTCAGGACGGGTTCCCAGACTTCGATCGCCTTGGCGTCATCGCCCTTGCCCGCCCAGTAGGAGCCCTGGGAGTTCGTCTCGCAGGCGTGGCAGTCGCTCATCGCGTCGCGGTCGGCCGCCCGCCACCGGGCCATGGCCCGTTCGGCACGGTCGTCGTCCCCGATGGCGTCCGCGAGGAAGTACTCGGACTGCCGTACGGCGCGTTCTCCGTACCCGGCGATCCGGTAGCGCTTCTCCATGTCGTCGAGGTAGCCGGTGACGGCCGCGATGGGGACGTCGGGCGTGCTGATGATCTGTCCGGACACCCACTTGAACCGCCAGAAGAGGGAGTGGGCGTCGTTGGCGTCGAAGGCTCCCGGATCGCGGTCGTACTCCTGGAGGAGGCGGGCGAAGGGGACCACCATGCGGCTGCGCTCGGAGCTGTACTCGTAGGCGTCGATCTGGGTGACCAGGGCCTGGCGGAACACGTCCGGGTCGCCGCAGGCCTCGGCGGCGGCGGTCAGGGCCTCGGCCTGCGCGTTGCGCGCGGCGCCCTGCGGCAGTCGGTGGTTCTCGTACAGTGCCTGCCGTATCTCTTCGGCCGTCATGCCGCTCACTGGGTGTCCTTCGGGTTCTCGACGGAGTGGGTCGCCCATTCCAGGAGCCCGAGGAAGGCCCGGTTGAGCAGGGTGGAGTCGGCGGGCCGCAGCGGTCGCTGGGACATCAGCAGTGCCTGCCCGTAGAGGGATTCGACGGCGGTGCCGGTCAGGGTCGCGTCGGGCAGTCCCGCGATCCGTCGGATCAGCGGGTTGTTGTGGTTGAGGACCAGGCGGGCGCGCGGTCCCGAACCGCGCAGCGAGCCGAGGATGCCGCTCCACAGGCTGTCGGCGTTGTCGAGCGCGGCCGTGCGGTCGCGTTCCTGACGAGCCTGTCGGTCGTCGAGGTAGAGGGCGGGTACGGAGACGGGCTGGAAGGCGCGCAGCACCACGTCGCAGGACTGGGGTTCCAGGCGGGTGCGGGCGGTCGACAGGAAGGCGGCGAGGGACAGCTCGACATCGGTGGGGACGGGGTCGAGGCGCTCGGTGACGGCGCCGGCGTCGAGCTCGGTGACCTTGAGGTCGGGCCGTACGGAGGGGAGCAGGGCGAGCAGGTCGGCGTCGTAGGTGTAGCCGGCGTTGATGACGCCCAGGCCGTGGGCCGCGGCGATCGGGGCGATCTGGCGGAACTCCTCGACGGTGTGCGTGAAGTGGATGTCGCTGTGGGCCGCCGCGAACTCCTCCAGGCTCATGGAGCCGTCGCTGGTCTCGAACGGCAGCCACGGCAGCATCAGTCCGAGCAGCTCGGCGTCGTGTCGGGCGAGGGACTTCACCCCGAGGTGGTGGATGCCCATGAAGGCTGCCAGACGCTCCGGTTCGCTCGCGGCGAGCTCGGTCAGCCAGGCCCGGATGCGGCCGCCGAGCGCCTCGCGTACGGCGGCCAGCGTCTCGTCGTCGTAGAGGTTCTCGCGGGAGGCCGTGGGGCGCAGCGTGTCCGTGTCCAGGACGACGCGGACGAAGAACGCCCAGTCCGGCAGCAGGTTGGAGGCCTGGTCGGTGAGCAGCATGCCCTTGAGGTGGACGCGGTGTCCGGCCCGGTGGGCGGGGCTGGTCGGTTCGGGCAGGACGTACGCGACTCCGCGCACTCCGGCCACCGGCAGGTCGAGGTCGATGGTGTCGAGCGGGGTGAAGCCGAACAGCCGCGTGCAATGGCCGGCGAGCGCGACGCGGCGCGCGGCGGGGGTCGGGAACGGGCGGTCCCATACGGCGGGCCGGTCGGTGACCGGGCGGGGCGCACCGCCTTCGCCGTCGTCGAAGGTGATGTCGTAGGGGAGCAGGGAGCCGTAGTCACGGGCGAGCCGTTCGACCTTGGCGGGCTCGGTCCACTCCTCGGAGCCGGGACGGCCCTCCAGGTGGACGGTGGTTCCGGGCTCCGGGCGGGCGTCGTGCGGGAGTTCGCGGACGGTGTAGGAGCCGTCGTCGGTGGCCAACCATTCGACGGGCGCGGCCTCCGGGTCGCGGGCGGAGCGGGTGACGACGCGGATCTGCCGGGCGACGACGAAGCAGGCGAGCAGCCCGATGCCGAACTGGCCGAGGAATTCCTGGCGGGTGGTTTCCAGGCCGTGTTCGCCGCCGCGCTTGGAGCTGCGGCCGATGGTGGCGAGGAGGGAGTGGGCCTCCGCGGCGGTCAGGCCGATGCCGGAGTCCTCGATGGTGACCCGTCCGGCGGTGGCCGACAGCCGGATGTGGACCCGCGCGCCGGGCTCGTGGGCCTGGCGGGCGGTGACGGCGTCGACGGCGTTCTGGAGGAGTTCGCGGACGTAGACGCGCGGGCTGGAGTAGAGGTGGTGCGACAGCAGGTCGACCAGGCCGCGCAGGTCGACCTGGAAGCTGTTGACGGCGGCCTCTTCGGGGGAGGCCCCGGCCGAGGAGGAGGCCGAGGAGGAAGAGGAGGGGGAGGGAGACGGGGACGGGGGCCGGGGTGTGGACGTCATGAGGCGTCACCTCGCTTGCTCGCATGGGATGGTCGGCGATCGCGAGGTACCCCCCCTCACGGATCCCGGAGTGAGGAACAGAGTAGGGGGATGATCCGACAATTCCTCTGTGAATTGTCGGCCCGTGAAGTGTCCGCCCTGCGATGTGTCCGCCGTGGCTCCTACGAGAACCGCAGGAACCGCGGCGGTACCGCGTCCGCCAGCCACACGCCGTTGGCACTGACCCGGAACACGTGGCCGGCGGCGTGCATCGCCCCGGCGTCGACGGCGAGGACGACCGGCCGCCCCCTGCGGGCGCCCACCCGGGTCGCCGTCTCCCGGTCGGGCGACAGGTGCACGTGGTGGCGGGCCATCGGGCGCAGGCCTTCGGCGCGGATGGAGTCCAGGGCGGCGGCCACGGTGCCGTGGTACAGGTACGCGGGGGGTTCGGCCTCGGGCAGGTCCAGGTCGATCGCGACGGTGTGGCCCTGGCTGGCCCGGATGCGGGTGCCGTCGACGGCGAAGCGCTGCTTGTCGTTGGAGGCGACCACGTGGTCGAGCTCCGCCCGGCTGACGGGGAACCCGTGGGCCGCGGCCGCGTCGAGCAGGTCGTCGATCTCCACCCAGCCCTGCGGATCGAGCGTCAGTCCGATTCGTTCCGGCTGGTGCCGCAGGTGTTTCGAGACGTATTTGGACACCTTCACGGTGCGTCTTTCTTCCATGTGCCCAGCGTGCCGGGTCGGGCGGGGCTCCGGCAGGGATTTTTCGCCGGTGCCGACGGGTGGACCACCTCTACCGCTCTTCCAAGATACGGAATACATTTTCCGCTGGACTGTGGCCCAGAGGGAGAAAACATGACACACCAGGCTTCGCTGCTGCGGCGTGCGGCAGCCGAACTGATCGGCACCGCGGCGCTGCTCATGGTGGTGATCGGCTCGGGGATCCAGGCGGAGGCCCTCAGCCGCGACACCGGTGTCGCCCTCGTCGCCAACTCGCTCGTCTCGGCCGTCGGGCTCGGGCTGATCATCACGCTCTTCGGGCCGCTTTCCGGTGCCCACCTCAACCCGGTCGTCACTCTCACCGCCTGGTGGGCGCGCCGTTCCGGTCGCGACGGGCTCGACGGCAGGGAAGCCCTGTCCTACGCCGGGGCCCAGATCGCGGGGGCGATCGGTGGCGCCGTGATCGCCGAGGCGATGTTCGGGCGGACCCCGGGAACCCTCGCCACGCAGGTGCGCGACGGCGGCCACCTCCTGGTCGGCGAGGTCGTCGCCACCGCCGGGCTGGTGCTGGTCATCCAGGGGCTCGGCCGGATCGGGCGCGCGAAACTGATCCCGGCCGCGGTGGCCGCGTACATCGGTGCCGCGATCTGGTTCACCTCCTCGGGCTCCTTCGCCAACCCGGCGGGCACCGTCGGGCGGGCCTTCAGCGACTCCTTCACGGGCATCGCCCCGCAGTCGCTCCCGGGCTTCGTCGCGGCCCAGCTGCTCGGCGGCGCGCTCGGACTCGGCCTCGCGACCTTGCTCTACGGGCGGGAGGCCCGCGCGGGCGTGCAGGAGATCGCACCGGTGAGCTTGCACGCGGGTTCGCAGGAGATCGCGCCGGTGACCGTGCAGGGAGGGCCGCAGGGAGAGTCGAAGGGAGGGCCGCAGGACGGGTCGCAGGAGAACGCGCGGGAGGGTGCTCAGGACGGGCCGCCCGCCGACACGGAGGAACCGGTGGCCGATATACCGCGCACCGGACCCGCGTACGAGGCCGTCGTCTGAGGCTCCTTCCACATTGCCCACAGGAAAAGCGGACTTGTCCACAGGCTTTTGGGGGATTTTGGGGGCCAGTTGCGCCATTCGCCCTGTGGACTACTGATCGAGCATTATCGGCCGCCCCGGCTGGCCAGGTCGTTCATCGTCCGGGCCTGGAGCTCGCGCTCCGTCGCCGCCCGGACGAAGTCCGCCACGTGATCGGGGCCCACCAGCTCCTGCACCGCCCGTACCGTGTCCGCTGGCAGGGCCACCGGCGTCGGTCCCGACGGCTGGGCGGTACCGGTGGCGCCGAGGTGCCGTTGCAGGTGCCGGGTGGCGAACACCCTCATGGCCCGGGCGAGTTCGGCGTCCACCGTCTGTTGGGCCAGCGGCCGCAGCCTCCGCACCATCGTCGCCGCCTCGGCCGCGTCGGCGTCCGTGGGCGGCACCTCCCCGAGGTAGCGGGCGAAGACGTGCTCGGTGGTGAACTCCAGGAAGCGCGACGCGATGTGCTCGACCTGCCCGCGCAACTCGCGCAGGTGCCCGGTGATCGCCACCAGTGGCACACCGGCCGCGTACAACTCGGCCGCCACCGACAGCTCCTGCGGCGAGGGCACCAGGAACTCGTCCGGGCGGCCCGGCATCCGCTCCAGCACTCCCAGCTCGCAGGCCTCGTCCACCGCCTCGTCGTCGGGCCGGCCACCGAACCGTTCGTCGAGGTCGGCCCGGCTGATCCGGTCCGCCTCCTCATCGGTCCACGGCCCGTGCACCTCGGCGACCAGACCCAGTACGCCGCCCAGGCCGCGCCCCGCGTCCCAGGCCTCCAACAGCTCCTTGATGGAGGCCAGGGTGTAGCCGCGGTCCAGCAGGTCCGCGATTTGGCGCAGCCGTGCCAGGTGCGTGTCCCGGTACACGTTGGACCGGCCGCGGCGCTCCGGTTTCGGGAGCAGACCGCGGTCCTGGTACGCCCGGATGGTGCGTACCGTCGCACCGCTGTGGTGGGCCAGATCCTCGATCCGGTACTCGGCCACCGCCTGATCGGACAATCCCGGCTCCCTACGACATGACGGCTCGGCCGACCGCGTCCGCCGCGGTCCGGGCGGCAGGAGGCGCCGCCAGGTACTCGACCGCCGTGCGCAGCGAGCCCTCCTGCGAGGGATGGTACGACCGTCGGAAGTAGGGGGATATGGCCGTGCCGGGGCCGGCTCCGCCCGCCCGGTTCACAGCCGGGGTTCCAGCCTCGCGATCCGCCGCAGCGTGCGCGGCGCGAAGCGGGACATCCACAGGGCGCCCTTGGACTCCGGCGTGACGGGCACGACCGCCTGGTTCTTCACCACGGCCAGCACGATCGCGTCGGCGACCTTCTCCGGCGGGAAGTTGCGCAGCCCGTACATCCGCGAGGAGCGTTCCTGGCGGCGCTTCTCCTCGGCCGTGTCCACCCCGGCGAACCGCGAGGTGGCGGCGATGTTGGTGTTCACGATGCCCGGGCAGATCGCGGAGACCCCGATCGACCGCGAGGCCAGTTCGGCGCGCAGGCACTCGCTGAGCATCAGGACCGCCGCCTTGGAGGTGCTGTACGCGGGCAGGGTGCGGGAGGGCAGGTACGCCGCGGCGGACGCGGTGTTGACGATGTGACCGCCCTGGCCGCGCTCGGCCATCTGCTTCCCGAAGATCCGGCAGCCGTGGATGACACCCCACAGGTTGACGTCGAGGACCTTCTTCCAGTCCTCGGCCGTGGTCTCCAGGAACGGCCCCGACAGCCCGATCCCCGCGTTGTTGACCAGCACGTCCACGATTCCGTACTCGGCGGCGACCTTCGCCGCGAGCTTCTCCATCGCCTGTTCGTCGCTCACGTCGACGCATTCGCCCCAGGCCTCGGGGGCGCCGACGAGGCGGGCCATCTCGGCCGTGCGCGCCGCGCCCTCGCCGTCGCGGTCCACGGCCACCACCCGGGCCCCGGCCTCGGCGAACGCGAAGGCCGTCGCCCGGCCGATGCCGCTGGCCGCGCCGGTGACGAGCACCAGCTGTCCGCCGAACCGGTCCGCGTACCTGCCGGGAGCCTTCTGCTCCGGTGCCCGCGTCGCCGGCTCCTCCCGGGCGGTCACGAACTCCGAGATCCACGCCGCGACCTGGTCGGGCCGGGTCCGCGGTATCCAGTGCTTCGCCGGCAGGGTGCGCCGCAACAGGTCCGGAGCCCACAGCTCCAGGTCGTCGTAGAGCCGCTCGGAGAGGAAGTCGTCCCGGGTCGGGGTGATCAGCTGCACCGGTACGTGCGCGTAGGCGTCGGCCCGGGGCGCGCGCACGCGACCACGGACGTTGTCGCGGTACAGCCAGGCACCGTGGGCGGCGTCGGAGGGCAGGGAGTCCGTCGGGTAGGCCCCGATGGGGAGGTTCTCCGCGCGCTGGAGCAGCTTGGGCCACTGCTTGCCGAGCGGACCGCGCCAGAGGAGCTCGGGCAGGACCGGCGTGTGCAGCATGTAGACGTACCAGGACTTCGAGCCCTGGTGCAGCAGCTGCGCGGCCCGGCGCGGGGTGGGACGCGCGACCCGCTTCTTGATCCAGTGTCCGAGGTGGTCCAGCGAGGGCCCGGACATGGAGGTGAAGGAGGCGATCCGCCCCTCGGTACGGGCGACCGTGGCGAATTCCCAGCCCTGTACGGAACCCCAGTCGTGGCCGACCAGGTGCACGGGCCGGTCGGGACTGACCGCGTCCGCCACGGCCAGGAAGTCATCGGTCAGCTTCTCCAGGGTGAAGCCGCCGCGCAGCGGGACCGGCGCCGTGGAGCGCCCGTGTCCCCGCACGTCGTACAGCACCACGTGGAAGCGGGCGGCGAGGCGTTCGGCGACCTCCGACCAGACCTCCTTGCTGTCCGGGTAGCCGTGGACCAGGACCACCGTCGGCCGGTCCGTGTCACCGAGCTCGACGACGCACAGCTCGATGCCGCCCGTGCTGACCCGGCGCTCCCGCCCGCCCGCCAGTGCCGTACCGCTCATCCCGCTCATCCCGCCTTCTCCTCAGCCCAGCGCCGCACGTGCGGCAGGTCGTCGTCGAGCCAGTACGCGCTCTCCTCGGGGTCCCGGGAATCGGTGACCACCAGGATCTCCTCGAACTTCGCTCCCGTGCCCCGGAAGCCCAGGTGCGGCTCCACCGCCCACAGGCCGGGCTGCGGCGCGTGGTCGGAGAACCGGTAGGGGCTCCACAGCGGGGACCAGCCGTCCCGGTGTCCGTGCAGGACGTCGGCGGCCAGTCCCTTGAGGGACTGGGTGCCGAACCCGAACGCGGTCGGGGACCACCGCCGCTCCTCGACCCGGTCTATTTTGTGCGCGATCACCCCGAAGGGGTAGGCGCGGTGCCGGTTGGCGTACCCCTGCCGCGTCATCAGCCGTTCGACGTTCTCGTAGATCTCGCGCAGGGAGCGGCGTTCGCGAACCTGCTCCAGGATCAGGTCGCGGTGCGGACGCAGATCGGCCATCAGCCGGTCCTGCACCGGATTGAGGCCGAGGCTCCCGGAGTAGCCGACATCGGCCGCGTAGCCCCGGTGGACCGGCGCCATGTCGAGGATGAACGGCATGCCCGGCTCCAACCGCCGGTTCGTCGGGAAGAACTGGAGCGGGATCCGGAAGCCCGCGAAGGCGGTGCGGTCCCCGAACCAGGCGAACGGCAGGTGGAACCAGTCCCGTACGCCGCGTTCGCGCAGCCAGTCGCGCTGCATCCGCGCCGCCTCGCGCTCGGTCACGCCCGGCCGCAACTGGGCCGCGACGGTCTCGGCGCACTCGTAGGCGAGGCGCTGCACCTCCTGGAAGCCGCGCAGCTCGGCGGAGAGCCGCCCGGCGGGCCGCGCGGTGCGTTGCTTCGTGTCCCCAGCCATACCAGCCGTCCGTCCTCATAGCCGTACGCGCCCGTAACTTGACACTGATGAATGTGACAATGACCGGAGGTCACGTCAAGGGTCGTGCACGGACCTGTGGACAAACTTGTCCGGTTCGCGTCAGCCTCGGGTCAGGGTTCGTGCTCCGTCGTAGTCCTCAAGGCGGATACGGGTTCCCGCTCCAGGTCTGACGATCCGCGCGGACATCGGCACTAACGTCGAAGCCGTGACTGTCATCGCGACCGAAAGCCTGAGCAAGCGGTACCCCCGAGTGACCGCCCTCGACCGGCTCTCCCTGGACATCGGACCCGGCGTGACCGGGCTCGTGGGCGCCAACGGAGCCGGCAAGTCCACGCTGATCAAGATCCTGCTCGGACTGTCCCCCGCCACCGAGGGCCGTGCCGCCGTACTCGGGCTCGACGTCGCCACGCATGGCAGCGCCATCCGTGAGCGCGTCGGCTACATGCCCGAACACGACTGCCTGCCACCCGACGTCTCGGCAACCGAGTTCGTCGTCCACATGGCCCGCATGTCCGGGCTCCCGCCGACCGCGGCACGCGAGCGGACGGCCGACACCCTGCGCCACGTCGGGCTGTACGAGGAGCGCTACCGCCCCATCGGCGGCTACTCCACCGGCATGAAGCAGCGGGTCAAGCTGGCCCAGGCGCTCGTCCACGACCCGCAGCTGGTGCTCCTCGACGAGCCGACCAACGGCCTCGACCCGGTGGGTCGGGACGAGATGCTCGGCCTGATCCGGCGCATCTACACCGACTTCGGCATTTCGGTGCTGGTCACCTCCCACCTCCTCGGAGAACTGGAGCGGACCTGCGACCACGTGGTGGTCGTCGACGGCGGCAAGCTGCTGCGCTCCAGCTCCACCAGCGACTTCACGCAGACCACCACGACCCTCGCGGTCGAGGTCACCGACTCCGACGCGCACCCGGACGGCACCGCCGCCCTGCGCAAGGCCCTCGTGGCGGCGGGCATCACCCTGCACGTGGGCGAGGAGCAGGGTCTGCCCGGCGCCGGCCACATCCTCCTGGTGGAGGCCACGGGCGAGGAAACGTACGACACGGTCCGCGACACCGTCGCCGACCTCGGCATCGGCCTGGTCCGCATGGAGCAGCGCCGCCACCACATCGCGGAGGTCTTCCGCGACAGTGACCGGCTCGCCCAGGAGCAGGCCCGGCCGCCCGTTCAGGAGTCGGACCCGTTCTCCGCCCAGCCGCCCGCCCAGAACTTCGTCCAGCAGAAGGGAGCCGGTTCCGATGGCGCCTGACACCTCGACCCAGATCCACAACATCGGCTACCGGTCCTACGACGGCCCCCGGCTCGGCCGCGCCTACGCCCGCAAGTCGCTCTTCTCGCAGTCCCTGCGGGGCGCTTACGGCCTCGGGCGTTCCGCCAAGTCCAAGGTGCTGCCGATGATCCTCTTCGCGGTGATGTGCGTACCCGCGCTGATCATCGTCGCGGTGGCCATCGCCGTCCCCGGCTCCACCGACCTGCCGATCAAGTACACGACGTACGCCCTGACCACCCAGGTGATCATCGGTCTCTACCTCGCGTCGCAGGCGCCCCAGTCGGTCTCCCGGGACCTGCGCTTCAAGACCGTGCCGCTGTACTTCTCGCGGCCCATCGAGCGCGTCGACTACGTCGTGGCCAAGTACGCGGCCATGGCCTCGGCCCTCTTCATCCTCACCGCCACCCCGCTGCTGATCATGTGGATCGGCTCGCTGCTGGCGAAGTTCGACTTCGGTGACCAGACCAAGGGATTCGGGCAGGGACTGGTGTCGGTACTGCTGTTGTCGCTGCTCTTCGCGGGCCTCGGCCTGGTCATGGCCGCGCTCACCCCGCGCCGCGGGTTCGGCGTCGCCGCCGTGATCGGCCTGCTGCTCATCCCCTACGGCGCCGTATCCACCATCCAGGCCGTGGCCTACTCGACGGGGAACACAGGCGCAATCGAGTGGATGGGCCTGTTCTCCCCGATCACCCTGATCGACGGCGTGCAGACCGCGTTCCTCGACGCCACCTCCGCCTTCCCCGGCGGTGACGGCCCCTCGGCCGCCGTCGGCGTCGTCTACCTGCTCGTCGTCCTCGGCCTCATCGCCGGCTCCTACGCCGCCCTGATGGCCCGCTACCGGAAGGCCGGGCTGTGACCGTCATCGACATCGACCACACCTCCCGCTGGTTCGGCAACGTCGTCGCCGTCAACGACGTCACCATGCGCATCGGCCCCGGTGTGACCGGCCTGCTCGGCCCCAACGGCGCCGGCAAGTCCACCCTCATCAACATGATGGGCGGCTTCCTGGCGCCCTCCACGGGCACCGTCACCCTCGACGGCGCGCCGATCTGGCGCAACGAGCAGGTCTACAAGCAGATCGGCGTCGTGCCCGAGCGCGAGGCCATGTACGACTTCCTCACCGGCCGCGAGTTCGTGGTGGCCAACGCCGAACTCCACGGGCTCGACGACGCGGCCGCCCAGCGCGCGCTCGCCACCGTCGAGATGGAGTATGCCCAGGACCGCAAGATCGCCACGTACTCCAAGGGCATGCGCCAGCGCGTGAAGATGGCCTCGGCCCTCGTCCACGACCCGTCGGCGCTACTCCTCGACGAGCCGTTCAACGGCATGGACCCGCGACAGCGCATGCAGCTCATGGACCTGCTGCGACGCATGGGCGACGAGGGCCGCACCGTCCTGTTCTCCTCCCACATCCTGGAGGAGGTCGAGCAGCTCGCCTCGCACATCGAGGTGGTCGTCGCCGGCCGGCACGCCGCCTCCGGTGACTTCCGTCGGATCCGCCGCCTGATGACGGACCGCCCGCACCGCTACCTGGTCCGTTCCTCCGACGACCGGGCCCTCGCCGCGGCCCTGATCGCCGACCCCTCCACGGCCGGCATCGAGGTCGACCTCAAGGAGGGCGCCCTGCGCATCCAGGCCGTCGACTTCGGGCGCTTCACCGAGCTGCTGCCGCAGGTGGCCAAGGCGCACGGCATCCGGCTGCTCACGGTCTCGCCCTCCGACGAGTCCCTCGAGTCGGTCTTCTCCTACCTCGTCACGGCCTGAAGGAGCTGGCATGTACAACCCCACCGTTGCCCGGCTCACCTACCGGGCCCTGCTCGGCCGCCGCCGCGCGCTGATCCTCTTCGCGCTGCCCGCCCTGCTGATCGTCATCTCCATCGCCGTCCGCGCCTTCACCGGGGTGGACGACAAGGTCGCCGCCGATCTGCTCGGCGGATTCGCCCTGGCGACGATGGTCCCGCTGATCGGCGTCATCGCCGGCACCGGAGCCATCGGTCCCGAGATCGACGACGGCTCGATCGTCTACCTGCTCTCCAAGCCGGTGAAGCGACCCACGATCATCCTGACCAAGCTGATCGTCGCGATCGCCGTCACGATGGCCTTCTCCGCGATCCCCACCCTGATCGCCGGCTTCATCCTCAACGGCAATGGCCAGCAGATCGCCGTCGCCTACACCGTCGCCGCCCTCGTCGCCTCGATCGCCTACAGCGCGCTGTTCCTGCTGCTGGGCACCGTCAGTCGGCACGCGGTCGTCTTCGGCCTCGTCTACGCCCTGATCTGGGAGTCCCTCTTCGGCAGCCTCGTCTCCGGGGCGAAGACCCTCAGCGTCCAGCAGTGGTCCCTGTCCCTGGCCGAGAAGGTCGCCGGACCGGGGTACGTCGACGCCAGTGTGGGCCTGCCCACCGCTGTGATCCTGCTCGTCGTGGTCACCGTCGGCGCCACCGCCTACGCGGGCCAGAAGCTGCGCCGCCTCACCCTGGCCGGCGAGGAGTAGGCCCACCTCCACAGGCCGCCCGCCCCGTGCCCCGCCCGGCCCACCGGCCGGGCGGGGCACAGCTTCGCGCGGGATCATCGGGGCATGATCGAGCACACCGAGCCGGAGCCGTCCAGACCCTTGCGGTCCTGGATACGTTCCTCGCCCGGGACGCACGTCTGGCTGCTGATCATCGCCATCACCAGTGTCATCGTCGTGATCGCCCCGGACCGGGTCGAGCACGTGCTGCTCCACCGCAACAGCAGCAACATCCACGAACTTGTCCAGCACCCCATCCGCGCGTTGCTCAGCAGCGCGTTCTGGATCGAGAACCCGGCTTCGCTCGCGCTCTACGCCCTGCTCTTCGAGTGCTTCCACGCCCCCGTCGAGCGTTGGCTCGGCACCCTGCGCTGGCTCCTGATCGTCGCGACCGCCCACATCACGGCGACCCTGGCCAGTCAGAAGGTCCTCCTGATGGCCATTCAGGACCACCGCGCGCCGCACAGCATGACCCACGTCGTCGACATCGGCGTCAGCTACGGCCTGGCGGCGTCCGTGGGCGTGCTCACCTACCGGTTGCCCCACCCCTGGAGATGGTTCTACCTGGCCGGCGCGGTCGCCTTCTTCGGTGTCCCGCTCCTGAGCGACGGCAGTTTCACCGACCTCGGCCACGCCATCTCGCTCGCCGTCGGCCTGCTCGCCTGGCCCCTCACCCGACACCCCGTTTCACGTGAAACATGACCCGCGTTCCGGGTCGGGCACGGCCCCTGTTTCACGTGAAACATGCCGCGGGCCGGTCCCCTCCCCCGGACGCGCGCTGCCACCGCGCTCATGACGGACGCGGGGAAAATCGCTGGTACGCGACTTCTCCCCGGGGCAGAGTGAGTGGTGCGGGGAGCAACAAAAGGTCCGGGGCAGCCGCTTCGAGCGCGCCTTGCGGCGCGGGCTGCTCCGGACCTCTCGTACGTCCCCGTGTTACGCGGCGCCCAGCAGGCGTTCCAGGACGACCGCGATGCCGTCCTCCTGGTTGGAGGTCGTCACCTCGTCGGCCACGGCCTTGAGTTCCGGGTGGGCGTTGGCCATGGCCACGCCGTGAGCAGACCATCCGAACATCGGGATGTCGTTGGGCATGTCACCGAAGGCGATCGTCTCGGCGGCCTTCACGCCCAGCCGCCGTGCGGCCAGCGACAGGCCGGTCGCCTTGCTCAGGCCGAGCGGCAGGATCTCCACGATGCCGGGACCCGCCATCACGATGTCCACGAGACTGCCGACCGTCTCCCTGGCCACCTTGACGAGTTCGTCCTCGCCCATCCCCGGATGCTGGATGTACAGCTTGTTCAGCGGGGCGGTCCAGACCGCAGCCGTGTCCTCCAGGTAGAGCGCCGGCAGGCCCTCCTGCACCTGGTACCCGGGACCGAACAGCACCTCGCCGTCCACCCCGTCCCGGCTGGCCGCCAGGGCCAGCGGACCCACCTCCGCCTCTATCTTCGACAGCGCCAGGCCGGCCAGCTGCCGGTCGAGCGTCACCGAGGTCAACAGCCGGTGCGCGCCCGCGTCGTAGACCTGTGCGCCCTGCCCGCACACGGCGATCCCCTTGTAGCCGAGGTCGTCGAGCACGTGGCGGGTCCAGGGCACGGCCCGGCCGGTGACGATGATGTGAGCCGCGCCCGCCGCGGTGGCCGCGGCGAGCGCCTCACGGGTGCGCTCCGAGACGGTGTCGTCGTCACGCAGCAGCGTGCCGTCGAGGTCCGTCGCGACGAGCTTGTACGGGAACGGGGCCGGGCTCACTTGGCGATCGGCTCCAGAAACTCGCGGCCGCCGAGGTAGGGACGGAGCACCGGGGGCACCCGTACCGAACCGTCGGCCTGCTGGTGGTTCTCCAGGATCGCGACGATCGTGCGCGGTACGGCGCACAGCGTTCCGTTGAGCGTCGACAGGGGCGCGGTCTTCTTGCCCTCGCGGTAGCGGATCGAGAGGCGGCGGGCCTGGAAGCCGTCGCAGTTCGACGCGGAGGTCAGCTCGCGGTACTTGCCCTGGGTGGGGATCCAGGCCTCGCAGTCGAACTTGCGGGAGGCGGACGAGCCGAGGTCGCCGGTGGCGACGTCGATGACCTGGAAAGGCAGTTCCAGGCTGGTCAGCCACTGCTTCTCCCAGTCGAGGAGCCGCTTGTGCTCGGCCTCGGCCTCCTCCGGCGCGACGTACGAGAACATCTCGACCTTGTCGAACTGGTGGACGCGGAAGATGCCCCGCGTGTCCTTGCCGTACGTACCGGCCTCGCGTCGGAAGCAGGGCGAGAAGCCGGCGTACCGCAGCGGCAGCTTGTCCGCGTCGATGATCTCGTCCATGTGGTACGCGGCGAGCGGGACCTCGGAGGTGCCGACCAGGTAGTAGTCGTCCTTCTCCAGGTGGTAGACGTTCTCCGCGGCCTGGCCGAGGAAGCCGGTGCCCTCCATGGCGCGCGGGCGGACCAGCGCCGGCGTCAGCATCGGGATGAAGCCGGCCTCGGTGGCCTGCGCGATGGCGGCGTTGACCAGGGCGAGTTCCAGCAGCGCGCCGACGCCGGTCAGGTAGTAGAAGCGCGAACCCGACACCTTGGCGCCGCGCTCGACGTCGATGGCGCCGAGCGATTCGCCGAGTTCGAGGTGGTCCTTCGGCTCGAAGCCCTCGGCGCCGAAGTCGCGGATCGTGCCGTGCGTCTCCAGGACGGTGAAGTCCTCCTCGCCGCCGACCGGAACGTCACCGTGGACGATGTTGCCCAGCTTGAGCAGGAGCTGCTTGGCCGCTTCGTCGGCCTCGTTCTGCTCGGCCTCGGCGGCCTTGACGTCCTGCTTGAGCTGGTCGGCCTTGGTCAGCAGCTCGGCCCGCTCCTCCGGGGAGGCCTTGGGGATGAGCTTGCCGAGCGACTTCTGCTCATTGCGCAGTTCGTCGAAGCGCATGCCGGAGGACCTGCGGCGCTCGTCGGCGGAGAGCAGCGCGTCGACGAGGCCGACGTCCTCTCCACGGGCGCGCTGCGAGGCGCGGACACGGTCAGGGTCATCACGGAGCAGCCGAAGGTCAATCACCCCTCCAGGCTACCGGGCTGGGCTTCCTGGGATCACACCGATATCACGCTGCGTGTCACTATGTCCCAATTGGTACGAATGGAAATCTCTTGTCCGGCGACCCGAAGCGGACCCGGGCGGGGAGCAGATAAAACCGGTCCCATTCGCTGAAATGGGGCACGGTGCCGGTCGTGGGGCGGGCCCTGAGCAGCGTCGGAGAGGGTTCCTTGTCCACAGGAATTCTCCGCGAGGGCGTCTTATCCACAGGCTGTGCGCCGCATCTGTGGACACGGAATTAGATCAATAGGGATCGGTGCCGGGGCGGGGTCCATCAGGGTTCAAACCGCCCTCACACACTCATTCGGGTGGGAATGGCTCGCTCCAAAGAGTTGATCGCCGATACAGGGGTGACAGCGTTCACCTGTCGCTCCCCAGCGCGAAACCTGAGTCCCCGAGTGATTTGTCGACCTTGTCGCCTCGCCGTGTCGACTTGTCCCCAGGTCCCCATCCCACCCTGTGGATAACTCTGTGGACAGTGGACGGTGCCCTACGCGCGACCGTCGAGGCAGCGCGCCAGCCAGTCCGACGCCGCGGTGAAGTCGCCGTCCGAGGTCCCCGGCCGAGCCGCGCGCACCTCACTGAGAGCGACACCGGCCCGAGGGTAGGAACCGAGGAAGCGGACCTGGGGGCAGGTCCGCTTCAGACCCATCAGGGCCTCGCTCACCCGGCGGTCGGAGATGTGTCCCTCGGCGTCGACCGCGAAGCAGTAGTTGCCGATTCCCTGGCCGGTCGGCCTGGACTGGATCAGCATCAGGTTCACACCCCGGACCGCGAACTCCTGGAGGAGCTCCAGCAGCGCACCGGGGTGGTCGTCGCCGAGCCACAACACCACGGACGTCTTGTCGGCACCGGTCGGCGCGGCCGGCCGGGCGGGACGCCCGACGAGGACGAACCGGGTCTCGGCGTTCTCCGCGTCGTGGATCTCCTTGACCAACGCCTCCAAGCCGTACGTGACGGCGGCGAACTCACCCGCGAAGGCCGCATCGAAACGGCCCTCCTGCACCAGGCGGGCGCCGTCGGCGTTGGACGCGGCCGACTCCCACACCGCGTCGGGCAGGTGGGTCCGCAGCCAGTTCCGCACCTGAGGCTGCGCTACGGGGTGCCCGGTGACGGTCTTGACGTCCGACAGCTTGGTCCCCGGCCGTACGAGCAGCGCGAACGCGATCGGCAGCAGCACCTCGCGGTAGATCATCAGCGGCTCGCCCGAGGCCAGCTCGTCGAGGGTCGCGGTCACCCCGCCCTCCACCGAGTTCTCGATCGGCACCAGGGCCGCCGCCGCCTCGCCGTTCCGCACGGCGTCGAGGGCCGCGGGGACCGACACCATCGGGACGAGCTCCCGGGTGGCGGCTTCCGGCAGCGTACGGAGGGCGGCTTCGGTGAACGTGCCCTCGGGACCGAGATAGGTGAAGCGGGTGGCCGACATGCTGTCAGCCTAATGCCGGGGAGGCAGCCGCCGCGGGGCCGTTCACCCTTCGAGCAGCCGTTGCCCGACGTACTCCCCGGCACGCGGGCCCGGCGGGACGGCGTACAGCCCGCTCGACTCGTGCCGGATGAACTCGGACAGGGCGTCGCCGCGGTCGAGCTTGCGCTGCACGGGGACGAAGCCGCGCAGCGGATCGGCCTGCCAGCAGATGAACAGCAGCCCGGCGTCCGGAGTGCCGTCGGGGGCGATGCCGTCGTGGAAGGAGAACGGTCGCCGCAGCATGGCCGCCCCGCCGTTCTGTTCGGGCGCCGAGATCCGGGCGTGGGCATTGGAGGCGATGACGGGCTTGCCGTCGGCGCCCAGCTTGTCCAGTGCCATCTCCGTGGTCTCGGTGCCACCGGTCAGCGGGGCCCCATCGGCCTTCCTCCGGCCGATGACCCGCTCCTGGTCGGCCAAGGACCGCTTCTCCCAGTCGTCGAGCAGCATCCGGATCCGGCGCACGACGGCGTACGATCCCCCGGCCATCCAGGCGTGCTCGGCGGGCCCCGGTCCGGTGCCCGGCACGAAGATCCGCTTGTCGAAGTCGGGCTCCGCGGGCTTCGGGTTCCCGGTGCCGTCGACCTGGCCCATCAGGTTGCGTGCGGTCATCGGCTTCGCCGTGGCGCCCGGGGACCGGTTGAAGCCGTTCATCTGCCAGCGCACGCGCGCCGCGTCCCCGGCGTCCTTCTGTACGGCCCGCAGGGCGTGGAAAGCGACGAGTCCGTCGTCCGCGCCGATCTGGACCCACAGGTCGCCGTTGCTGCGCTGGGCGTCGAGCCGGTCCGAGGAGAAGTCCGGCAGCGGATCGAGCGCCGCGGGACGGCGTGCGGTCAGGCCGGTGCGCTCGAAGAAGGAGTGCCCGAACCCGAAGGTGACGGTGAGGGAGGACGGGCCCGCGTCGAGCGCGATACCGGTATCGGCGGCGGGCGCGGCCGCGCCCGCCATCAGTCGCCGCGCCGTGTCCGACCACCGGCGCAGCAGCGCGGCGGCCTCGGTACGGCCTGCGCCGGGCGCCAGGTCGAAGGCCAGGACGTGGCCCTTGGCCTGGAGCGGGGTGGTGATCCCGGCCTGGTGGTCCCCGTCGAACGCCACCTCGGTGGCGCCCAGGGAACCGAGCGTCCCGGCCGCGCCGGGGGCACCGGCCGGGGAATCGGCGACGGCGGCGTGGGCGAGGGCCCCGCCCGTGGCGCCGAGGGCGAGTCCGACGGCGCCGGCGGCGCCCACGGTACCCAGCAGCCTGCGCCGGGAGATCTCGATGTCCGGGTTGCTCCGGATGCTGTCGGTCACGCTGCTCAGCCGATCTTCACGTTCTTCTGGACGGTCGTCTGGTCGATGTCGGAGGTGCGGACGGTCACGTCGATGCGCCATTCACCCGTCAGCGGCAGCTGCACCCCGGACGCGGTCCAGTGTCCGGGACCGGAACGGTCCGGGACGACCGGCAGCGGGCCGATCTCCTTGGCCGGGAGGGTGAAGGCGACCTTGATCTCGGGCAGGTCGAGGGGCTTGCCGTCCGGGTCCTCCGCCCACAGGTGGAGGGTGTTGGCGCCGACCCGGCCCGGGTCGAGCTCCAGCCGCACGGTGCCCTTGCCGTTCTGGCCGCCGGTCTCGAAGGGCAGGGTGATCTTGATGGGTCGGTTGGGCACGGCGGTCGAGGCGGAGCCCCGGCCGGCCTCCTGTTCCACGGCGCGTCCCGGCTCCGTACTCGTCAGGACGGTGGTGACGGCGAGCAGGGCCACGGCCACCGCCGCCTCGGCGAGGACGGACCGGCGCAGGCCGCCCCGCACGGGGTCGGCGTCGCGCACCTGGTGCTCGCGCGCCTTCTCGCGGGCGGCGTGCTGACGGGCGAGCTGGGCGGCACGCCGCGGGTCGACGGCGTCGGGCGTTTCACGTGAAACATCGCTCGCCGTTTCACGTGAAACGTCCGTCCCGGCGAGCACCCCGGCCGGCTCGGCCGTGGCCTGTCCGTCCGCCAGTCGGGCGGTCCACTTCCGTGAGAGGTAGGCGATGCCGAGGAGCACGGCGACCAGTCCCACCTTGATGATCAGGAGGCGTCCGTAGCTGGTGCCGGTGAGGGCCGACCAACTGCCGAGCTGGCGCCAGGACTGGTAGACGCCGGTGACGACGAGGACCACGACACTGACGAAGGCGACCTTCGAGAAGCGCCTGACGGCGTCCCGCTCGATGTCCGGCACCTTGTACAGGGCGACCAGCAGCGCGGTGAGACCGCCGAGCCAGGCGGCGACGGCCAGCAGGTGGAGGATGTCGGCCGGCATCGCGATGCCGGGCTGGATGCCGGTGGAGGCGTGCTCGGACAGGGCCCAGGTGGCGGCGATGCCGGCAGCCACGACGGCTCCACCGATGCCGAGCCCGAAGGCCAGGTCGCTCGTCTGCTTGGCGTCCTCCCCGACCCGCTCGTCCTCCCCGACGGCCGCCGCCTGCTGATGGCGCGCGTAGGCCCCGAAGAGCACGGCGACGAACAGCGCGGCGGCGCCGAGGAGCAGCAGCCGGGAGACGAACGCGGCGCCGGTCTTGGTCTCCAGAACGGCTTGCAGCCCGTCGAGGTCGAAGACGTCGGCGAACTTGCCCGAGCCCGTGTACGGGTTGCGGAGCGCCAGCATCGCCAGGGTTGCCGCGGTGAGGGTGACCCAGCCGCGCAGGACGAGCTTCTGCAGCGACCGTTCGGCGGAGCCGCGGCGCCAGCACAGCAGGATGAAGGCCGCGCCGCCGACGAGGATGGTGAACCCGGCGTAGGCGGCGTACCGGGCGATCCCGTACGCGATGCCGACCGGTCCGCCGCCCGCCTGCTGGGTCGGCAGGGAGACGTCGGTGGCCGAGGGGGCGCCGATGGAGAAGGTGAAGGCACCGGAGATCGGGTGGCTGTCGGCGGAGACGGCCTGCCAGGCGACGGTGTAGGTGCCGTTGGGCAGGCCGGCGTGCAGGGCGGTTCCGTACCGGATGACCGAGCCGCTGCACATGTCACGGAGCTCGCCGGTGTCCACGCGCCTGCCCTGCGGGTCCATGACGCGGATGGAGTCGTCGCCCATGGCGACCTGCTCCGAGAAGGAGAGGGTGACCTGGGCGGGTGCCGTGGCGACCACCGCCCCGTCCTGCGGGTCGCTCGCGGTGAGTGCGGCGTGTGCCGAGGCCGGTGCGGCCGCGGTGAACAGGGTTGCCAGCAGGGCTGCGAGGACCAGCGCGAGCCGCGGCAGGAGTGCCGTGATGCGGACCCGGGCGGGCGAAGGGGCGGGGGCGGTGGCCGTCATGGCGTGTCAGTTCCTCGGTCCGTCAGTGGGCGTTGGAGTTCTGTGCGTTGTAGGTCCGCTCTTTCACGTCGACCTCGACCTTGACCGGGTCGGCCTTCTCGAACCGGAGCTCGACGGTGACCTTGTCCCCGACGGCCGGCTTGCTCTTGAGACCCATGAACATGACGTGGTTGCCACCCCGCGTCAGCTTCAGCTCACCGTTGGCGGGCACGTCCATCGACTGGACCTGCCGCATCTTCTGGTCCTTGGTCTCGTGGATCTGAACATCGTCCGAGAGGGGGCTGGTGACGCCGGTCAGCTTGTCGGCGGTCTTCGAGTCGTTCTTGATGACCATGAACGCGCCGGCCATCTCGGCGTTGACCGGTTCGGGGATGAAGGCCCCGCTGACCGTCAACCCGGGCTTGCCGCCGTCTGAGGAGTCGGACGAGCAGCCGGATATGGCGAGCGCGGCCGTCAGGGAGAGGGCGGCGGCGAGGGTACGGGTGGTGCGGTGGTTCACGGGTTCAGTCCCTTGACGAGCTTCGGCATGTCCTTGGTGTAGTCATCGACGGTGGTGCCCTCGCCGTAGAGGGCGTAGCCCTCGTCGGTCTTGGGCGAGAACGCGATGACCTGGGCACCGTGCATGGAGACGACGTCCCCGTTGGCCTCCTTCTTGGCGGCCTCGATGCCGATGCCGAGCGAGCGCGCCGCGGCCTGGATGGTGGCGAAGTCCCCCGTCAGTCCGACGAAGGACGGATCCTGGGCCTTGAGCCACGCGCCGAGCGACTCGGGAGTGTCCCGCTCGGGGTCGGTGGTGACGAACACGACCCGGAGGTCGTCCTGGTCGGCCTTGGGCAGTGCCTTCTTGGCGACGGCGATGTTGCTCATCGTCAGAGGACAGACGTCCGGGCACTTGGTGTAGCCGAAGTAGATGAGCGTCGGCTTGCCCTTGGTCTGCTCGCGCAGGTTCCACGGCTTGCCGGTGGTGTCCGTCAGGACGAGCTCGGGCTTGTCGAAGGGGCGGTCGAGGACCGTCGCGGCCCCGGCCTTCTTCTCACCGGTGATCTGGGTGACCGAGCCGGTGTTCTCGGTCTTTCCACCGCCGCAGGCGGTGAGGGCGAGGGCGGTCGCCACCGCGAGGGCGGCGACCGTCACACGTGTGGTGCGCATGGAGGAATGTCCCTGTGATCGGGGAAGGTGCGGATGTTCTCGAAATGACACGGCCTGCGTCCGCGACGGGTCAGGAAGCGCGCCGACGCGAGGCGATCCCGAAGGCGACGCCACCGAGGCCGATGACGATGCCCGCGATGCCGAGGGCCCGGGCGGTCGTGTCGGAGCTCTTGGCGGCCTCGTCGTGGTGGTCGCCGGCCGCCTTGTCGTCCTTGCCGGAGGCCTTCGCCTCGTCGGCCTTCTTGTCGCCGGAGTCGTGGTGGTCGTCGCCCTTGGCGGCGGTCAGCTTCAGCACGGGCGCGGGGGTCTGCGGCTCCGGGGCGCCTTCCTTGGCCTCCTCGATCCAACGGACGACCTCGTTGTTGTCGTACGTCTGGATCGCCTTGAAGACCATCTGGTCGGCGTTCTCCGGAAGCTTGCCGACGGAGACCGGGAACTGCTGGAACTTGCCGGGCTCGATCTTGCCGCCGGACCAGGTCACCTTCGTGACGGCCTCGTTGATCTGCTTGCCGTGCACGGTGAGCGGCTTGTCGAGCTTGCTCTTCTCGACGCTCACGGTCCAGCCGGGGATGTCCTGCGGCATGACGGACGTCAGCGGCTGGTCGATCGGGAAGCTGACCTCCAACTGCGTGGTCGACGCGTTGTCGCGCTCGTTGGGGACCTTGAAGTTGATCGTCGCGTAGCCGCCCTTGGTGGCTTCGCCGGGCTGCACGCCGACGTGCGCGAAGGCGGGGGCGGACAGGACGAGGACGGTGCCGGCGGCGATGGCGGCGGCGAAGGAGACGCGAGAGGTCTTCATGGCGGGAACACTCCACGGAGGCAGGGGTGACGGGCTCCGCACACGGGCGCGCGCGGAGGTCGCGGCACCGGTGCTCCCGTGGCTGTGTGCTCCGGGGTGTGGGTGCCGCGTCAGGCTGCGAGGGCGAGGGCCGGAGGTGGTCCGCGCCTGATCACCGTGTGCTGGAGCGCTTCGCGGCCGGTCGCCACCGCGGGCGCGGCGGAACCGCGCCCGGCGCGCCGGGTACGGACGGGCGCGCCCGGGATCCCGGTGGCGAGGGCGCGTACGAACGCCAGCGCGGCGCGCAGCGGACGCACGGGGTCGGCTTCGGCGGACAGCCGGGACAGTTCGAGGAGACGGACCAGTGCGGCGTCCCCCCGGCCCAACAGCCAGCCGGCCGCCAGCGCGGCCAGCAGGTGCCCGGCGAGCATGGCCGGGCTGAACAGCCCGGTCGCCTGCTGCCCGGCGGCGTCCGCCAGGTGCTCGTGGGCCGCGTGACCCTGTGCGGCGGCGGCCCGTCCGGCCAGTGCGGTCGGGTCGAGGCTGGCGGCCTCCAGGATCCTCCGGGCGTCGGCCGGGCTGAGCGGCACGGAGTTGCCCCCGCAGACCAGCCGGGCGGCGAGCGCCGCGAGGGAGGTGTCGGAGTCCGCGGCCGTTGCCCGCGCGGCGGCTTCGCCGTGCTGGCCGAGGCCGAAGAGGGTGTGCAACCCGACCTGGCCGAGGGCGAGCGCGGCGGCGATGCCGCCCGGCGAACGCCGACGTCCGGAGAGCGGGGCCGCGACCGCGAACACGGCGACGAAGGCGGAGACCAGCGCCCACCACGGTACGGATGCGCACGAGGCCATGACGTGGCCCACCACGGACAGCACGACGCAGACCGCGGCGAACACCGCGGCCCGGGTGGTCCGGAGCCCGGCTCCGGTGCGCGTCGTGTGGGGGGCAGTCATGGCCGGGCCATCATCGCACTGCGCTTAGGCCCTGCATACGGCAGGTGCGCAAGGGACCTTTGAGTTGGGGCCTCCGGTCAGGTCGGGGTCAGCGAAGGCGGCGACGGAAGCCACGACGGAAGCCGTGGCGGAGGTGGCGACGAGGGCGGCGGAGGCGGCGGCGACGGGTGCGCCCGCGCGACGCGAAGGCTCCTGCGTACACGGCTTCCCGGGAGTGCCGCATCGGCCGAATGAGGGCTCCGCCGGCTGTGAGGGGCTTACGGTCCACCCGGGGCGGCAATAGGTAACCGTATGAGCATCTGGTGGTCTCTCCACTTGAGGCGCGAAGCTGCGAGCGTGCCGCTCGCCAGGCGACTGCTGCTGGGGACGATGGAGACCGCGGGGGTGGACCCGGACATCTCTTTCGACCTGTCGGTGGCACTGACCGAGGCGTGCGCGAACGCGGTGGAGCACGGCGGCCGCGGGGCGGGCCCCCGCTGCGGCTCCTCCGACATCGACGCCCCGGACGGTTCCGTCGGCGGCGACGGGGATGGTTCCGACGATTCGGACGGGACCGGGGCGTATCACGTCACGGCCTACCTGGACGGGGACCGCTGCCGCATCGAAGTATCCGATTCCGGCCCGGGGTTCCCGGCCGCGACGGTGGCCCGTCGCAGACCCTCCCTGGCCGAGCACGGCCGGGGCCTGCACCTGATCGAGGAACTCGCCGACCACGTGCGCTTCCGCAACCGGCCGGGCCGGGGCGCCGTGGTGAGCTTCGACAAGATGCTGAAGTGGCGCGACGACGCGCTGCTGAAGGTGTCCTGACCGCGGCACCGGCACCGGCACCGGCACCGCGACCACGGCGACCATCGCGACCGCCGCGACCGCCTGAAACGCGCCGGTGGGCGGGACCCCCCGTAGGGGATCCCGCCCACCGCAGAACACGGGCCGTGCGACCACGGGCCGCAGAACCGGTACCGGCCCGGGGGCTCGGCTCGGGACTCAGCCCTTGAGGCGGGCCATCCACGCCTCGACGTCGTCCGAGGTGCGCGGCAGGCCGGCCGACAGGTTCCGGTTGCCGTCCTCGGTGACGAGGATGTCGTCCTCGATCCGGACTCCGATGCCCCGGTACTCCTCGGGCACGGTCAGGTCGTCGGCCTGGAAGTACAGGCCCGGCTCGACGGTCAGGCACATGCCCGGCTCCAGCGTGCCGTCGACGTACGCCTCGGTGCGCGCGGCGGCGCAGTCGTGGACGTCCATGCCGAGCATGTGGCCGGTGCCGTGCAGGGTCCAGCGGCGCTGCAGGCCGAGCTCCAGGACGCGCTCGACGGGTCCCTCCAGCAGGCCCCACTCGACGAGCTTCTCCGCGAGGACGTGCTGCGAGGCGTCGTGGAAGTCGCGGAACTTGGCACCCGGCTTGACGGCGGCGATGCCGGCTTCCTGGGACTCGTACACCGCGTCGTAGATCTTGCGCTGGATGTCGGTGTAGCTGCCGCTGATGGGCAGGGTGCGCGTGACGTCGGCGGTGTAGAGGGAGTGGGTCTCCACACCGGCGTCGAGGAGCAGCAGGTCGCCGGAGCGGACGTCGCCGTCGTTGCGGACCCAGTGCAGGGTGCAGGCGTGCGGGCCGGCGGCGCAGATGGAGCCGTAGCCGACGTCGTTGCCCTCGACGCGGGCGCGCAGGAAGAAGGTGCCCTCGATGTAGCGCTCGGACGTGGCCTCGGCCTTGTCGAGGACCTTCACGACGTCCTCGAAGCCGCGGACGGTGGAGTCGACGGCCTTCTGGAGCTCGCCGATCTCGAAGGCGTCCTTCACTGCGCGGGCCTCGGAGAGGTAGACGCGCAGTTCCTCGTCGAGTTCCTTGGTCACCTTGTCGGTGAGGGCGGTCTCGACGACGGAGTCGTGGCCCCGGACGTTGCGGACCGGGCCCTCCGCCTCGGCGAGGGCCTCGGCGAGCTCGCGGACGTCCTTGGCCGGGATGCCCAGGAGCTGCTCGGCCTCGGTGAGGGAGTGGCGGCGGCCGACCCACAGTTCGCCCTGGCCGGAGAGCCAGAACTCGCCGTTCTCGCGGTTGGAGCGGGGCAGCAGGTAGATCGTGGCGGTGTGCCCGGTCTCGCCCGTGGGCTCCAGGACCAGGACGCCGTTCTCGGTCTGGTCACCGGTGAGGTACGCGTACTCGGTCGAGGCGCGGAACGGGTACTCGGTGTCGTTCGAGCGGGTCTTCAGCCGGCCGGCCGCGATGACGAGGCGGTCTCCGGGGAAGCGCGCCGACAGCGCGGCGCGGCGCTCGGCGGTGTGGGTCGCCTGGGCGATGGGCTCCAGGCCGCGGAGTTCGGTGTCGGCCCAGCCGGTGCGCATGCTTTCCGCGAGTTCTTCGCTGACGCCCGGGTACAGCCCGTTCTTGCGCTGCTTGTGCTTCTTCTGGGGCTGCTCTTCTTCCGGGGTCTCCGGGGTGAGCTCGTCAGCCACGTCTTCTCCTCAGCTGCTACGACATGCAGGTACCGGGTATGGACCTCATCCATCGTATGTGCGAAGAGAAGGCGTCCGGCGGGACCTGTGACATATCAGTCAAACCGGACGATCGTCTTCCGTGGCCGTGTGCTCCCCCGTCCAGGTCGACCGGAGCCGCTCAGTCGAACCGGACGGCGAGCAGCACCACGTCCTCGTCCGGGTCCGCCGAGGGCGCGGCCGGGTCCTCCCCGGGCAGCACGGTCCTCAGGATGTGGTCGCAGATGGCCCCCGGGTCGTCCCGGACGGTACGGGGAACACCCGCGGCCGCCGCGTGCAGCCGGGCGTACGCACGGTCCATGGCGTCACCGGTGCGGCGCAGCAGCCCGTCGGTGTAGAGCAGCACCGTTTCTCCCGAAGCGGGCTCGATCTCCACGCTCGGGGCCTCCCAGCAGGCGAGCATCCCCAGCGGTGCGGAGAGCGAGGTCTCCACGTACTCGGTGCGCCGCTCGCCGATCAGCAGGGGCGGGGTGTGCCCGGCGCCGGCCAGGATGACCTTCCGGGAGGCGGGCTCGCAGTACGCGAAGAGCGCGGTCGCCGAGCGGGCGGGCTCGGTCAGGCGCAGCAGCAGTTCGAGGTCGGACAGGACGGCGACGGGGTCCTCGCCCTCCATGACGGCGTACGCGCGCAGCGAGGCCCGCAGCCGTCCCATCGCGGCGACGGCGCTCGGCCCGGAACCGGTGACGGAGCCGACGGCCAGTCCCATCGCGCCCTCGGGCAGCGGGAGGGCGTCGTACCAGTCGCCGCCGCCGCGCGGTCCGGTGTGGTGCCGGGCGGCGAGCTGCACCCCGGCGATCCGGGGCAGCCTGCTGGGCAGCAGTTCCTCGGCGACCGTGGCCAACCGGGTGCGGGAGCGGTCCACCTCGACCATCCGCGCCAGGTGCTCGGCGGCGTGCCGGACGTAGAGCCCGGCGAGGTCGCGTTGACGCTCGCTGGGTTCGGCCTGTTCGTCGTAGAGCCAGACGGCCGCGCCGAGCCGGCCGGTGGCGTCGGCGGTCAGCGGCAGCGCGTAGCTGGCCGCGTAGCCGAGCCGGGCCGCGACCTCGCGGTGGCGGGGGTCGATGGAGGGCTCGTGCCCACCGGTGCCGGTGCCGGCCGGCGCGGTGCCGGGCTCGGGGAGCACCTCGGACCCGCCGTGGGCGTCGGGGAGTCCGTCGAGGATGCGGCCGTAGGAGGTGGCGCTGCGCGGCACCGTCTCGATGTGGCCGAGGTCGGCGCGTCCCAGGCCGAGGCCGATGGTGGTGGTCGGGCCGAGCCCGTCGGAGGGTTCCAGGACCACCAGGCCGCGACGCGCGCCGACCAGGGCGGCTCCGGCCCGCAGGAACTCCTGCAGGGAGGAGTCGAGGTCACTGGCCCGGGCGAGGCGCTCGGTGAGTTCGTGGAGGGTGGTGAGGTCGGAGACCATGCCCGCCAGCCGGTCCTGGATGACGCTGCTCGCGGCAGGCTGGGCGGCCTGGGCGGGGGTGGTGCGTACGGGCGTGGAAGCGGGCGTGGGCGCCGGAGTCTGCGCTGACGCTGTAACTGCTGGATCGATTCCAGCCACTTTCGGCAGATGCGGGGCGCTCATGGCGTCCGCCTTTCCACCTGGTGCGATTCGCCATATAGCATCGCAAACCCCCAGATCGTGCTGCGCCGCCATCGATGGATTTACATCTACACGCACACGAGGAGCGATGTCCAGCATGGCGCCAGCGGGAATCCTGGTGTCCGAGGGACGACAACTCACTGTCCGGCCAGGGCTAAAACTTGGCCGGAAAAAGCGGGAAGCGGACGGTTTTTGCGATCGACTGGGCGGGCGTCGCAGGGGCTTCGGGTACGTAATCGGTAGTGCCCAGGGTCAGTTGACGCCTCCCGGCACCGCCGGGAACCGCCCGGCACGTGCCGTCGTCCTTAGCGGCGGCAGCCGGTCTCGACACCGGTGCGGGTCGCTCTCCGCCCCCGCCGGACGTTTGATGGACCCGTAAGAAACTGCACGAACCGTGTGAACCTGCTTCCGGCGGACAGTGACGCGAAACGTGTACGTGTGGTGAAACACCGCTCACATGGTGTGATGTGGCCCCTCGGCGTTCAACGGAAAGGAACGAGCGCTCATGCGCGAGATCCTCGGAAGGCGTCTCCAGCGGCTCCGCGACCGGTTGAGGACCCCGCGCGCCGCCTCCGCGGCCGCGGGTCCCACCCCGCTCGACGCGGCGCTCACCTGCGCCACGCTCCTGCGGTGGCCCGTGCTCCCGGGCGTGGGCCGGGCCGGCGCGGACAGTGCGCGCTGCGCCTGCCCCGACCCCGACTGCGTGGTGCCGGGCGCGCACCCCTTCGACCCCGGACTGCTCGCCGCCACCACCGACCCCCGAATGGTGGCCTGGTGGTGGGCCAAGCGGCCCAGTGCGCCCCTGTTGATGGCCACCGGCGGCACCGCGCCGTGCGCGGTGAGCCTGCCGGCCGTCGCCGCCGCGCGCGCCGTCGTACGGCTGGACGCGCAGGGCATGCGTCTGGGTCCGATCGTCGCCACGCCGACCCGGTGGGCGCTGCTGGTGGCGCCGTACTCGCTGGAGCGGCTCGGCGAACTCCTCTACGCCAAGGACCACGTGCCCGCCTCGCTGCGTTTCCACGGCGAGGGCGGCTACTTGTTGCTGCCGCCCTCCACCGCGTCGGGCGGTGGGCAGGTCTGCTGGGAACGCGAACCCGCGACGGGGCGGGGCGGACCGTGGCTGCCGGACGTCGAGGCGGTCGTGGACGCGCTCGTGGAGGCGAGCAGCGGCGCCCCGGGCGGTGGCAGCCGGCTCGCCTACTGAGCGCGGTGACCCGGGAAGGGAACGTGCGGGCGGGCGCCGGGAGATCCCGGTGGCCTCCGCATCACTCGTACGGGTGCCAGCAGGGCCGGTTTCCAAGGGAATTGGGCGCGGGGATCTCCGGGGCCCTTTCCGGCGTCGCTATCTTCGGCGAATGAATCTCCGCCTGATCGGTATCGGCGCCGGTGTGCTGGTCATCTTGTCGCTTCCCCTCGCCGGTGCGATCGCCGGGCCGGATTTCGCCGGTCAGGATGACGGAAAAGGCGGGGGGTTGCTCTCCTCGCTCGGGCTTTCCACCCCTTCCCGCACGCCGGTGGCGGCCCGTACCGCGGATGCCGCGCGGTCGGTCGAGCGCGAGGTCCTCCCGTCGCGTCCCGGGCCGGACGTGCGGCCCCGTACGGACACCCGGTGCGGTCCGGAACTCTCCTCCCCGCACGGGGTGGAGGCGCAGACCTGTGTCCTGGAGAGCGGGGGGCAGACCTGGGGGCGCAGCTACTACCGCAACACCAGCGGGCGGACCCTGGACGCCGTGCTGACCGTCATGGGGCCGGAGGGGCGCACGGTGCAGATCCGCTGTGTCGTCGGTGCGGGGGACGAACCGGGTTTGTGCGAGACGCCGCAGGAGGAGTCCGCCGGAAAGCCGATCGACTACTCGGCCGTAGCGGAATTTGCAGTTCCGGATGAGGAAGGGCAGCTGCTCCTGCGGTCCGGGAGCAACTCACCGGAGCCGGGCGACGGTTGACCGCAGCCTGAAATGGAAGGGCCCGGTCGCTGGCGACGGGGGATGCACCAGCGACCGGGCTACAAGAACGGTAACAAGAGATCGCCTGTTCGCAAATTCGATCTCTGATATTCAGACACCGATTTGCAGGCGATTAGAGGGAGTTGCGGTCGCCATCACGGCTCCCGCGCGGCCCGGGACGTCAGCTGAGCGTCACCTGGCGGTTCGTGAGGCCACCGCGTGCGCGGCGCTCCTCGGCGGTGAGCGGGGCGTCCGCGGACAGGGCCGTGGCGAGGCGCTCGGCGAACTCGGCCGCCGGCTTCTCCACGTCGTCGGCGGAGACCCCGGTGGGCAGGTCCCAGACGGGGACGACGAGGCCGTGCGCCCGGAAGGAGCCCACGAGTTTGGTGCCCTCGCCGAGCGAGGAGGTGCCCGCGGCGTGCAGTCGCGCCAGCGCGTCGAGCAGCTTCTCCTCGGGGTGGGGCATGACCCAGCGCAGGTGGTTCTTGTCCGGGGTCTCGCACCAGTAGGCCGCGTCGACGCCCTCCAGCTTGACCGTCGGGATGGCGGCCGCGTTGGCGCGTTCCAGCGAGGCGGCGATCTCCGGGGAGGAGGTCTGGGCGCTTTCCGACTCCGGAATCCAGAATTCGAAGCCGCTGTGCACAACCGGCTCGAAAACGCCGTCCGGGTCCAGCAGATCCTGCAGGCGGGTGCCCTCGGCCGGAACTCGACGGGCCGGAACCGGCGTTCCCGGGTCCGCCACGAGCGCGCGCTCCAGGGTGTCGGCCATGTCGCGGGCCAGGTCACCGGTGGTCGAGTCGTTCTGCAGGCCGAGCAGGACGGAGCCGTCCTCGCGGCGCAGGGCCGGCCACGCCATGGGCAGTACGGTCACCAGCGTGACGGACGGGACGCCCTCGGGCAGTCCGTCCTTGAGGGTCAGCGGGATCGTGGCCGCGGGCACGAGCTCGCGCAGCGCCACCCAGTCGCATTCGCCGGGCAGCCCCTCGAAGGGACGCTGCACGTGCTCGGTGACGGCGTGCGCGGCGGCCGCGCCGTGGCAGGCCTTGTAGCGGCGACCGGATCCGCAGGGACAGGGCTCGCGCGCGCCCACAACCGGGATCTCCCCGTTGTTGAGCTGCGGCTTCGCGGTCTTCGCGGCGGGGCGCTTCTTGGCCATCGTGGGTGTCTCCCGGTTGCGGCGGTACGGCGGTCTCTCTGGTCGCGAGCCTAGCCGTTCGTACCGCCGGAACCGGTGGGGTGCGGCCGGGAGCACGGTCGGCGTGCGCTCCCGGACGGCCGCCCGCGCGGATGACCGAGTACTGCGGGGATCGATGCGGATGGTGCGCGGGACGCGGGACGCGGGACGGTGCGGATGGTCGGTGCGGACGGTCCCGTTCGCGGGATCCCCGTCACGGATCCAGATCGTCGAAGGCCGATGCGAAGCCGATCGCCGGGGCAGTGACGCGCGTAGCGAAATCGTCGTGCCGCGCCCCACGGGCAACGATGACCCACACGGTGACCTCGCCCGCGGCCCCGTCCCGGACGCCCCAGTCCTGGGCCAGGGCGCTGATGATGTTCAGCCCTCTACCGCCGCGGGCGGTGACCGAGGGCGTGGACGGAACCGGGCGGGTGGGACCGCCGCCGTCCGTGACCTCGACCGTCAGTCGTCCCGCCTTGTCGACGCGCCACGCGGCGCGTATTTCCCCGTCGCCGATCTCCCGCGAACCCAGGGGCCGGCCGTGTCGGCAGGCATTGCTGAGCAGTTCGGAAAGGATCAGTACGGCATCGTCCACGACTGATTCGGACAGGCCGCTGATGCGAAGTTGTTCGCGCATGCGGTGTCTCGCCTTGCCCACGCCCGCCGGACCATGGGACACGTCCATGCACGAAGACGTGGGCACTTCTTGTGCCATCACCAACGCCACCCCCGGTACCTCCTTAGCCCCACGCCATGATCTGGATGCCCCAATGGCCTGGACCGGAAACCGCCACAACCGGGTCCTCCGACGCATTCATGACCACCGATCGCGGAGCGGATGCGCCGGAGCACACCCCGTCACGGACGGGTCGCCTGTGATGGTGGGCAAATAGGGACGTCAGCGTCCCAGTTGTGACAGAACCTGACGGGGTCTGTTCGTGATGATTGCTTCCACGCCCAGGTCAGCGCACAGCTGAACGTCTTCGGGTTCGTTCACGGTCCATACGTGTACGGAGTGCCCCGCGGTCTGGAGCTTGCGGATGAACCCGGGGTGGCTGCGCACGATCCGCATGCCGGGTCCGGCGATCCGGACCCCGGCGGGCAGTCGGCCGTCGCGCATCCGGGGCGAGATGAACTGCATCAGGTACACGGTCGGGATCGTCGGGGCGGCGGACCGGACCCGGTGCAGGGAGCGGGCGGAGAAGCTCATGACCCGGACCGGGTGGGGGCCGTCGGCGGGCGGGGCGTCCAGGCCGAAGCGCTTGAGCAGGAAGAGGAGGCGCTCCTCCACCTGTCCGGCCCAGCGGGTGGGGTGCTTCGTCTCGATCGCCAGCTGGACCGGCCGGCCGGCGTCGGACACCAGCTCCAGCAGCCTCTCCAAGGTCAGGACGGAGGTGCGCTCGGGATCGGAGTCCCAGTCGGGGGACTCCTCGCGGTCCTTCCAGGATCCGAAGTCGAGGGCGGTGAGGTCGGCCAGCTCCAGGGCCGAGACGGCGCCGCGACCGTTCGACGTACGGTTCACCCGGCGGTCGTGGACCAGGACCAGATGGCCGTCGGCGGTCAGCCGGATGTCGCATTCGAGGGCGTCGGCGCCGTCCTCGATGGCCTTCCGGTAGGCGGCCAGGGTGTGCTCGGGGGCATCCTCCGAGGCGCCGCGGTGGGCGACGACCTGGATGGGGCGCGGCGTTGCGTGGGTCACCCGGTCATGGTGCCATCGTGGCGCACCCGCGCGTCGGGGCGAGTCCTGGGGATGCGCCCGAAATGTCAGGGATAAAGGATGGGGCGCAGACGCACAGGTCCGGCTTACAGTGCTCTGACGGGTCATGGGAAAGGCTTCACCCTGGAACTTGTGCGGCGCGTCGAACGTTTAGTCGGACCGATGTCGGGTCGATATCGCCAGATATTTCCAACAGCTGTGCCAGCCGTATAAGCCGTGTGTAAGCCGTGTGTGACGAGGAGAGAGCGCTGTGAGCACCGAGAACGAGGGCACCGCGGCCCCGACGCCCCCCGCGGCCCCGTCCGCACCTCCCGTGCCGGTGGCCGCTTCCACGCCCGACGCGGCTCCGGCCGACCGGATCCCCGGGACCCCGGCCGAGCCGGCCCCGGGCGTCGAGCGGACCCAGCAGCTTCCGCCGACCGCGCCGCCGGCGCCGCCGCAGGCCCCGGACCACGCGCCGGCCGCCCCCGTGGACCCGGCCGCGCCCGCCCAGGGCTACGCCCAGGCGCCGCCTTACGGGCAGCCCGCCCGCACGGCCGCGTACGGCGCCGAGGGCTGGCCGCCTCCCCCGCCCGCGGTTCCCGCGTACGGGGCCGCTGGCCACGGCGGCGGCGGTTGGGGCGCGCCGCTCGGCACCGACGGAACCCCTCCCCCCAAGCCCAAGGGCAAGGGCGGCCTGATCGCGGGCGTGCTCGTCGCGGCCCTGCTCGCCGGCGGCGTCGGCGGCGGCATCGGGTACTGGGCGGCCGAGCGGAGCGAAAGCGGCTCCGGTTCGACGACGATCAGCGCGAGCACCCCCAAGGACCTCAAGCGGGACTCCGGCTCGATCGCCGGCCTCGCCGCCGCGTCGCTGCCCAGCGTCGTCACCATCGAGGCATCGTCCTCGTCCTCGGCGGGGGACGGCGAGGGCGGCACCGGCACCGGCTTCGTCTACGACCAGCAGGGCCACATCCTCACGAACAACCACGTGGTCGCCTCCGCCGCGAACGGCGGCAAGGTCTCCGCGATCTTCTCCGACGGCAAGAAGTACGAGGCCGAGGTGATCGGCCGGGCCCAGGGCTACGACGTCGCCGTCCTGAAGCTGAAGAACCCGCCCGCCGGCCTCAAGCCGCTCGCGCTCGGGGACTCCGACAAGGTGGCCGTCGGCGACGCGACCATCGCGATCGGCGCACCGTTCGGCCTGTCGAACACGGTCACCACCGGCATCGTCAGCGCCAAGAACCGTCCGGTGGCTTCCGGCGACGGCTCCGGCAGCAAGAACTCGTACATGAGCGCCCTGCAGACGGACGCCTCGATCAACCCGGGCAACTCCGGCGGTCCGCTGCTCGACGGCCGCGGCGCCGTGATCGGCATCAACTCGGCGATCCAGTCCGCGGGCAACGGCGGCTTCGGTGGCGGCCAGGCCGGTTCGATCGGCCTCGGCTTCGCCATCCCGATCAACCAGGCCAAGAACGTCGCCGAGTCGCTGATCAAGACGGGCAAGCCGGTCTACCCGGTGATCTCGGTCTCCGTCGACCTCCAGGCGAAGGCCGACGGCGCGAAGGTCTCCGAGCAGGGCGCCCCCGCCAACGAGCTCGTCGACCCGAACGGCCCGGCCGGCAAGGCGGGCCTCAAGCCCGGCGACCTCATCACCGAGTTCGGCGGCAAGCCCGTCGACAGCGGCCCGACCCTGATCAGCATGATCTGGACGTACAAGCCCGGCGACACCGTGAAGCTCACCTACCAGCGCGACGGCAAGCCCACCACGGTCGACATCACGCTCGGCTCGCGCGTCGGCGACAAGTAGCGCGCGGATCGCGCCGGTGGACCTCGGGTCGACGGGGCGATGAGACAGGCTTGATGGCAGGGGCCGTGGGCGGGATTCCGCTTACGGCCCCTCCCAACATCCGCTTATGCTTCGGTCGTGTTCGATTCACGGCACATACGGACATTCCATGAAGTGGTCGCCGCCGGGTCCTACTCGGCGGCCGCGCGCGTCCTCGGGTACACGCAGCCTGCGATCACCCAGCAGATGAAGGCGCTCGAACGCGCCGTGGGCACACCGCTGTTCACCCGGGTCGGCCGGAGGATGAAACTCACCGAGGCCGGTGAGTCCCTGGCCCGCCACGCCGAGTCCATCCTGGGCAGCCTCTCGGCCGCCGAGGCCCAGCTGAAGGCCTACACGCGCCTGCGCACCGGCCGCGTACGCGTCTGCGGCTTTCCCAGCGCCAACGCCACCCTCGTCCCGGAAGCCCTCAGCCAACTCGCCAAGGACCACCCCGGCGTACAGGTCGAACTGCTCGAAGGGGAACCGCCCGAGTCGCTGCGCCGGCTCCAGCGCGGCGAGTGCGACATCACCCTGGCCTTCACCTATCCGGGCCTGCACGAGGAGATTCCCGAGGACGTCGCCGAGGTCAGGCTGCTGGAGGACCAGCTGACGGTCCTGCTTCCGACCGGGCACCCGCTGGCCCGCCGCCGGGCCGTCCACCTCGGCGATCTCGCCGAGGAACGCTGGATCGCCGGTTGCCCGCGCTGCCAGGCGAACCTGCTGCACGAATGCGCGGAGCTGGGCTTCGTCCCCGACATACGGTTCGCGACCGACGACAACCTCGTGGTCCAGAGCCTCGTCGCACAGGGCCTGGGCGTGGCCATGATGCCCGCGCTGGTGCTGCCCTCGCTCTCGCTCAACCGGGTCTGCGGGCGCGTGCTCCAGCCGGCGGCCCGCCGACACATCGCCGCCTACGTGTACCGCGACCACTTGAGGATCCCGGCGACGGCCGTGGTGCTGGACGCGCTGAAGCAGGCGGCGTCGAACCGCGTCGGCTGCTGATCCGGCGGAGCCGACCCTGCCCAACCCATAAGCGGAGCTTGGGTTTTCAGGGCAGAACTGGCGTTGGACGTGATGGACGGCCGGGCGGACGCTGCTCGTATGACCACCACCACGCCGGCCCGAACGACCGCGAGGATGGCCGCCCTCGTCAGTGAGATACGCAGGGTCGTGGACCGGGGCCTGGCCCCCGACCTGACCGCCTACCTGGTCGGAGAACGGCTCGCCCCCCACCTGGGCACCCCCGACCTGCTCACCGAGGGGCAGCGCGAAGGCCACCCCGACCGGTACCGGCAGCACATCCTGCACACCGAACCGGACGGCAGCTTCTCGGTCGTCGCCCTGGTGTGGCTGCCCGGCCAGGAGACCTCCATCCACGACCACGTCTCCTGGTGCGTCGCCGGGGTCCACGAGGGCGCGGAGAGCGAGATCCGCTACCGGCTCGCCCCGGCGGCGTCCCCGACGGCGCCCGCGCGGCTGGTGGCGACCGAGCAGGTGGTCAACGGCCAGGGCGACGTGTGCGGCTTCGCCCCGCCCGGCGACATCCACAAGGTCCGCAACTCCTGTCGTACGACGGCGATCTCCCTGCACGTCTACGGCGCCGACGTGGCCCGGCTGGGCAGCAGTGTCCGCCGGGTCTACCCGGAGCCGGTGGACTGATGGCACTGCTGAACCGCACCCCGCACCGGCCGGAGCGGGTGCGGCTGCTCGATGTTTCACGTGAAACACCCCGCGTTTCACGTGAAACACCCCGCTCCTGGCCGGGGTTGATCCTGGCCGCGGCCGGCGCTCTGGTGGCCTGGGGCGTGCACCTGCTGGTCCCGGCGGTGCCGATGCTCACCGCCGCCGTCGTGCTGGGCATCGCCGTCGCCCACCTCCCCGGTCTGCGGACCGTCGTACGGGGCCCCGCCCGCCCCGGTCTGTCCCTGGCGGGCCGGCGACTGATGCGGATCGGCATCGTCCTGCTCGGCCTGGGCCTGGGCCTCGACCAGGTGGTCAGGCTGGGCTGGGCGACCGTACTGATGGTGACCGGCGTCGTCGCGGCCACCTTCTTCGGCACGCTCTGGCTGGGCCGCCGCCTCGGACTCCCCGGCGACCAACCCCTGTTGATCGCCACCGGCTACTCGATCTGCGGCGCCTCGGCGATCGGCGCGGTGAGCCAGGTCTCCGGCAGCGACGAGGAGGACGTCGCCTCCTCGGTGGCCCTCGTCACCCTCTGCGGAACCCTCGCCATCGCCGTTCTGCCGCTGCTCCAAGGTCCGTTGGGCCTCTCCGACCCGGCCTTCGGCCGGTGGGTGGGCGCCAGCGTCCACGACGTCGGGCAGGTCGTGGCGACGGCGCAGACGGCGAGCCCCGGCGCGCTCGGCGAGGCCGTCCTGGTCAAGCTGATGCGGGTGGCCCTGCTGGCACCGCTGGTGGCCGCCGTGGCCCTGTCGCTACGGGCCCGCCGACGCGGGGTGCGCACTCCCTCGGGCCGCAGGCCCGCCCCGGTGCCGCTGTTCGTGGCCGGCTTCCTGGCCGCGGCCGCGCTGCGCGCCACGGGCGTGCTGCCCGACGCCGCGCTGGAGTGGGCGCACACGGCCCAGGAGGCGCTGCTGGCGGCCGCCCTGTTCGGCCTCGGGAGCGCCGTGCACCTACCGACACTGGCCAGGACGGGCGGGCGCGCCGCGGTGCTGGGGCTGGGGGCGTGGGTGATGGTGGCGGGGGTCTCGTACGTGGGGGTCCTGCTCACCGTATGAGGCGTCGGAACAAGCGGAGTTGGCCATTTCGTGGCCGGAACCGACCGAACGTTCAGACTGCCCGCTGACTTCTCGCGGCCCCCGTGCGACTCTGCCCCGGCCATCGCACGGCAGCACGGCGGATCCCAACAGCCGATCCGTACAACTGATCCGCACAGCTGATCCGCTGATCCGCACCGACAGATCCGCACCGACAGATCCGCACCGACAGAGCTCTTCACCCCCACCCTGCCCGGGCCGGACCGGTCCGGGCACGGCAGAAGGAGTCCTGCGTGAATCGTCATCGCACGGCGGCGTCCGTCCTCCTCGCCGCGGGCACCCTGCTCGCGGGGGCCCTGACGGCGGCCACCCCCTCGGCCGCCGCGGAACCGTCGCCCTCCTCGTTCCGGCAGCAGCACAGCCAGGGGTTCTGGACCGCGGAGCGGATGCGGCAGGCCGCCCCGCTCGACGTCACGGCCGCTCCCGGCGCCGTCCGGACGGCGCTCCCGACCTCCGGCCCGCCCACCCTCGTGGCCCCGACGGCCGCCTCCACCCCGACCGCCGCCCCGACCTCCGTCGCCGCCGCCCCCGCGGCGTTCCCGCAGCCGGGCGGCGCCTGGACGGGTGGCGGGGCGGTCGTGAAGACCTCCGGCCGGGTCTTCTTCACCATGGGCGGCCGGACCGCGTCCTGCTCCGGCGACTCGATCGCGAGCGCCAACGGCAGCACGGTCATCACCGCCGGCCACTGCGTGAAGTACCAGGGCGCCTGGCACACCAACTGGGTCTTCGTGCCCGCCTACGACAACGGCAACGCGCCTTACGGCCAGTGGTCCGCGACGAAGACCTTCGCCACGGACCAGTGGGCGGCGAGCGAGGACATGAACATGGACGTCGGTCTCGCCGTCGTCGCCCCGCTGAACGGCCAGAAGCTCAGCCAGGTCGTCGGAGCCCAGGGCATCCTCTTCAACGGGGGCTACAACAAGAAGATGTACTCCTTCGGCTTCCCCGCCGCCGCGCCCTACGACGGCTCCAAGCTCGTCCACTGCAGCGGGAACAGCGGCAAGGACTTCCTCCTCACCAAGGACCACGGCCTCGGCTGCAACATGACCGGTGGCTCCAGCGGAGGCCCCTGGTTCCAGGACTTCAACGAGGCGACCGGCCTCGGCACCCAGGTGTCGGTGAACAGCTTCGGCTACGTCTTCTTCCCGAACCGCATGTTCGGCCCCTACTTCGGCAACGAGGCCAAGGCCGCCTACGACAAGGCCCAGACGGCCTGACCCGACCGACTCCCCACCCCGCCCGGAACACCCACCCCACCCACCCCCACATCCCGGTACTCTGTACCGGCCAGGTGGGTTGCCCGAGCGGCCTAAGGGAACGGTCTTGAAAACCGTCGTGGCAGCGATGTCACCGTGGGTTCAAATCCCACACCCACCGCCAGTTCAGTGAAGCAGCAGGTCAGAGGGCGTGATCCCGTTCAGGGGTCACGCCCTCTCCGCTCGCGCTGTTCCTACCGCGCGGGGACGGTCGCAGGAGCGGCTGATGTTCGAGGACTCCGCCCTGCGTGAGTTCCTCCGAGGCGCGGCACGGCAACCGCACCTCGTCGATGACGTCCTTCGTCTCCAGGTCACTCTTTTCCGATCAGCCAAGCCGAACAGTGCTTCCAGGAGCGGCCCGGATCGGCCAGACGGTGGCGCGGTCACCGGGTCGGGGTAACGCGTGCGCGGAGTTCCTCGGGTTGCCGGGCGGACTCGGGGGTGCGGTGGTGGTGATCAGCCCGGCTAGCGCTCGTAGTCCTGGGCGAGGTCGGTCCAGGGGAGGGCGAGGAGAGAGGGGGCGGCCGTGTCGCCGGAGGGGATCGCGGGCTCGTCCTGGAGCCAGACCACGGTGAGCGCCGAGTAGAAGGAGACGTCGCTGTGGGCCGGGTCGACGGGTTCCGAGGTGAGCAGGGCGATGACGGCCACCGGGGGCAGCGTCTCGACCGGGCCGAAGGCCCCGGCGGGGAGGTCCGGGAGGTCCCGACGGGGCGGAACGACGTGGACCGGGTGGTCGGGGAAGGCTCGCGTGGCCTGGTGGAGCAGGGCGCTGAGCTTCATGTCGTTCAGGCGGGAGAACGGGTAGCCCTCCAGCATGTCGCCGTACGTCGAGGTGAGGCGGATGTCGGCGATCACGGCCGCACGCCCGGACGTGAGGTTGAGGCGGGTGAGGGACACGGTCGACGTCCTGGTGGTGGCGGGGTGGGCGGGCGGGTCGTCAGCGGTTGCGGGGGAGGCCGAAGCCGGCCATTTCCTTCTCCTCATAGGAGAGGAAGCCCAGGTCGCGGTAGAAGGCGTGGCTGACCTTGCCCTCGGGGGACGCCGCGTGGTCGGTGGAGAGGAGGAAGAAGCGGCAGTGCCGGTACCGCTCCTTCAGTGCTTCGAGCAGCGCGCGGCCTATGCCCTTGCGGTGGTGGGCGGGGTCGACGAGCAGGTCCTGGACGTAGCAGACGTGCTCGTCGTCGGAGATGGTCCGGGTCAGGCCCATGAGGCGTCCCGACTCGTCCCGGGCCGTCAGGACGAGGTGCGAGTTGGCCACGCCGCGGCGCAGACGCTCCGGGTCCGAGGTGTAGCCCTCCCACTCGACGGAGTCGTAGAGGGCGAGCAACTCCCCTGCGTCGAAAGAGGTTTCCTGCTTGATGATCATGCTTTTCCCCTGTCCCGTCGGGTGTCCGGCGCCGGTCTTTCCATGATCTTGTCAGATGTGGATTGGTGCCTTTTGGGCCTTTCGAGTGGTGTTTGTCGGAAGATCGGCGCGCGTTGTGGGGGCCGTCCGGTTGCGACCACATCATGACGAATGTATTCAGATCCATCCGTCGGAACATCGCGAAATGAGGCGCTCGTCATGAACAACCGCAGCACCGTCACGTCGATCTGGACCACCGTCCTCGCCGCTCTGGTGGCGCTCCTCGGCCTCCTCGGCCTCGCCTCGAAGACGGCCCCGGTGGCCGCCGCCGCGGTTGCCGCTCCCGCGGTCCCCGCCGTGCGCCGGCCGGCGGTGGTGGCGCGCCGGACGTGGCGGGCGATGATGCGGGGAGGTTCGCTCCCGCCGACCATCAAGCAGCGGATCCGCGCCGAGGCCCACGGCAAGACCCCGTCCGTCCGCCGCTCCACCACTGCTGCCGCACTTGCCGGGAACGCCGGTACCGCCGTCGGAAACGAGCCGGCCGTGACGGTGCCTTCCGGTCCGGTCGCCGTGACGCCGCGTCGTGCCGCGGGTCGGGGGCAGCTGGGGCTGGCGGCGTAGAGGAGTTCGTTCGCCGCTGTGAGCTCGGGAACGGTCCCGAGAGTGGGAGCGGATGTGTGAGAGCCCGTGGGAGCAGGCGCCGCGGAAAAAGTTCGCCGAAGAGGTGCGAACGATGGACGTAGGGCCGGTGTCGGACGACCGCTGGTCGTAGGGCCGGAAGCAGTGGGACCCGCGGAGTAGTGGGATCCGCGAAGCAGTGGCACTTGAAGTAGTAGGCCTTGAACCAGTGGGACCCGAACCGGTGGGACCCGAACCGGTGGGACCCGGAGTTGCGGGACCCGAAGCGGTACGGCCTGGAGCAACGGATCCGGAACTTGTGGAGCCGTACGCGACAGGCGCACGAGCAGGAGTATCGGCAGCAGGAACGCTGTCAGGCGGATTGCCGCCGGCGGGGCCGCACGTCGTGGCTCGGAACCGGTGGGCGTGGCCGACGTGACGGCGTGCAGGACGCAGCATGCGGACGCAGCACGCGGACGAAGCGGGCAGCACGACGTACGCAGGACGACGTGCGCGCGGCGAAGTGCGCGAGGTGAAGGCATGGGGCGACGTGCGCGAGGTGGCGTGCGTGAGGCGTAAGCCGTGAAGCGAAGGGTGATGAAGGCGGACGGACTTGTGAACGGCCAAGCGCGAAGGCGTGGGGTCAGGGCGCAAGACTCAAGGGCGTAGGCCGTGACGACGCAGGCCGTGACGACGTAAGCCGTGACGACGTAGGCAGTGGCGACACGCAAGGCGTGGCAACGCGAAGTGCCGAGCGCAGCAACGTACGGCGTGGGAACGCGAGGCGCTTGAGCCCGGTCGGGTGTGGCCGTGGATCGCGTCGCGAGGTGCCCCGGTGGTGGGGCACGGTTGTTCTGCCCCGGCGGGCGCCGGGGGCGTGCAGGGGGCGTGAAGCTTGGTATCGCAGGGTCGCATGCCCGGGAGACGGTGGGGTTCCCGGACGGCGCGGCCTTCTTTGGCATGTCCGGGGTGTGGGGGTTTGGCGTAACGCTTCGCCTGTTGCGCGGCAAGGGTTTCGCCGGGGGGGCGGGGCGCTGAGCTGGGGCGTCGGCGGCGCGAACGGGGTTTATCCGGGGTTGCTCATGCTTGCGGGGGAATCGGGGGCTGCGGGGTGGTTCGCCGGGGATTCGGTGGGCAACTCTGGTCTCGCGACGTCGTCAGCACACGGAACGAACGAGGCGGTCGGCCAACTGCCCCGTAGTACACCCGACTTCGGTTTCTGGAGGATTCAGACATGGCAAGCATCCGTACCGCCCGCGTCATCGCCGCCGTCGCCGCTCTCCCCCTTGCCGTCGCCCTCTGCGGCGGGGTGGCCTCGGCCGACAACGGCGCCTTCGCGAACGACGGATCGAATGCGAGCATCGCGAGCATCATCGGCAGCGGTGTGGGCGGCAACAACCACGGCAACTCCTCCACCTCGCAGCAGGTGGCCACCGGCTCCGGTGCGTCGAACCAGAACAACACCGCACAGGTCAACGGTTCGGCCTTCACGGCGATCCACCAGGCCAACTCGAACATCGCGGTGAACTTCTTCCCCTGGTGACAGTGGTCCCCCCGGCCGCGCAGGCGGCAGCGCACCTTTGAGGGCGCCCGTACCACCGGACCGGCTGGGGTCCGGTGGTACGGGCGCTCCCGCATGCCCCGGCGCCACCCCCTCGGCTCCCGACCTTGACATCGCCACTAAATCTGACGGACAGTCAGGTTCACTCTTCTGATGTCCCGCCGGGAGGCCCGCGCCGTGCACCTCGCCCCGACCGAAGGCCAGTTGCGGCTGCGTGCCGAACTGCGCGCGTACTTCCAGAACCTGCTGCCGGACGGGGTGCCCGCGGACCCCGCCGCGCAGCGCGAGGTCCTGCGCCGGATCGGCGCCGACGGACTGCTCGGCCTCGGCTGGCCCGTGGAGTACGGCGGCCAAGGGCGCGGCGCCGACGAGCAGTTCGTGTTCTTCGACGAGGCCTACCGGGCGGGCGCTCCCGTTTCCATGGTCACGCTCAACACCGTCGGCCCCACGCTCATGAAGTACGGGACCCAGCAGCAGAAGGACTACTTCCTGCCCCGGATCGTCAAGGGCGAGGTCGTCTTCGCCATCGGCTACTCGGAGCCCGAGGCGGGTACCGACCTCGCCTCGCTGCGCACCCGGGCCGTCCGCGAGGACGACGCATGGGTGATCGACGGGCAGAAGATCTTCACGTCCAACGCCCAGAACGCGGACTGGATCTGGCTCGCCTGCCGTACCGACCCCGAGGCCCCGAAACACAAGGGCATCTCGATCGTCCTGGTACCGACGGACAGTCCCGGCTTCGCCTGGACCCCGATCGACACGGTCGGCGGCCTCACCACCACGGCCACCTACTACGACTCCGTGCGCGTGCCGGCCGGTCACCTCGTCGGCCCCGAGCACGGCGGCTGGGGCCTGATCACCAACCAGCTGAACCACGAACGCGTCGCTCTCGCCGCCATCGGCATGCAGGCCGAGGACTTCTACGAGGCGGCGCTGAGCCACGCCCGCACCCCCGACCCGGCCACCGGCGAGCGTCCGGCCGACCGGCCTTGGGTGCGGTCCCGGCTGGCCGAGGCGCACGCCCGGCTGGCCGCCGTACGCCTCCTCAACTGGCGCCTCGTCCAGGACGTGGGTGCGGGAGCCCTGGCCCCCGGCGACGCCAGCGGGGTGAAGTTCCTCGGCACCGAGTCCACCGTCGAGGTGTACCGGATGTGCCAGGAGGTGGTCGGCGAGGACGCCCTGGTCCGGGGGCCCGACGCGTTCGCCGGCGGTGAGCTGGAGCGGATGAACCGGGCCGCACAGATCAACACCTTCGGCGGCGGGGTCAGCGAGGTCCAGCGGGAGATCGTCGCGATGATGCGGCTCGGCATGAAGGGGAGGAAGCGATGACCGGGGCACAGGACGCCGAGCAGGCGGACCCGTTCCACGAGCGGCTGAAGGCCTTCGAGGGGCGGCCCGCCGCCACGGCGGGACGCGCCAAGGACGCGGTCAACGAGCCGATGATCCGGCACTGGTGCGAGGCGATGGGCGACGCGAACCCGTCCTACGCGGGACCGGAGGCCATCGCACCGCCCACCATGCTCCAGGCGTGGACCATGGGCGGGCTGTCCGGCCACACCGACCGGTCCTCCGCGCACGACGAGCTGTTCGGCCTCCTCGACGCCGCGGGCTGCACCTCCGTGGTCGCCACCGACTGCGAGCAGGAGTACCTGCGGCCGCTGCGACCGGGGGACGCGGTGACCTTCGACGCGGTGATCGAGTCGGTCTCGGCGCGCAAGACGACCAAGCTGGGCAGCGGGTACTTCGTGACGACCCGGATGAACGTCCACGCGAACGGCGAGCTCGCCGGAACGCACCGCTTCCGCATCCTCAAGTACGCCCCGGCCGCCAAGCCCGCCCCCGCCGCTTCCCCGAACGCCTCCGCCGCCCCTGCCACAGCCGTCGCGGCGCCCGCCGACCGAAAGCCGGCCGACCGAAAGCCGGCCGACCGGAAGCCCGCCGATCGAACGCCCCCCGCCCGTCGCCCCCGCCCGGTGATCAACCGCGACAACCGGGGCTTCTGGGACGGGATCGCGCGGCAGCAGCTCCTCATCCAGCGCTGCACCGGCTGCGCCACCCTCCGCTTCCCCTGGCTCCCCGGCTGCAACGCCTGCGCCGGCACGGAGTGGGACACCGTCGAGGCCTCCGGCGCCGGCACGGTGTTCTCGTACGTCGTCATGCACCACCCCCCGTTCCCGGCCTTCGATCCCCCCTACGCGGTCGCGCTCGTCGAACTCGCCGAAGGTGTACGGATGGTCAGCAACATCACCGGCGTCCCCCACGACAAGGTGCGCATCGGGATGCCCGTCCAACTGGAGTTCCTACGGGTCGACGAGGAACTGGAACTGCCCGTCTTCCGGGGGAGCGAGGGCTGATGGACTTCCACCCCACCGAGGAACAGGCCGCCGCGGCCGGACTCGCCGCCACGATCTTCGGCGACCTCGCCACGCACGAGCGCCTCGCCGCCGCGGGCACCGGCAGCGACGCCGAGCTGTGGAAGGCCCTCACCGCCGCCGGACTCACCGCCGCGATCGAGGACGTCGGCCTGCTCGGCCTCGTCCTGCTGCTGGAGGAGCAGGGCCGCACCACCGCCCAGGTGCCGTACGCCGCGACCTGCGCGTACGGGATCCTGCCCCTGATGCGGCACGGCAGCGACGCCCAACGTGCCCGCCTGCTGCCCGCCCTCGGCACGGGCGAGGCCGTGGTCTGCGGGGCCTTTCCCGCCCGAGGCCGGATCACGGCCTCGCCGGAAGGGCGGCTCACCGGCACCGCGCCGTTCGTGCCCTGGCTGCGGGACGCCACGCACGTCCTGGTCCCGGACGCGGACCGCGCCCTGTGGCTCGTACGGACCGACGCGCCCGGAGTACGGACCACCCCGGTGGAGACCACCGCGCCCTGGGCGGCCGGACGGCTGGACCTGACCGGTGTCGACGGGGAGCGCCTCGGTGACGGCCCCGGGGCGTACGAGGACACGCTGGCCGTGGCACGTACCGCCTTCGCCGGGCTCCAGGCGGGCGTTTGCGCCGGCTCGCTGGCCCGGGCCGTGGAGTACACCTCCACCCGCGAGCAGTTCGGTCGGCCGCTGTCCACGAACCAGGGCGTCATGTTGCGTGCCGCCGACGCCTACATGGACACCGAGGCGATCCGGGTCACCGCGTACGAGGCCGCCTGGCGCATCGACGCGGGGCTGACGGCGGACACCCACGCCCTGACGGCCGGCTGGTGGGCCTCGGAGGCCGGCAAGCGGGTCGTGCACGCGGGCCAGCACCTGCACGGCGGCATGGGCGCGGACCTGGACCACCCGGTGCACCGGCACTTCCTGTGGGGGCGCCAGCTGGACGCGTACCTGGGATGCGGCAGCGAGTTGCTGGCCGAGCTGGGCACGCTCCTGTCCGAAGACGGCGCGGCGACCGCCGCGGCCCCGGCCACCGAAGGGGACTTCGCATGAACGCCGGCGACACACCGCTGAAGGTCGGCGACACGCTGCCGCCCCTGGAGATACCGGTGACCCGCACGTTGATCGTCGCGGGCGCCATCGCCTCCCGCGACTACCAGGACGTGCACCACGACGCCGTGCTGGCCCGGGAGAAGGGCTCCCCCGACATCTTCATGAACATCCTGACCACCAACGGCCTCGTCGGCCGGTTCGTGACCGACCGGCTGGGCCCGCGCACCGTCCTGCGCAAGGTCGCCATCCGGCTGGGAGCCCCCAACCACCCGGGCGACACCATGACCCTCACCGGGACCGTGACCGCCCTCGACGGGACCACCGCCGAGATCGGGATCGTCGGAGCCAACGGCCTCGGCCGGCACGTCACCGGAACGGTCACCGTGTCCCTGCGCCCGGGGAGCACCGCATGAGCGTGCGCACCCGCGACGAACTCGGCGGCCGGGCCGCCATCGCCGGCATCGGCGCGACGGAGTTCTCCAAGGACTCGGGCCGCAGCGAGCTCAAGCTCGCCGTCGAGGCCGTGCACGCGGCCCTCGACGACGCCGGGCTGACCCCCGCCGACGTGGACGGCATGGTCACCTTCACGATGGACACCAGCCCCGAGATCACCGTCGCCCAGGCGGCCGGCATCGGAGACCTCTCCTTCTTCTCCCGGATCCACTACGGCGGCGGCGCGGCCTGCGCCACCGTCCAGCAGGCCGCCCTGGCCGTCGCCACCGGGGTGGCGGAGGTCGTCGTCTGCTACCGGGCCTTCAACGAGCGGTCGGGCCGCCGTTTCGGCTCCGGCGTCCAGCAGCGGGAAGCCTCGGCGGAGGGGGCGGCCCTCGGTTGGTCCCTGCCCTGGGGTCTGCTCACCCCGGCCTCCTGGGTGGCGATGGCCGCCCAGCGCTACCTGCACACGTACGACCTCACTCCCGAGGCGTTCGGCCACGTCGCCGTCACCGACCGGCGGCACGCCGCCAACAACCCCGCCGCCTACTTCCACGGGAAGCCCATCACCCTCGCCGACCACGCCGCCTCCCGGTGGATCGTGGAGCCGCTACGGCTGCTGGACTGCTGCCAGGAGACCGACGGCGGCCAAGCCCTCGTCGTCACCACCACCGAGCGGGCGCGGGACCTGCGGCAGGCTCCCGCCGTGATCACGGCCGCCGCGCAGGGAGCCGGGCGCCGCCAGGAGGCGATGACCTCCTTCTACCGCGACGACCTCACCGGGCTCCCGGAGATGGACGTGGTCGCCCGCCAGCTGTGGCGCACGAGCGGACTGCGCCCCTCGGACATCGACGTCGGCATCCTGTACGACCACTTCACCCCCTTCGTGCTGATGCAGCTGGAGGAGTTCGGCTTCTGCCGGCCCGGTGAGGCCGCCGACTTCGTCGCGGCCGACGCGCTGCCGCTCAACACCCACGGCGGCCAGCTCGGGGAGGCCTACCTGCACGGCATGAACGGCATCGCCGAGGCCGTCCGTCAGCTGCGCGGCACCTCCGTCAACCAGGTCGGGGGAGCCGCGCACGCCCTGGTCACGGCCGGTACCGGGGTGCCGACCTCGGGCCTGATCCTCGGAGTCGACCACTGACGTACGGGGCCGGGGGCGCCGCGTTCGCCCACGGGAGCCGGGCCGTGCCCCTCCACCTGAAGGAGGTGGGGCACGGCCCGGTCCTACAACCTGAGATGGACCCCCCTTCGGCACCTGGGGCCGATCCGGTGGGCCCGGGCCGCTCCTAGCGTGGAGACATGACCACGCCTGTGTGCACGCTCGCCTCGAACCCGACGCCGTACCCGTCGTTCTCGGCGTACGTACGGACCCGCGGCACGGTCCTGATGCGCACCGCGCGCTCGCTCACCGCCAACCCGTGCGATGCGGAGGACCTGCTCCAGACGGCCCTCGCCAAGACGTACGTCGCCTGGGACCGCATCGAGGACCACCGTGCCCTGGACGGCTACGTCCGGCGGGCCCTGGTCAACACCCGCACCTCCCAGTGGCGCAAGCGCAAGGTCGACGAGTTCGTCTGCGACGAGCTCCCGGAGGTCGAGGTGCCGCCGGCCGCCGACCCCGCGGAGGCGCAGGCCCTGCGGGACGCGATGTGGCGTGCAGTGACCCGGCTGCCCGACCGTCAGCGGGCCATGGTGGTCCTGCGCTACTACGAGGACCTGAGCGAGGTGCAGACCGCCGAGGTGCTCGGGGTCTCGGTCGGCACCGTGAAGAGTGCCGTCTCCCGGGCCCTGGTCAAGCTCCGCGAGGACCCGGAACTGACCCCGGTGCGCTGAGCACACCCGCCCGTTCCCCGGGGACGGTCGTTCGTTTCACGTGAAACACGAACCTGCCCACCCCCTTGTTTCACGTGAAACACGAGGTTCCGCACCCGCTCGTTTCACGTGAAACAACGCCACCCGCGACTCCGTACGGTGATCGTCGTAGCTGTTTGTACTCCCGGGTAGTGACAGACCGACCGGTATGTGCGCAGAATCGGCAGCATCCGAAAGCCGCCGCAGCGCCGCAGCGCTCACCGGGAGGACGCTTTGCTGAGCACCATGCAGGACGTACCGCTCCTCGTCACCCGCATACTTCGACACGGGATGACGATCCACGGAAAGTCCCAGGTCACGACCTGGACCGGGGAGGCAGAGCCGCACCGACGCAGCTTCGCCGAGATCGGTGCCCGCGCCAACCGTCTGGCCACCGCCCTGCGCGACGAGCTCGGCGTCCAACAGGACGACCGTGTGGCGACGCTCATGTGGAACAACGCCGAGCACGTCGAGGCGTACTTCGCGATCCCGTCCATGGGCGCCGTCCTGCACACGCTCAACCTGCGTCTGCCTCCCGAGCAGCTGGTCTTCATCGTCAACCACGCCGTGGACCGGGTCGTCCTGGTCAACGGCACCCTGCTGCCGCTCCTCGCACCGCTGCTGCCGCACCTGCCGACCGTCGAGCACGTCGTCGTCGCGGGCATCGGCGACCGCTCCGCCCTCGACGGTCTCGACGTGCGCGTGCACGAGTACGAGGAACTCATCGCGGGCCGCTCCGACCACTACGACTGGCCCGAGCTGGACGAGCGCCAGGCCGCGGCCATGTGCTACACCTCCGGCACCACCGGCGACCCCAAGGGCGTCGTCTACTCGCACCGGTCCATCTACCTGCACTCCATGCAGGTCAACATGGCCGAGTCGATGGGGCTGAGCGACAAGGACACCACCCTCGTCGTCGTCCCGCAGTTCCACGTGAACGCCTGGGGCCTGCCGCACGCCACCTTCATGACCGGCATCAACATGCTGATGCCCGACCGGTTCCTCCAGCCCGCCCCGCTCGCCGAGATGATCGAGCGCGAGAGGCCCTCCCACGCCGCGGCCGTCCCCACCATCTGGCAGGGGCTGCTGGCCGAGGTCACCGCCCACCCGCGGGACCTGACCTCGATGAAGCAGGTCACCATCGGGGGCTCGGCGTGTCCGCCCTCCCTGATGGAGGCCTACGACCGGCTCGGCGTCCGGCTGTGCCACGCCTGGGGCATGACCGAGACCTCCCCGCTGGGCACCATGGCACACCCCCCGGCCGGCCTGAGCGCCGAGGAGGAATGGCCCTACCGGGTCACCCAGGGCCGTTTCCCGGCGGGCGTCGAGGCCCGTCTCGTCGGCCCCGGCGGCGACCACCTGCCCTGGGACGGCGAGTCCGCGGGCGAGCTGGAGGTGCGCGGCACCTGGATCGCGGGCGCCTACTACGGAGGCGCGGCCGGTGAACCCGAGCGCCCCGAGGACAAGTTCAGCGCCGACGGTTGGCTCAAGACCGGGGACGTCGGCGTGATCAGCCCCGACGGTTTCCTCACCCTCACCGACCGGGCCAAGGACGTCATCAAGTCGGGCGGCGAGTGGATCTCCAGCGTCGAGCTGGAGAACGCCCTCATGGCCCACCCCGAGGTGGCCGAGGCCGCCGTCGTCGCCGTCCCGGACGACAAGTGGGGCGAGCGTCCGCTGGCCACCGTCGTCCTCAAGGAGGGCGCCACCGTCGACTACGCGGGGCTGCGCGACTTCCTCGCCGGGTCGATCGCCAAGTGGCAGCTGCCGGAACGCTGGAGCCTGGTCGCCGCCGTACCGAAGACCAGCGTCGGCAAGTTCGACAAGAAGGTGATCCGCAAGCAGTACGCGGAGGGCGCCCTGGACGTCACCACCCTCGGCTGACCGGAGGCCGGGGCGGTCAGCCGCGCGTGAGCCACGGCCGCAGCAGCCTGCTGACGGCCGGCATGGCCACGTAGGTCATCAAGGTGCTGAAGACGACGGCGAACGCGGCCGTCCGCAGCACGAAGTGGAGGTCCACCAGGTACGGCCCGAGCACCGCGTTGCCCGCCAGCGAGATCGGGAAGATGGCCAGCCCCGAGCTGATCACCATCTTCCAGCGCGGCGGCGCGGGCCGGGTCGTGCCCGGCTTGGCGAACCAGGTCTCCATGCCGTGCAGTTCGCGCCGGGCTATCTCCGTGTGGTGGTGGCCGAGGCAGTTCGAGAACCACTGCGCCCGCTCCGGCGAGTCCTGCCAGCGCGCCAACGCGTCCTGGTTGCGGAAACGGTGCACGAGGAACCACGGCCCGCCCTCCACCGCGGGCCGGAACAGCCCGTACCCGAGGTGGTCGGGGAAACCGGCGGCCGTCTCCAGGATCCCGTGCGCCCACGCCTCGAACGTCTCCTCGTGGCCCGCCTCCACCTGCCGGGCTATCAGGAGGCTCACTTCGCCGTTGTCGGCGGGGACGGTCTGCTCGGACGTGTCGGTGATGGCCATCGGCCCAGGATGACTAGTTGGTGCCGATCTTGGCCAGCAGGTCCACGATGCGGCCCTGCACGTCCGTGGTCGTCGCCCGCTCGGCGAGGAACAGCACGCTCTCCCCCGAGGCCAGTCGCGGCAGTTCGGACGGCTCGATGCCGGCGGTCGTGTAGACGACCAGCGGGGTGCGGTTCAGCTGCCCGTTCGCGCGCAGCCAGTCCACGATCCCGGCCCGCCGGCGCCGGACCTGCATCAGGTCCATGACGACCAGGTTGGGCCGCATCCGGCTCGCCAGCTCCACGGCGTCGGTGTCGGCGCCCGCCCGCGCCACCTGGAGGCCGCGCCGCTCCAGCGCCGCGGTCAGGGCGGTGGCGATCTCCGTGTGCTCCTCGATCAGCAGCACCCGGGAGGGGTGCTGCTCGCTGTCGCGCGGCGCCAGCGCCTTCAGCAGCACGGCCGGATCCGCGCCGTACGCCGCCTCCCGCGTGGCATGGCCCAGTCCGGCCGTGACCAGTACGGGCACCTCGGCGGCCACCGCGGCCTGACGCAGCGACTGGAGGGCGGTACGGGTGATCGGACCGGTCAACGGGTCGACGAACAGCGCTGCGGGGAACGCCGCGATCTGGGCGTCGACCTCCTCGCGGGAGTGCACGATCACCGGACGGTAGCCCCGGTCGCTGAGCGCCTGCTGGGTCTGCGCGTCGGGCGCGGGCCACACCAGCAGCCGGCGCGGGTTGTCCAGCGGCTCCGGAGGCAGCTCGTCGTCCACGGGCCGCGGTACGGGCCGGTTGACGACCTCGACGGCGCCACCGGGGCCGTCCAGCGGCTCGGGCCCCTCGGCGGAGCCCGCCTCGGGCGCCCCTATGGCGAAGGCGCGCCCCTGGGGCGCCGGTTCGGAGAGCCGGCGCCGCCGGCCCGAGCCGGAACCGCCCTGCCCCGCACCGTTCGTGTCGCCCGCGCCGGGGTCCACGGAGATGCCCTGACCCAGGGTGCCGAGCGCGCGCACGCTGATCGGCTGCCCGGCGGTCGCCGGGGCGCCGGCGGGGCGGCGCGCGCCGGGAACGGGGGCCGGAGCGGCCGCCGCGTCGTCCTCGGAAGCGGTGCGGGCCGACGGCACGGGCCAGGCCGGCGCGGCGGGCACCCCGCGGCGCCTACCGGTCGGGTGCGCGGGGTCCTCGGCGTCCTCGGCGGAGGCCTCGGGCACCTCGGGCTCGGCGCCCGCGGGTGCGCCGAGCACCCTGCGGGCCCGGCGTCCGGCGGACGGGTCGGCGTCGGCGTCGGCCTCGGCGGGAGCGGGGGCCGAACCCGCCATGGCGGGGGCCTGCGGAGCGGCCGGAGCCGGACCGGCGGGCAGCGCGAAGCCGCCCTCGGGAGCGATGGGCCGGGGCGCGGCGAGCCCGGCCGCCGGAACGGGACCACCGGGCTGCGCCGCCGGAGCGACGGGGCCCAGCGCCCGGCGACGTCCGGCCGGATGCTCGGTGACGGGGACCGGGGGCACCGCCGGTACGGGTGGCAGCGCGGGCATGCCGGTGCCCCGCGGGGGCACGGGCCGGCCGGCTTCGCCCCGCTCGGCGTCGGCGCTGCCGTCGCCGTCCCGGCCGCGCCTGCGTCCGGTGCCCAGCCCGGCGGGGTTCACCGGGGACTGCGCGAGCTCCGCGGGACCGGAGTCGGCGGGGCTGCCGTCCGCCCGGCGCCGCCCGGACGGCAGCGCGAGCGCGCCCCCGCCCTCGCGGGCCCCGGGGGCCTTCGCCTCGTCGGCGCCGTCCTCCAGGAAGGCGTCCACCCCGCGCCGAGCCCGGCGCCCACCGGGGCCGTTGCCACCGGACGCCGCCCCGGCGTCCGGGCCGCCCTCGGGAGCCGCGGGCTCCTCGGGAGGCTCCGGCAGGGTCACCGTCCCGGCGCCCGAGCCCAACGGCAGTTCCAGCACGTACGCGCCGCCGGGCGCGCCCGGCACCTCCACCGTCTGCAGGACGCCGCCGTGCGCGGCGACGATGCCCCGGACGACCGGCTCGTGCACGGGGGTGCCGCCCTCGTGGGGGCCGCGCACCTCGATCCGTACGACCTCGCCGCGCTGGGCGGCGGCGACCACGATCGTCGAGTCCCCGTACCCGCTGCCCTGGGCGGTCTTGCCGGTGGCGTCCACTCCGGCGACGTCCGCGACCAGGTGCGCGAGGGCGGTCGCGATGCGGTCCGCGTCCACCTCGGCCTCGATGGTCGGGGCGTGCACGGCGAACTGCACCCGGCCGGGGCCGATCAGTTCGACCGCGCCGTCGATGCCGGCCGAGACGACGGTGTTGATCAGGACGTTCTTCTTCTTGAGCTTCTCGGCGCCCGCGTCGAGCCGCTGGAAGGCGAGCACGTTGTCCACCAGCGCGGTCATCCGCGAGTACCCGGCGGCCAGGTGGTGCAGCAGCTGGTTGGCCTCGGGCCACAGCTGGCCCGCGTCGTCGGCCGCCAGGGTGGCCAGTTCCCCGCGCAGCTCGTCGAGGGGGCCGCGCAGCGAATCGCCGAGGACGGCCAGCAACTGGGCGTGGCGCGCGGCGAGGGCGTCGTAGGCCCGCCGGTCGGTGAACGTCATGACGGCGCCGACGAGGAGCTCCCCGTCCCGTACGGGCGAGGTCGTGAGGTCGACGGCGACGGGCTGTCCGGACTTGTTCCAGAGCACCTGCCCGCGGACCCGGTGCTTGCGGCCGCTGCGCAGGGTGTCGGCGAGGGGGGATTCGTCGAAGGGGAACGGCGAGCCGTCGGCGCGCGAGTGCTGGACCAGCCCGTGCAGCTCGCGGTTGCCGAGGTCGGTGGCGCGGTAGCCGAGGATCTGCGCGGCGGCGGGATTCACCAGGACGACCCGGCCGTCGGTGTCGGTGCCCACCACGCCCTCGGCGGCGGCCCGCAGGATCATCTCGGTCTGCCGCTGCGATCGGGCCAGTTCGGCCTCGGTGTCGACGGTTTCGGAGAGGTCGCGCACGACGAGCATCAGCAGCTCGTCACCGGTGTAGGCGGGCTGGGGCTCGCGGTAGGCGTCCCGGCCGTCGAGGTGGGCGCTGGTGACCTCGACGGGGAACTCGGAGCCGTCGGTACGACGCGCGGTCATCCGCTTGGGCTTGGAGCGGCCCTCTTCGTCGTCGCCGGGCCGGCGCATCGAACCGGGGATCAGCTTGGAGTCGAACTCCGGCAGCAGGTCCAGTACGCCGCGTCCGACGAGCCCCGTGCCGGGGCTCTCCATCACCGCGAGGGCGATCGAATTCGCGTTGACGACCGTGCCGTTGGCGTTGACGAGCAACAACGCGTCCGGGAGCGCGTCGAGTATTGCTGCGAGGCGAGCAGCGCCTCGGGATGGCCTGCTGCTCACGACGAGCTTCCTCCCTGACCACGACTACCGGCATGTCACGGGAGGAGTCTAAGGGCACGGCCCCGCGGGGAGGTGGCGGATGTACGGGGGAAACCGCGCATCCCGCGCATACTCCCAGGTCAGGAACGCGCACTCGGAAGCACAGGTTCCAGGTCGTTCCACCGGGCGATGTCGCATCCGTTCTGCCGCCGGAAGGTGCTGTCCACCTTCTCGCCGCGCCACGTACCGGTGACGCGGGCGGTCGCGGGACCCCCGTCCTGGAAGGTGCAGATCTGCCGCTTCGGCTCGGGCGCGAAGGGGTTCTTGCCCTGCCGGGCGAGCTCGTCGAGACGCGCGCAGGCCTTCTTCGCCTCGGGGTGGTTGCCGGCGACGGGGTCGCACTCCAACCGGTACTCGCCGTCGAGGAACCGGTTGCCGGTCTCGGAGACGGCGATGGTGAGGTGGTCGGGTTCGGGGGCGGACAGCAGCCGTGCCACCGGCAGGGACGGCAGCGGCGGCAGGGGGCCGGCGACCGCTGCGGCCAGGGCTGAGGTGACGGCGAAGGCGGCGAGACGCAGCATGGGGCACTCCAGGTCGTCCGTACGTCGTACGCCCCACCAACGACGCGCCGGCTCCGATGTTGCGTACCGGGCGGGGATGTCTGCCGTACGTGTGCCGCACGTGTGTGCCGTGACCGGCCGGCCCGGGGTGCCTTCCGGGGCCGTGACCGATCCCGGAAGGCCGGGGGAGGACGGACGGGCACGCGCGCGGCGGGCCGCCCCGCGGACGGCGGTTCGCCCCGCGCGGCACCCGGCCGCCGCGCGGCTTTCGCGGGAAGGGCTTAAGGCTTTGCCCTGCGCCCCCGGCTCCTTGTACCGTGGGAGCGGATTGGTGAGCGGCCCTGCGGCTGTGTCATCATCTGCACGCACCTTCGTACGCGGGGGTGTGCTGGAGGCGTCGCCTAGTCCGGTCTATGGCGCCGCACTGCTAATGCGGTTTGGGGCTTACCCCCCATCGAGGGTTCAAATCCCTCCGCCTCCGCACCTGACGAAGCCCCGGTCCACACGGACCGGGGCTTCGGTGCGTTCCGGGGTGTTGACTCGGGCGGCCCGGCACCGGCCGGTCGTGCGCGGGAGGGCCCGTGCGAGGGCGCGCCGGACTCCCCCGAGGGCGACCGGACGATCTTCTTCTGAGGCGTTTTCGCAGGTCAGAAGGGGTGGGGCTAATGGATTTCGCGTCCCGCCGAGGTCCATGTATTGTTGTTCTCGCAAGGCCAACGGGGCGCAAAACCCCGGGAAGCCCAAGCACTCGTAGCTTAACGGATAGAGCATCTGACTACGGATCAGAAGGTTGCAGGTTCGAATCCTGCCGAGTGCACAGCCGAAAAGGCCCCCCGGTTCACCGGGGGGCCTTTTGCGTTGCCTTGACATCGCCGTCGCTAGCCTTCGAAGGACCGTTGATCATTTCGATCCTTCGAGGGGGGACCCATGGGTCTGTTCGGGAACGCGCACACCGTCGATCCGGTTTCGGCGCAGCGGGACTACGCCCGGCTGCTGGGGAACGGCGAGCAGGTGCACGCCGCCTTCCTGCTGATCCGGGACACGATCCTGTTCACCGACCGGCGGCTGGTCCTCGTCGACAAGCAGGGGCTCACGGGGAAGAAGGTGGAGTACCACTCGATCCCCTACCGGAGCATCACGCACTTCTCGGTGGAGACGGCCGGTCACTTCGACATGGACGCCGAGCTCAAGATCTGGATATCGGGTGCCCCGGCGCCGATCGAGAAGACCTTCACCAAGGGCGTCGACATCTACGAGGTGCAGGCGATCCTGACCCAGTTCGTCGCCCGATAGTCGGCACCGGTGTCGGTGCCGGTGTCGGCCCCCGGGGCCCTGCCGACGCGGGCCCCGACGGTGGGGTCGTGTTTCACGTGAAACACGACCCCGGTCGGTCGGTGGTCAGGTCCGGACGCGCGGCAGGCCCGTCACGGACATCACCAGCGAGTAGAGCGAGGTGGTGGCGGTGATGAAGAGGCGGTTGTTCTTCGGGCCGCCGAAGGCGATGTTCGAGACGGGCTCCGGGACGTGCACGCGGCCGATGAGGTCACCGTCCGCCGCATGGCAGTGCACCCCCGAATCCATCGCGGCCGCCCACAGTCGGCCCTCGTCGTCGAAGCGGATGTTGTCGACCCCGGGGCAGGTCGCGAAGACGCGGTCTCCGCTGAGGGTGCCGTCCGCGGCGACCTCGAAGGCGCGGATGTGGCCGGCGCGGGTGTCGGCGGCGTACAGCTCCCTCTCGTCCGGGGAGAAGACCAGCCCGTTCGGGCCGAGGAAGTCGTCCGCGACGAGGCGGACCTCACCGGTGGTCGGGTCGGCGCGGTAGAGGTTGCAGGCGCCGATCTCGCTCGGCGCCCGGTGTCCCTCGTAGTCGCTGGTGATGCCGAAGTCCGGGTCGGAGAACCAGATGGAGCCGTCCGAGCGGACCACCGCGTCGTTCGGGCTGTTGAGCCGCTTGCCGTTCCAGCGGTCGGCGATCACCGTGATCCGCCCGTCGTGTTCGGTCCGGGTGACGCGGCGGTTGCCCTGCTCACAGGTGATCAGGCGGCCCTCGCGGTCCAGGGTGTTGCCGTTGGAGTGGCCCGCGGGGGAGCGGAACACCGAGACCGCGCCCGTGGTCTCGTCCCAGCGCAGCATCCGGTCGTTCGGGATGTCGCTCCACACCAACTGGCGCCAGGCCGGTAGGTACAGGGGCCCCTCGGCCCAGCGGCAGTCGTCGTACAGCCGCTCCAGGCGGGCGTCGCCGTTGGCGCAGCGGCCGGTACGGAAACGTTCGTCCAGGATCTCGTACAGGCCGAGGTCGGCTATGGCTGACATTCTTCCCCTTGTATTCCAGTTCTCCGAATGGTGTTCGGTGTGATGGTGAGATTGCAGGATCAGGTACCGTCTTCGCAAGAGCTGCCGGCTCATGAGAGGAAGATCGCGTGGACGACATCGACCGGGCGCTCGTCCTGTGTCTCCAGCAGGACGCGGGTCAGTCGTACGCAGCCCTCGGCGCCGCCGTCGGGCTCTCGGCCGGGGCGACCCACGAACGGGTGCGCAAGCTCCGCGAACGCGGGGTCATCCGGCGGACCACCGTCGACGTCGACCCGGCCGCCGTGGGCAGCGGGGTGCTCGCCTACGTGATGGTCGACTCCCGCACGTGGATGGGCGAGGCCGGGCCCGCGTTCGAGGCGATCCCGGAGATCCAGGAGGCCCACGTCATCGCCGGCAGCGCCTCCGTGCTGGTCAAGGTCCGCACGGCCTCCACCGAGCAACTGCAGGACGTACTGCGCCGGCTGTACGCGATCGACGGGGTCAGCGGCACCCACGCCACCGTCGTCCTCGACACCTTCTTCGAACGGCCGCTCCCGCTGTGACCTGGAGGTGCACCGGGATCCGATGGGCGGCCGGGCGCCCCGCCATCGGCTGGACCGGCCGCGCGGACCGCGACAGCCCGCTCGCCCTCGGGCAGCGGCTGGCCTTCACCACCCTGGGCGAACGACGCTGCCTGGGCGTGCGGCGGGCCGGCAGGCGCACCCCCTGCCCCACCGGACAGGCGGTACCGGGCCGCATCGGGAACGCCCAGTGCCCCGAGTGCGCCCGGCTGGACCGGTCCTTCTCGGTGGCCGCCGACACCAACGTCGCCGACCCGCGTCCCTACCGGGTCTACCTGGCGTGGTTCGGCCCCGACACGGTCAAGGTCGGCATCACGGCCGAGGAACGCGGCCCGGCCCGCCTCCTGGAGCAGGGCGCGGTGACGTGGACCTGGCTGGGGCGGGGCCCGTTGATGGCCGCGCGCCGCACCGAGGAACTGCTGCGCGCCGCCCTCGGGGTCCCGGACCGGATCGCCTACGCGCGCAAGCGCGTCCTGCGCGGCATGCTGCCCCCCGAGCCGGAGCGGGCCCGTGAGGTCGCCGAGCTGCACGCCCGGTCGGCCGCCCTGCCCGGATGGCCGGAATCCCTGGAGCGGCTGCCCTGCGAGGTCACCGACCACGCCGGCCCGTTCGGGTTGGCCGGGCTGCCGGTGCCCGTCCGGGTGGTCACGGAGCTGGTGCCGGGCGGGACGGTGGCGGGCGTGCCGGTGGGCGCGGCCGGGCCGGACCTGCACTTCGCCGACGGGCTCGTGCTGGACGGCCGGCTCCTGGCCGGGTGGGAACTGGTCGCCGTACCCGCGGAGGTGGAGGTCGTCACCGACGTGCCGCTCGCGGAGATCGCCCCGCCGGCTCCGGAGACCGCGCAGGACGGGCTGTTCTGACCGGTCGGGGACGCCCCCCCCGGGGGGTGGCGACCGCACGCGCCGGGCAAGGTCAAAACTTGGATCCCTTTGGCCTTCCGGGGCCGATTGCGGTGGACATGCCGGAGCCGTCGACCGAGGGTGGTGGGCATGAGCATCCAGCCCGTGCCGGCGTTCGAACCGCCTTACGTCATGGCCGTCTTCAGCAATGTCCGCACCCCCGACGAGAGCGGATACCCCGAGACCAACGCCCGGATGAACGAGATCGTCGCGGAGAACCCCGGCTTCCTCGGATACGAGTCCGCGCGCATCCCCGGCGGCCTCGGCATCACCGTCGCCTACTTCCGCGACCACGAGTCCCTCACCGTCTGGAGAGAGGACATGGAGCACCAGGCGGCCATGAAACAGGGCCGCGCCCACTGGTACGACAGCTACACCCTGCACGTCGCGACGGTCGAACGGAGCCACGGCTTTGTCCGCAACGGCTGAGACGGTCCGGACGGTCCGGGCCTTCCGGGAGCGGCTCGGGCTGCCGGGACTGGTCGACGTCCACACCCACTTCATGCCCGAGCGGGTCCTGGACAAGGTGTGGGAGTACTTCGACGCGGCCGGCCCGCTGACCGGGGTCGAATGGCCCATCACCTACCGGCACGAGGAGGAGCAGCGCATCGCCCTGCTCCGGGAGTTCGGGGTCCGGGCCTTCACCGCCATGCTCTACCCACACAAGCCGGAGATGGCCGCCTGGCTCAACTCCTGGGCCGTCGGCTTCGCCGCCCGCACCCCCGACTGCCTGCACACCGCGACCTTCTTCCCGGAGGAGGGAGCCGCCGCGTACGTGCGCCGCGCCCTCGACGCCGGGGCCCGCGTCTTCAAGGCGCACCTCCAGGTCGGCGGCTACGACCCGAACGACGACCGGCTCGAACCGGTCTGGGGCATGCTCGCCGAGGCCGGCACCCCCATCGTGATCCACTGCGGTTCGGGCCCCGTCCCGGGCAAGCACACCGGCCCCGAACCGATCGCCCGGCTGCTGGCCCGCCACCCCCGGCTTCCCCTGGTCGTCGCGCACATGGGCATGCCCGAGTACGCGGACTTCCTGGACCTCGCCGACCGGTACCCGGAGGTCCGCCTCGACACCACCATGGCCTTCACCGACTTCTCCGAGCAGTTCAGCGGCTTCCCGCCCGGGGACCTCGGGCGCCTCGCGGACCTCGGCGACCGCATCCTGCTCGGCACAGACTTCCCGAACATCCCCTACCCCTACGAGCACCAGCTGGAGGCCCTGGAACGCCTCGGTCTCGGCGACGACTGGCTGCGGGCCGTCTGTCACGACAACGGCGCCCGACTGTTCCGCCTCGACGGCTGACGCCCGGCTGCAGCCCGGCGCTCCGGGCCCGCGACCCCGGACCGGGCCGCCCGCCGACCCCTCCGGCGTTTCTCAGGAGATTCACAGGAAGGGGCAAGAACGCTCTCAGAGGCGGCGGCCAGCGTGAACCCATGACTGCGACGACCACCTCCCACGCGTCCACGTCCACCGGCAACCCGACGGCCCTCGTGCGCCCCGACGGGGGACCCTGCCGGGTCCTCGTCGTCGACGACGAGGCCTCCCTCTCCGAGCTGCTGTCCATGGCCCTGCGCTACGAGGGCTGCGAGGTCCGCAGCGCGGGCGACGGGGCGGGCGCCGTTCGGGCGGCGCGGGAGTTCCGGCCGGACGTGGTCGTGCTGGACATCATGCTCCCGGACATGGACGGCCTGGCGGTGCTCGGCCGACTGCGGCGGGAAATCCCGCAGGTGCCGGTGCTGTTCCTGACGGCCAGGGACTCGGTCGAGGACCGGATCGCGGGCCTGACGGCCGGCGGCGACGACTACGTCACCAAGCCGTTCAGCCTGGAGGAGGTCGTGGCCCGGCTGCGCGGCCTGGTCCGCCGTTCGGGCGCCGCGCAGGTCGCACGCGGCGGCTCCGTCCTGGCCGTCGGGGACCTGCGGCTCGACGAGGACAGCCACGAGGTGGTCCGGGGCGGCCAGGAGGTCCACCTGACCGCCACCGAGTTCGAGCTGCTGCGCTACCTCATGCGCAACCCGCGCCGCGTGCTCAGCAAGGCGCAGATCCTGGACCGCGTCTGGTCCTACGACTTCGGCGGCCAGGCCAACGTGGTGGAGCTCTACATCTCCTACCTGCGCCGCAAGCTGGAAGCGGGCACCGGCCTGCCCCCGATGATCCACACCCGGCGCGGCGCGGGCTACCTCATCAAGCCGGCCGAGTAGTGCCCCTACGCCTCCCCCGGCCGGCCCGCCGCACGGCCCCCCGTGCCGGTCGCCGCTCCGGTCGCCGGCCGTGGTCCCTGCGGACCCGGCTGGTGGTTTCGGCGGTGGCGCTGATCGCGGTCGTCGGCGCGGCCATCGGTACCGTCACCACCCTCGCGCTGCGGTCCTACCTGGTCGACCGGCTCGACGAGCAACTGAACGTCTCCCTGGGCATCGCGGTCCGGGGCCCCGGCGCGGGCAAGGCGGCCCGGGACAACGCCCTCGGCTTCGTCCTGGCCCCCGGAAACCCGCAGAACACCGCCGGGATCCGCCTCGACCCCACCGGCAAGGTCCTCGGTACCGCCCGCAGCACACCCGCCGACGGATCCGCGCCCGATCACCTGCGCGCCCTCACCGAGGCCCAGACCGAGGCCCTGGCCGGTGTCGCGCGCAAGGCCGCGCAGGGCGGCGGCGCGCCCGTGGAGCTGGAGCTGCCCGGCCTCGGGGGCTACCGGGCGCAGACCGCGCCCGGCGGGAGCCTGGTCCTCGCGATCCCGCTCCGCGACGTCGACCGTACGGTGCACACCCTGATCGGGGTCGAGGTCTCCGTCACCCTGGCCGGGCTGATCGCCGCCTCCCTCGCCGGACAGGCCCTGGTCGGGGTCGCCCTGCGGCCGCTGCGCCGCGTCGCCGCCACCGCCACCCGGGTCTCCGAACTGCCCCTGCACAGCGGGGAGCCCGCCCTGCACGAACGGGTCCCCGACGCCGAGGCCGATCCCCGTACCGAGGTGGGCCAGGTAGGCGCGGCACTGAACCGGATGTTGGGCCACGTCTCCTCCGCGCTCACCGCCCGCCAGGAGAGCGAAACACGGGTCCGGCAGTTCGTCGCCGACGCCAGCCACGAGCTGCGCACCCCGCTCGCCTCCATCCGGGGGTACGCCGAACTCACCCGCCGGGGGCGGGAGGAACCCGGCCCCGACACCCGGCACGCACTGGGGCGGATCGAATCCGAGGCCACCCGGATGACGGGCCTCGTCGAGGACCTCCTGCTCTTGGCCCGGCTCGACGCCGGCCGCCCGCTGTCCGCCGACGCCACCGACACCGACCTCGCGCCGCTCGTCGTGGACGCCGTCAGCGATGCCCGGGCCGCCGGCCCGGGCCACCACTGGCGGCTCGACCTCCCCGACGAGCCCGTACCCGTACGCGCCGACCCGGCCAGGATCCAGCAGGTGCTGGTGAACCTCCTGGCCAACGCCCGCACGCACACCCCGCCCGGCACGACGGTCACCGCGCGTGTTTCACGTGAAACATCCGCCGTCCGGCTGCTGATCGAGGACGACGGGCCCGGCATCCCGCCCGAGCTGTTGCCCCACGTCTTCGAACGGTTCGCCCGGGGGGACGCCTCCAGATCCCGGGCGGCCGGATCCACCGGCCTCGGACTCGCCATCGTCCACGCCGTCGTCTCGGCGCACGGCGGACGGGTCGGCGTGCGCAGCGCACCCGGCCGGACCTCCTTCGAGGTGCACCTGCCGCTCGCCCCCGCCCAGGACCTCGGCGACCACGCGGACTCACAGACGGGGCACAGGCTCAGCACACAGCGGTGACAGGCCGCCCCGCGAGGGTCGTCCCATGTCAACCGACGCCTCTCCCGGGGCCCTTCCGGCACGGACGCCCCTCGCGCCCCTGCCCGGTGTGCCCGTACTCGACGTGGTGATCCCGGTCTTCAACGAGGAGAAGGACCTCGGCCCCTGCGTCCGCCGGCTGCACGCCCACCTCACGCGCACCTTCCCCTACCCCTTCCGCATCACCATCGCCGACAACGCGAGCACCGACCGCACCCCGCAGGTCGCGGCCGCCCTCGCCGTCGGGTGCGCGGAGGTGCGCAGCGTCCGGCTGGAGGAGAAGGGCCGCGGCAGGGCCCTGCGCACCGTCTGGTCCCGGTCGGAGGCGCCCGTCCTCGCGTACATGGACGTGGACCTCTCCACGGACCTGAACGCCCTCCTGCCACTGGTCGCCCCCCTGATCTCCGGTCACTCCGACCTCGCGATCGGCACCCGGCTCGCCCGTTCCTCGCGGGTGGTGCGGGGCGCGAAGCGGGAGTTCGTCTCACGGGCGTACAACCTGCTGCTGCGTTCGTCGCTCGCCGCCCGGTTCAGCGACGCCCAGTGCGGGTTCAAGGCCGTCCGCGGCGAGGTCGCCGAGCGCCTGCTGCCCCTGGTGGAGGATTCCGGCTGGTTCTTCGACACCGAACTGCTGGTGCTCGCCGAGCGGGCCGGCCTGCGCATCCACGAGGTCCCCGTGGACTGGGTCGACGACCCCGACTCCACCGTCCACATCGCGCGCACCGCAGCCGAGGACCTCAAGGGGATGTGGCGGGTGGGCCGGGCCCTGGCCGTCGGAGCGCTCCCCCTCGACCGGCTCGCCCGACCCTTCGGGGACGACCCCCGCGACCGGACCGCCCTGCCCGGCGTCCCCCGGGGGCTGGCCCGCCAGCTCCTGGGCTTCTGCGCCGTCGGGGCCCTGAGCACCCTCCTCCACCTGTTGCTCTACTCCGCCCTGCGGGGCGCGATCGGACCGCAGGGCGCCAACGCTGCCGCCCTGCTGCTCTGCGCCGTCGCCAACACCGCCGCCAACCGGCGGTTCACCTTCGGCGTACGCGGTCGGGCCCGGGCGATCCGCCACCAGGCCCAGGGCCTCGTCGTGTTCGGCATCGGGCTGGCCCTGACCAGCGGTTCGCTGGCCGCGCTCGCCGCGGCCGGCGCCGAGCCGTCGCACGGCACCGAACTGGCCGTCCTGATCACCGCGAACCTCGCGGCCACCGTGCTCCGCTTCCTGCTCCTGCGGTCCTGGGTCTTCCCCGACCCGGCCCCGCGGCCCACGACCCCGATCGACCTCGGGACCCCGGCGGACCTCATCACCCCGATCCACCCCGTGAACCCGATCCGTCCCGTGACCCCCATCCACCCCACGCCCCAGACGGACCCCACCGCCGTCCCGACGACCCAGGAGGGCCCGTGACCACGGCCGCACTGCCGCTCTTCCCACCAGCCGCACCCGAACCCGCACCCGTCACCCTCCCGGCGACGGCCGTACGGCCGCGCTGGGAACGGCCCGCGTACGTCGCCCTGCTCCTGTGCACGGCCCTGCTGCTCCTCTGGAACCTGGGCGCGTCGGGCTACGCCAACTCCTTCTACTCCGCGGCCGTCCAGGCCGGTTCGGAGAGCTGGAAGGCCTTCTTCTTCGGCTCCTCCGACGCCGGGAACTCCATCACCGTCGACAAGCCCCCGGCCGCCCTGTGGCCCATGGCGCTGTCCGTACGACTCTTCGGGCTCGGCTCCTGGCAGATCCTCGTCCCGCAGGCGCTGATGGGCGTGGGCGCCACCGCGGTGCTCCACGCCTCCGTACGACGTCAGTTCGGGCCCGGCGCGGCCCTGCTCAGCGGCAGCGCCTTCGCGCTCACACCGGTCGCCGCGCTCATGTTCCGCTTCAACAACCCGGACGCGCTGCTCACCCTCCTGCTGACCGTCACCGTGTACTGCGTACTGCGCGCCCTGGAGGGGGCACACACCCGCTGGCTCCTCTGGGCCGGTGTCGCCGTCGGCTTCGCCTTCCTCACCAAGACCCTCCAGGCCTTCGTCATCCTGCCGCCCCTCGCCCTGCTGTACGCGGTCTGCGCGCCGACCCGGCTGCGCCGGCGCCTGGCCCAGCTGCTGTCGGCGGGGGTGGCCGCGGTGGTGGCGGGCGGCTGGTGGGTCGCCGTGGTGGAGCTGTGGCCCGCGGCCTCCCGGCCGTACATCGGCGGCTCCCAGAACAACTCCTTCCTTGAACTGACCCTCGGCTACAACGGCCTGGGCCGGATCAACGGGAACGAGACCGGCAGCGTCGGCGGCGGTGGCCGCCCGGGCGGCGGTGGCGGCGGTGGCGGCTGGGGCGAGACCGGCATCGACCGGCTCTTCTCGGCCAATGTGGGAGGGCAGATCTCCTGGCTGCTGCCCGCCGCCCTGATCCTGCTGGTCGCCGGTCTGGTGATCACCTGGCGGGCCCGTCGGGCCACCGATTCCCTGGAGGGAATGGCCCGCGCGGCCTTCCTCGCCTGGGGCGGCTGCCTGCTGATCACGGCCGTGGTCTTCAGCTGGATGCAGGGCATCTTCCACGAGTACTACACCGTCGCGCTGGCGCCGTTCGCGGCCGCCCTGACCGGGATGGGAGTGGCCCTGCTGTGGGAGGAACGGGGTTCCCGGGCCGCGGCGTTCACCCTCTCCGGGACCCTCGCGCTGACCGCGTACTGGTCCTTCGTCCTGCTCGGCCGGTCCGACGGGTACCTGCCGTGGCTGCGGTGGGCGGTCCTGGTGGCGGGCGGGACCGCCGCGGTGGCGCTGGCCCTCGGCGCCCGCCTCGACCGGCGACTGCTGCGGGCGACGGCGGCACTGGGGTTGGCGGCCGCTCTGGCGGGCCCGCTCGCGTACTGCCTGACCACCGTGAGCGCCGGCCACACGGGCTCCATCGTGACGGCCGGTCCGGCCGTGGCGGGTGGCCGCGGCGGCCCCGGCGGAATGCGGCAGGGGCCCGGCGGCGAGGCCCCGCCCGGGGGCTTCCCGGCGGGTGCACCGGTTCCCGGCGGACGCGGGGGCGGCATGAACGCCACGGACGGCACCGACGGCACGGGCGCCGCGGACGGCCGCGCCGGCCGGGGCGTCCCGGGTGCCGACGGCGGCGCCGGCCGTGGACCCGGTGGCGCGGGCGGCATGGGCGGGTTGCTCGGCGGCACCCGGGTCGGGGCGGAGGCCGAGGCGGCCCTGCGGAAGGACGCCGACCGGTACACCTGGGCGGCGGCGGCCGTCGGGTCGCAGAACGCGGCGAGCTACCAGCTGGCCTCCGGCGAACCGGTGATGGCCATCGGTGGGTTCAACGGGAGCGACCCCTCCCCGACCCTGGAGCAGTTCCAGGCCTACGTGAAGGCCGGCCGCATCCACTGGTTCATCGCCCAGGCCGGAAACCAGGCCTCCGGAAACCAGGCCTCCGAGAACCAGGCCTCCGGGAACCAGGCCGCCGGAAACCGTCCCGGCGCCCCGGCCGCCACGACCCCCGGTGGCGGGGGCGGCGGTGGAGGCCGCCCCGGCGGGGCCGCGGGGTCCGCCATCGAGAGCTGGGTGAAGGCCAACTTCGAGGCCACCAGCATCGGCGGGACCACCTTCTACGACCTGACCGGCGCGTCCTGATCCACGTCCTGATCCGCGTCCTGATCCCACCCCGATCCGGGCGGCGGGGCGGAGGCACCCCCTAGCATCAAGAGGGCGGACCGGGCATTCCGGGCTGATCCCCCTGTGGTGAGGAGGGTGCCTCCATGGTGAGCGAAGCCGATCCGGACGAGGCCGGGACCAGTGTGTGGCGGGCCGTCGGGCCCGTCGCCCCCGTCCGGCGCAGGAGCGAGTCCCCCTCGGGGCTGGACCGGGACCGGATCACCGCGGCCACCGTACGGTTGCTCGACGCGGAGGGGCTGGCCCGCTTCTCGATGCGTCGGCTGGCCACCGAACTCGGGGTGACCGCGATGTCCCTGTACTGGTACGTCGACACCAGGCACGATCTGCTCGAACTCGCCCTGGACAGCGCCCTGGGCGGGCAACGGCTCCCGGTCGGTCCGGCCGCGCGGGACACCTGGCCCGACCGGTTGCGGGAGCTGGCGCGCGGTTACCGCGAGCTGCTGGCGGAGCATCCGTGGGTGGTCCCGCTCAGCGTCGTCCACCCGAACATCGGCCCGCACGCGCGGGCCTTCGACGCGGCCCTGCAACGGCTGTTGGACGACGCGGGACTGGTGGGCGCCGGTCGTACCGGCGCCCACCTCGCCGTCTGCCGGTTCCTGACCGGTGGCGGGCCGATCGGCTGCGACGGGTCCGGCCGCCGGGCTCCCGACGCGGACTTCGGCCTGGCGCTCGACGTCCTGATCGCGGGCATCGAGGCCAAGACCGGCGCCGCCACCACCGGCGGATCCCGGGGTTAGTACCCGGCCGACCCCTTGCCCGCCTTGCTCAGGGCGTCGGCGTCGACGGCGGCCCGCTCCGCCGCGTCGGCGTGCGTCCCGACACCGACCGGGGTCGTGGAGCCCTCGGCCGTCGGGGCGTGCGCGGCCGGATTCGACTTGAGCGCGACCTCCTTGATGAACAGCACCAGCACCAGGGAGAGCAGCGCGAACGGGGCGGCGTAGAGGAAGACGTCGCCGACCCCGTGGCCGTACGCGGACTCGATGACGGTCCGGAACGGCGCGGGCAGCTTGTCGAGGTCGGGGATCCCGCCTCCGGCGGTTCCGCCGTGGCCCATCGCCGCGGCCTTCGGGCCGAGGGCGGTGAGACCGTCCTGGACGTAGTGGGTGACCCGGGTGGCCATGACCGCGCCGAGTGCCGAGACGCCCATGGCACCGCCGAGCGAGCGGAAGAAGGTGACGACGGAGCTGGCCGCGCCGAGGTCCTCGGGGGCCACCTGGTTCTGCGTGGCGAGGACCAGGTTCTGCATCATCATGCCGAGGCCGAGGCCGGTCAGCGCCATGTAGACGGCGATGTGCCAGTACGGGGTGTCGTGGCGCAGGCTGCCCAGCAGGCCGAGTCCGACGGTGAGCAGGACGGCGCCCGAGACGAGCCAGGCCTTCCACCGGCCGGTCTTGGTGATGACCTGGCCGGAGACGGTGGAGGAGACGAACAGGCCGGCGATCATCGGGATGGTCAGCACGCCGGACATGGTGGGGGACTCGTTGCGGGCCAGCTGGAAGTACTGGCTGAAGAAGACCGTGCCGGAGAACATCGCGATGCCGACGAAGAGCGAGGCCGCCGAAGCCAGGGTGATGGTCTTGTTGCGGAACAGCCGCAGCGGGATGATCGGGTCGCTCGCGCGGGACTCGACGAGGACGAAGAGCAGGCCGAGCGCCACCGCGCCGCCGGTCATCGCCCAGGTCTGCCAGGAGATCCACGCGTAGGAGTCACCGGCCTGCGTGACCCAGATCAGCAGCAGCGAGACCGAGCCGCTGATCAGGAAGGCGCCGAGCCAGTCGACCTTGACGTCCCGGCGGACGACCGGGAGGTGCAGGGTCCGCTGGAGGACGATCAGCGCGATGATCGCGAAGGGCACGCCGACGTAGAAGCACCAGCGCCAGCCCAGCCAGTCGGTGTCGGTGATGACGCCGCCGAGCAGCGGGCCGCCGACGGTCGCGACGGCGAAGACCGCGCCGAGGTAGCCGCTGTAGCGGCCGCGCTCGCGCGGGGAGATCATCGCGGCCATCACGATCTGGGCGAGGGCGGAGAGGCCGCCGACGCCGATGCCCTGGACCACGCGGCAGGCGATGAGCATGCCGGTGCTCTGGGACAGGCCGGCGACGACCGAGCCCAGGACGTAGATGACGAGGGATATCTGGACGAGCAGCTTCTTGCTGAAGAGGTCGGACAGCTTGCCCCAGAGCGGGGTGGCGGCCGTCATCGACAGCAGGGCCGCGGTTACGACCCAGGTGTAGGAGGACTGCGTGCCGCCGAGGTCGCTGATGATCTGCGGCAGAGCGTTCGAGACGATCGTGGAGGACAGGATCGCCACGAACATGCCGAGCATCAGCCCGGACAGCGCCTTCATGATCTGCGGGTGGGTCATCGGCGCGCCGTCGGACGTGGTCTCCGACCGGCCGCCTTCCCGCACACCGCCGGGTGTGGTCGTAGCCATGCGTTTCCTTAGTACTAGAAGCTCGATCGGAGTCGGGCCAGCAGGGTGTTGAGTACGTCGATGTCCGCGGCCGACCAGTCGGCCAGGGCCGTTTCCAGCGCGCCGGTGTAGCGGGCGCCGAGCTCGGCGAGCAGCGCGCGTCCCGACGGGGTGAGGCGCAGGATCCGGCAGCGGCCGTCGACCGGGTCGGTCTCCCGCTCGATCCAGCCGCGCCGGGCCACGTGGGCCACGTGGCGGCTGGTCACCGAGATGTCGACGGCCATGAACTCGGACAGCCGGCTCAGTCGCATCTCCCCGTGCCGGTCGAGCACGGTCAGGACGGCGGCGGAGCCGGGCGGGCAGTCGTGGGGCAGGATCCGGGCCAGGTCGCGCTTGACCGCTCCGATACCGGTGAGCTGGCGGGCCAGCTCCTCGTACCGGGTGCCGCTCCGCGCTGTTCGCGTGGTCACCGGAATGCCCCCCATCTTGTTGCTTAGGGCAACCATAGAAGCCGATGGTTGCTACAGGCAAATGAATCCGGGGGGTCCGGCGGTAAAGGAATCGGAAAACCCGCCGGCGGCGGAAAACCGGCACCGGAACCCGCTAGGGTCCTGGGCCATGGCTGCGAACCACGACTCTCCCGGACCCGAGGGCGGCTACGACCCCGCGGGCAGCACGCAGATGTTCCGCGCGTTCGTCGAGGAGGCCGCACCGGCCCGCACTCCGTCGGTTCCGGGCGCCCGACGGCGACAGAAGGCCGCGGGCGGGGGGAACGGGGTCAAGATCGCCCTGGCCCTCGCCCTGATCCTGGTGATCGGCGCGGCCCTCTGGCTGGTCCTGCGCTGATCCCCCGGCAGGATCCGAAAGGGGCGGGGCGGTCTAGCTCCAGGACGCGGTGACCTCGCGGGTCTCCACCCGCATGCCCAGCGGAACCCGCCAGGCCTCCACGCACACCGTGTACGTCTGCGTCCTCGCGACGCCGGCCGCGATGGGGCCGGGCAGCGGCTGGGAGGTGTGGATCGTGGCCCAGTCGATGCCGAGCGCGCCGATGATGTGCGTCTCGAAGCCGACCGTGCCCGAACGGGCGGCCGTGCCGCCGGTGTTGGTGAACGTGACCGTGACGCGCTCGCACCGTCGTTCGGACGCCGCCGCGCGGGTCGGTGCGCTCAGCGACAGCTTCGCCGCGGTCGCGGGCGGCGGCGTCGGCGGCTTGGGCGTGCCGGTTCCGGGCTTCGGCGTCGGAGGGGCGGGCGTACCCGGTGTTCCGGGGGTGCCGGGCGTTCCGGCGCCGCCGGTGGTGCCCGGTTGCCCGGGCGGGGTGCCGCCGGGCGTGGCGGGTCGGCCCGGCGCCGGCGGGGTGCCGGGTTCCGGGGCGGGGCCGCCCGGGGCGGTGGCCGTCCCTCCGCCTTCGCCGGAGCCCCCGGGGGGCTGCTGTGACCCCGGGGCGGTGGGCATCGTAGGGCCGGTGTCGGAGGGGGTGCCCGTCGCGGGGACGGACGCCGAGACGGAGGATCCCGCCGGGGCCTCGGGCGGTGGCGCCGCGAGGGGCTGGAACTCCACCCCGGCGCGGGGCGCGACGTTCTCCCCCGCGCCCCTCTCGGGCCCGGGGGCGGCCGCGCCCACGGCGAGGTAGCCGTCCCGTGCCGTGCCCCCGCAGCCGGTGAGGGCGGCGGCGGCCGTGCAGCACAGGGTCAGGGCGAGCGCCGCGCGGGATCCCGTTCGCATCGCGCCAGTTTTCCTGACGCCACGTCAAATAGGAACCCTGTGCGAAAGGTTCGGCCCCCCACCGGGGAGGGCCGAACCCCCTACTCGCCGATCAGGCCCACGCGGAGCTGCGCGAGCGTGCGCGTCAGCAGTCGGGAGACGTGCATCTGGGAGATGCCGACCTCCTCGCCGATCTGCGACTGGGTCATGTTCGCGAAGAACCGCAGCATGATGATCTGCCGTTCCCGGGGCGGGAGTTTGGCCAGCAGCGGCTTCAGGGACTCGCGGTACTCGACACCTTCGAGCGCGGTGTCCTCGTACCCCAGCCGGTCCGCGAGGGAGCCCTCGCCGCCCTCGTCCTCCGGGGAGGGCGAGTCGAGCGAGGAGGCGGTGTAGGCGTTGCCGACGGCGAGACCGTCGACGACCTCCTCCTCGGTGACCCCGAGCACGGCCGCGAGCTCGGGAACGGTCGGCGACCGGTCGAGCTTCTGGGCGAGCTCGTCGCTGGCCTTGGTCAGCGCGAGGCGCAGTTCCTGGAGCCGGCGCGGGACGCGGACCGACCAGGAGGTGTCCCGGAAGAACCGCTTGATCTCGCCCACGACGGTCGGCATCGCGAACGTCGGGAACTCGACCCCGCGTTCGCAGTCGAAGCGGTCGATCGCCTTGATCAGGCCGATCGTGCCGACCTGGACGATGTCCTCCATCGGCTCGTTGCGGCTGCGGAAGCGGGCCGCCGCGTAGCGCACGAGCGGCAGGTTCAGCTCGATCAGGGTGTCGCGTACATAGGTCCGTTCGGGGCTGTCCGCGTCCAGGGCGGCAAGTCGCCGGAAGAGGGAGCGGGAGAGGGTGCGGGTGTCGATGGCTTCCGAGCGGTCGGACACAGCCGGCTGCTCACGCTTGACGAGCGTGAGCACTTTGGAGCTGCCCTGGTCTACGGACATGCCACCCCCTTGAGGTCGCGGACGGTCGCGTGTTCTGCGCGCCCGTCGGAGGAACGCAGCCTCCACCTGAATACCGGAGGCGGGGCTGCGGCAAACGCGGTTCCAGCAGAATGTCACATGTCGGCAACACGCTGTAGCGTCATGTCGACAAGTATCTCCAGCGACAGAGCGCGCACCGACCGGAATGAGCCGTTTCTGTAGGGAAACGCGGTAATGCCTCCACCCGATCCGGTTAAGCCTCGATCCTGTTTGCGGATCTCAGTCGGGCGAAGCTCCTGGCGAGCAGCCGGGACACGTGCATCTGCGAGACGCCGAGCTCGGCGCTGATCTGCGATTGGGTCAGATTGTTGTAGTACCGCAGGAGCAGGATGCGTTGCTCGCGTTCGGGCAGCTGGACGAGCAGGTGGCGGACGAGGTCGCGGTGCTCGACACCGGCCAGCTCCGGGTCCTCGTAGCCGAGGCGGTCCAGCAGGCCGGGCATTCCGTCGCCCTCCTGGGCGGCCTCCAGCGAGGTTGCGTGGTAGCTCCGCCCCGCCTCGATGCAGGAGAGCACCTCGTCCTCGCCGATCCGCAGCCGTTCGGCGATCTCGGGGGTGGTCGGGGTGCGGCCGTGGAGGGTGGTGAGGTCCTCGGTGGCGGCGTTGACCTGGACCCACAGCTCGTGGAGCCGGCGGGGGACGTGGACGGTGCGGACGTTGTCGCGGAAGTACCGCTTGATCTCGCCCACGACGGTCGGCATGGCGAACGTCGGGAACTGCACCCCGCGCTCGGGGTCGAAGCGGTCGATCGCGTTGATCAGCCCGATCGTGCCGACCTGGACGACGTCCTCCATCGGCTCGTTGCGGCTGCGGAAGCGGGCCGCCGCGTAGCGGACGAGGGGGAGGTTCGCCTCGATCAGGGCCCCGCGCACCCTGCCGTGTTCGCTGGTGCCCGGCTGAAGGCCCTTCAGCTGCCCGAAGAGCACCTGGGTGAGGGCCCGGGTGTCGGCGCCCCGGCTCTGCGGCCGCGGGGCGGCCGGGGGCTCCTGCTGGACGTCCTGCTGGGGTGGCACCTGAGGCGCAGTACTGGCCGGCACGGTCACGCCACCCCTTCAGTCAACTCATCCGTCAAAAGCGGTCATAGCATCACAAGAGATGTGCACTATACGCAAGCACCGTATATCGCCGTGTTGAGGGCAAGTTGGGCATATCGTGACAATCTCTTGGAGTCGTGGGAATGCAAAAGACCCCCCACCCGTCGGAGTGGGGGGCCGGGAAGTCCGGAAACCGCTTCAGCGTACGGGCTCAGCTCACCAGTTCGGTCATGAACTCGCCGATACCGGAGGCGGCATCCGAGATTCCCTGGAAGCCTATTTGGACGAAATCTGCGGCTTTGACCGGCTGGGTGATGATCACGTAGAGCACGAAGACGACGAGTGCGCCCATGATGATCTTCTTGGTGTCCATGAGCGGTGACGGCCTCCCCAACCGGTCCTGCAAAGTCGGGTGAGTCTAACCGGTCAGGTTTGGACACTCACCTGCCCTTTAAGGACCAATGACCCGCACGTACGGGCCCTTTGCCGGACTGTTTCCGGTCGTGGAAGGCGCAGGATTGAACACGAGCCCACCGGTTCTGGCAGGAAATCGGTGGGTGAGGGACAGGACCTCACTGCGGGGTCCGAGCCGCAAGCTTCCCCCCTGACTGCGGCACGGACTGGCAGGTTCCGTCCTCACCGGGGGAAGTGGCTTGTCCCCCCGATGCCACTTCCCCCGTCCATCACGTCGAAGGCCCCGACCCCGGTCGGGGCCTTCTGCGCGTGCCGGGGCGCCGCCGGGTTACTCCAGGCCGCCGGCGAGGTCGGTGATGGGCTGGACGGGGGCGATGACGGGGGCGAGCTGGTTCGGCAGCTCCATCAGCTGGTTGAGCTGGTTGGCGCCCTCGCTGAGCTTCCCGCCGATCTCCTGGACGGAGCGCGGCTGGGCGCCCTGCGGCATGCCCGGGGTGGCCGTCGGCAGGTCCGGGAGGGTGAGCGGGGCGAGGGGTGCGGCGGTGGCCGCGGGTGCGGCGAGGCCCGCGGCGGCCCCCGCGAGGGCGATGGCGGCGAGCATGCGCTGGGTCTTGGTCATGCCGTGACAACGGCCGAGCGGGCGGCCGGTCACGCGGGTGTCCCCCGGAGGGCCCCCGATCGGACCCCGGTCGAACCCTCGACCGGACCCCGGTCCAACCCTCGACCCGCCCTCGGTCGAACCCCTCGGCAGGGCCTCGGCGTGAGCCCGGAAACGCCGAGAGCCCCGACCCTTGCGGGGCGGGGCTCTCGATCAGAGCGGTAGCGGTGGGATTTGAACCCACGGATAGCTTGCACCATCACACGCTTTCGAGGCGTGCTCCTTCGGCCGCTCGGACACGCTACCGAGAGAGAGCTTAGCCCAAAGAGCGCGCAGAGCTGAAATCCGTGTCGGCCGGCCCCTCCGACGGCCCGGGCGGGCCGTCGGAGCCCGTTCACAGGTCCCGGAAGAAGTCCGTCAGCTGCCGCGCGCACTCGGCTTCGAGCACCCCGCGGATCACCTCCGGACGGTGGTTGAGCCGACGGTCGCGGACGAGGTCCCAGAGGGACCCCGCCGCGCCCGCCTTCTCGTCCCCCGCCCCGAAGACCACCCGGGCCACCCGGGACTGCACGAGGGCGCCCGCGCACATCACGCACGGCTCCAGGGTCACCACGAGGGTGCACCCCGTGAGTCGCCACTCCCCGAGCCGGGCGGCCGCCCGGCGCAGCGCCAGTACCTCGGCGTGCGCCGTGGGGTCGCCGGTGGCCTCGCGCTCGTTGTGCCCGGTGGCGAGGAGTTCGCCGCCGGGGCCGAGCACGACGGCGCCGACCGGCACGTCGCCGGCCGGCACCGCGAGGGCCGCCGCCTCCAGCGCCAGGCGCATGGAGTCCCGCCATGGGTCCCGTACGGGATCGGGTCCGTACGTGGTGTCGTGCGCGGTGGCCACTAGCGGACGGCCTCCAGGACCTCGGTGGCGCCGAGCGAGTCGGCGATCTCCGAGAGGGCGTCCCCGTCGAGGGTCATCAGTTGCTTGTTGCTGACTCCGAGGTCGTCCAGCAGCCGGGGGTCGCCGAGCGGACCGGCCGGGACGGGCTCGGCGCCCGTCACCGCCCTGTCGTCCGCGTCGTCGTCATCGTCCGCGAACGCGTTGACCGGTTCGTCCTCGCCGTCCTCGGTGCCGTCCAGGTCCAGTTCGTCGAGTTCGTCGTCCTCCTCGTCGCTGCCCAGCAGCTCTTTGGTCAGCATCGATCCGTAGGAGCTGCGGTCGGCTGCGGAGGCGTTCGATACGTAGTACCGGGGGTCCTCCTCGCCGTCCACGCGGACGACGCCGAACCAGGCGTCCTCCTGCTCGATGAGAGCGACCACCGTGTCGTCGTCGACAGCGGCGGAACGGGCGAGATCGATCAGATCACTGAGGGACTCGACGTCGTCGAGTTCCAGGTCGCTCGCTTCCCACCCGTCTTCGGTGCGCGCGAGCAGTGCGGCGAAATACACCGTGACTCTCCCACTGGTCATAGGCGTGCCGGTTGGAGGTCCCCCCGGCCGGAGGTTGGGGTGGGATCGGCCGTGACGCAGGCCGTTCCGTACCCCGCCCAATCGGCATCGTGGCAGAAACAGCGGCTTTGCGAGAGGTCTTCCGCGCGGCGGCCGTGTCGCGGCGTCCGCCGCCACGCCGGTCGCGCGGCCGCTCACCAACGGAACGTACGCATCCGCATTTGCTGACGCATGCGGGCCGCGCGGGCGCGCCGGGGCTGTACGCGGTCGCGCAGTTCGCGGGCCTCGTTCAGGTCGCGGAGGAACTGGGCGCGCCTGGCCCGGCGCTGCGCGGCGCTCTCGGGCGCCTCGGGCGGCGCGCTCCCGGTATCGCTCCCGTCGCTCTGGTCACTGGCTCGGCTCGACTGCGTCTCGGGCATCGGCAACCACCCCGGTCCGGTCGTCCTCCTCCGCCGGCGCGAAGCAGACCCCCCGGCTCCCACCTTCCCCCGGGTGGCGCGATTGATGCCAGTCCTTCCCAAATCGTTCCAGGTCAGGGCCACGGCGGAGGAAGCCCTTCCGGCAGTCGCGGGTGGGGCCTCAGCCTCCCGCGCGTCCGGCGCCGCCGGTTTCTGCGCCGTCGCCGGAGTCGTCGGTGAGATCCGGTACGACGGCCACCGGGCCGTGCGCGTGTTGGAGCACGGCGTTGGCGACGGAGCCCATCAGCAGGGACCTGCGGCGCGGATGGTGGCGCCCCACCACGACGAGCGCGGCCGACCGGGAGGCCGCCACGAGGCGGCCCGCCGGGTCCCCCGGCACGGCAGCCTGCTCCACGGGCACGTCGGGCCAGCGGGCCCGCAGCGGTTCCAGCCGGCGCGTCTGCGACCGCAGCATCTCCCGTTCGGCGGGGATCGCGTCCCCGTCGTCGGCGAGCGCCTCGGGCGGGATCACCGCGAAGGGGCTGTCGATCAGCAGCGTCGGCGAGGGCGGCAGATCGTACGCCGAGACCACCTGGACGGTGGTCCCCCGCGCGGCCGCCTCCGCGAACGCGAAGGTCAGTACGTCGTCGGGGGTCTCGGCGGCGTGCAGCCCGAGGACCACCCGGCCGGCCGAGGCCTCGGAGGCGGCCGCGACCGCGTCGCGGTCGGCGTGCGGGACCACGACCACCGGGCAGGTGGCGGTGGTGGAGACGGCGCGACTGTTCGAGCCGAGCAGCAGGGTGGCGAACCCGCCGCGCCCCCGGGAGCCCATGACCAGCATCAGCGGCCGGTTCTCGTCGGCGATCACCCGCAGCGCCTCGGGTACGGAGCCCTCCAGGGCTTCGTGGCGGACGTCGCGGGGCAGCTCGGGCGAGGCTTCCAGCACCCTGCGGACGTGGTCGCCGATGGGGTCGGCGTACTGCTCGGGTTCGTTCGGATGGCGCAGCGCGGAGCGGCGTCCCGCGTACAACTGGGAGGCGTCGGGCAGTACGTGGGCGACCATCAGCGCGGCTCCGTGGCGCAGGGCGGCCGTCCGGGCCCACTCCAGGGCCCGGAGGCTGTGCTCGGATCCGTCGACCGCCGCGATCACCAGTCCATTGCTCACCCGTCAAGGGTGCTGGGCATCCGGGCGGGCCGCATCTCCGCGCCCGGAGGGCGGCGGTCGACGCCGTGGACACCGGGCGGTCGTCGCACCGCGTAGCCTTTTGGGTGTGGGTCGCGAACAGCGGCCGTTGTCGCAGGTAGCAGGGTCGCAGGTCGTAGGTCGAAACCCGGCTGAGTCTTGGAGGATGTTGTGCGTTTGCAGGTAGTCGATCACCCCTTGGTGGCGCACAAACTCACCACGCTGCGGGACAAGCGCACCGACTCCCCCACTTTCCGGCGGCTCGCCGACGAGCTGGTGACCCTCCTCGCGTACGAGGCCACCCGTGACGTGCGCACCGAGCAGGCCGACATCGAGACCCCGGTCGGCCCCACGACCGGCGTGAAGCTGTCGTACCCCCGCCCGCTGGTCGTCCCGATCCTGCGCGCCGGTCTCGGCATGCTGGACGGCATGGTGCGGCTGCTGCCGACCGCCGAGGTGGGCTTCCTGGGCATGGTCCGCAACGAGGAGACCCTGGAGGCCTCCACGTACGCGACGCGCATGCCGGAGGACCTCTCGGGCCGGCAGGTGTACGTCGTGGACCCGATGCTGGCCACCGGCGGCACGCTGGTCGCCGCGATCCAGGAGCTCATCAAGCGCGGCGCCGACGACGTGACCGCCGTGGTGCTGCTGGCCGCCCCGGAGGGCGTCGAGGTCATGGAGCGCGAGCTGGCGGGCACGCCGGTGACGGTGGTGACGGCCGCCGTGGACGAGCGGCTCAACGAGCACGGCTACATCGTCCCGGGCCTGGGCGACGCGGGCGACCGCATGTACGGCTCTGCGGAGTAGGGCCGCAACGAACACGTCGGCTCTGCGGAGTAGGGCCGCAACGAACACGTCGGCTCTGCGGAGTAGGGCCGCAACGAGTCAGCCGTGACCGGTCCCGGTCCGGTCCGGGGGACCGGACCGGGTCGGGATCAGCACTTTCCGGTGGGTGCGGGCGCGGGGTTGGCGAGGAGCGCCACGGCCCGGTCCGCCTCCTCCTTGGGCTTCAGTTCCTTGAAGGCGTCGCCGATGATGAGGTCGATGTCCGCGCCCTCGCGCGTGTCGTGCTGCTGGGTGAGCCCGTCGACCTGGGTGCCGAGGACGGCGTAGGCCGCCTTGTCCGTCGTGGGCGCGCCGAGCAGTATCCCGGCGCCCGGGACCTTCTTGTCGAAGGTGGGCGGGGCGTTGCCCACCTGGCCGATGACGAAGCCGCGTTTCTCCAGCTCGTCGCGGACCGCCTTGGCGAGGCCCGCGCGCGGGGTCGCGTTGTAGATGTTGACCGTGATCTGGCCGGGCTGGGGGAGCACGACCGCGGGTGAGGCGGAGGTGGCGGGTCCCGGTTGGGGAGCGGAGGCCGGTTTCGCGGCCTTGGCGGGCGTGGCGGACGCCGTGGGGCAGTCCTTGCCGGCCGCCGCCGCATTCCGCTTACCGCCGCCGTCGCCCCGGAACACCCCGATGAGCTGGAGCGCCCCGTAGCCGAGCAGGGACAGCGCGAGGAGCGAGCCGAGCAGGGCGAGGACGACCTTCCGGCGTCGGGGCCGGCGGCTCATGCGGGGGTAGGCAGCTCCCGTAACGCGGTACTTTCCGCCCATGCCGGGGGGAGTGAGCATGCTCATGGGCGCAGCGTAGTGCCGCGTCGTGACGATGCCTACTAAATGATCTATTGATCGGGCAAGGCTGACCCGAAAGGCGCAATCAGTCCATTTCCAGGACGCGTGCGTGCAGCACCTGTCGCTGCTGGAGCGCGGCGCGCACGGCGCGGTGCAGCCCGTCCTCCAGGTACAGATCGCCCTGCCACTTCACGACGTGCGCGAAGAGATCGCCGTAGAAGGTGGAGTCCTCGGCGAGCAGCGTTTCGAGGTCCAGCTGTCCCTTGGTCGTGACGAGCTGGTCGAGCCGGACCGGGCGCGGGGCTACGTCCGCCCACTGCCGGGTGGTTTCCCTGCCGTGGTCGGGGTACGGCCGCCCGCTTCCGATGCGCTTGAAGATCACACGGAAAGCCTACCGGGCCCGTGCCTCCGGGCGCAGCCTCGTGCCATGGGTGCAAAAGTGACGGACAGGGCTATTCCGGGAGTGACGCATGAGCCAGAGCACCGACCGAGCCGTTCCCGCGGACCCCGCGGACCCGGCCGGAGCGATCGCCGCGGGGTACGCCTTCACCGGACCCGCGCTCGATCTGGGGGCCCTGATCTGGGACGGCGCCTGCCTGCCCGACCGGCAGATCCGCATCCCCCTGGGGATGCTCAACCGGCACGGGCTCGTCGCGGGCGCGACCGGCACGGGGAAGACCAAGACCCTCCAGCTCATCGCCGAGCAGCTGTCCGCGAACGGCGTGCCCGTCTTCCTCGCCGACATCAAGGGGGACGTCTCGGGGATCTCGGCGCCCGGCGCGGACAACGAGAAGGTGCGGGAGCGGGCCGCGGAGGTCGGCCAGGAGTGGCGGGCCACCGGCTGCCCCAGCGAGTTCTACTCGCTGGGCGGGATCGGCCCGGGCATCCCGCTGCGGGCGACGGTGACCGCGTTCGGCCCGGTGCTGCTGTCGAAGGTGCTCCAGCTGAACCAGACCCAGGAGCAGTCCCTCGGGCTGATCTTCCACTACGCCGATTCCAAGGGCCTGGAGCTGTTCGACCTCAAGGACCTCCGGGCGGTCGTCGCCTTCCTCGTCTCGGACCGGGGCAAGGGGGAACTCAAGGGCATCGGCGGGCTCTCGACGGTGACCGCCGGGGTGATCCTGCGGGCCCTCACCGCATTCGAGCAGCAGGGCGCGTCGGAATTCTTCGGGGAGCCCGAATTCGACACGAGTGAATTCCTCAGGACGGCCGCGGACGGACGCGGAACGGTTTCCGTGCTGGAACTCCCGGCGGTTCAGGACAAACCGCAACTCTTCTCCACTTTCCTGATGTGGCTGCTCGCCGATCTCTACGCCGATCTCCCGGAAGTCGGCGATCTGGACCGGCCCAAGCTGGTCTTCTTCTTCGACGAGGCGCACCTGCTGTTCAACGGGGCCTCGAAGGCCTTCCTGGATTCCATCACGCAGACCGTCCGGCTGATCCGTTCCAAGGGAATCGGCGTCTTCTTCGTGACCCAGACCCCGAAGGACGTCCCGGCGGACGTGCTGGCGCAGCTCGGCAACCGGGTGCAGCACGCGCTGCGCGCCTTCACCCCGGACGACGCGAAGGCGCTGAAGGCCACCGTGAAGACCTTCCCCAATTCCGCTTACGACCTGGAGGAGTTGCTCACCGGTCTCGGCACGGGCGAGGCGGTGATCACGGTGCTCAGCGAGAAGGGCGCCCCGACGCCGGTCGCCGCGACCCGGCTGCGCGCCCCGCAGTCGCTGATGGGACCGGTCGACGCGGCGGAACTGGACCGGGCCGTGAAGGCCTCGCTGCTGTACTCGCGCTACGCCGAGCCCGTGGACCGCGAGTCGGCGTACGAGAGGATCAGCGCCGAACAGGCGGCGGCCGAGGCGGCCGCGGAGGAGGCGGCGGCGGCCGCTGAGGCGGAGAAGCAGGCGGAGAAGGAGGCCAAGGAGGCGGAGAAGGCCGCCCGGAGGGCACCGAAGCCGGATCCCTCGCTGGCCGAACAGGTGGTGGGCAGCGGCATCTTCCGCTCGCTGGCCCGCTCGGTCGGCACCTCGTTGGGCCGCGAGATCTCCCGCTCCCTCTTCGGAACGGCCCGCCGCAGAAGATGACCTGACGGGGCGTCGGACCACCCCGCACACCCCGGGCCTGCAGGTCCAGCCGGAATCAAGTGCACCGGGTGCCGCCGGACCCGTCGACGCTGACAGACTCGGGGGTATGCGGACCGAACTCACCGACACCACGTCCAGCAAGGTCGTCCGGGCCTTGCTCGAAGCGCGCCGAGCAGTCGGCAGCCCGGCCATGGGGCTGGTGCTGACCCTCGTCGTGGTCACCGACGAGGAGAACGCCTACGACGCCGTACGCGCCGCCTCCGAGGCCTCCCGCGAGCATCCGTGCCGCATCATCGCCGTGATCAAGCGGACGGCGCGGGGCCCGCAGCGGCTCCGCCAGACCCGACTCGACGCCGAACTGCGCGTCGGCACGGACGCCGGCTCCGGCGAGATCGTGCTGCTGCGCCTGCACGGCGAACTCACCGACCAGGCGGGCTCCGTCGTGCTCCCGCTGCTGGTGCCCGACGCGCCGGTGGTGGCCTGGTGGCCGTCCGAGGCCCCGGCGGATCCGGTCCGTGACCAGCTGGGCGCGCTGGCGCAGCGCCGGATAACCGACTCGCAGGCGGCGCCCGACCCGGTCGGCGTGCTGGATCAGCGGGCGGCCTCGTACGCCCCCGGTGACACCGATCTGGCGTGGACCCGGCTGACGCCGTGGCGCTCCCTGCTGGCCGCCGCCTTCGACCACAAGCCGCTTCCGGTGACGGGCGCGGCGGTGGAGAGCGAGCCGGACAACGCGAGCGCCGAGCTGCTGGCGCGCTGGCTGGAGGACCGGCTGGAGGTGCGCGTGGACCGGGTGGCCACCGACGGGCCGGTGATCACCCGGGTCCGGCTGGAGACCAGTGCCGGGGAGATACGGGTGGACCGGCCCGCCGGGGTGCTGGCCACGCTGCTGCTGCCCGGCTGGCCCGACCGCAAGGTGGCCCTCAAGATCCGTAGCACGGCGGAGCTGCTCGCGGAGGAACTGCGGCGCCTGGACGCCGACGTCGTCTACGCCTCGGCGCTGCGCGGTCGGGCCGCCCAGGCCTCGCTCTCCGCGTAGTGGTTGTCGTACACCGGTGAGCTGTCCTTGATGTCCTGGACGGTCGCCTCGCCGGCGCGGACGCGGCCGAGGAGCCGGTAGTAGTCGAAGCGGGCCATGCCCGGGGTGAAGCCGACGAGGACCTCGGCCGTGTGGCCCGCGGCCGGGGCGAAGGCGTGCTTCACGCCGGGCGGAACGGTGATGAAGTCGCCCTTGCCGAGGGTGTGGACCTCGTCGCCGACCAGGACGTCGAGGCGGCCGTCGGTGACGTGGAAGAACTCGGTCGCCTTCGTGTGGAAGTGCACGGGCGCGCCGGCCGCCCCCACCTCGAAGCTCGCGGTGTTGCAGGTCAGCTCGTCGGTGTCGGTGAGCAGGGTGATGACGCTGCCGGGGCCGTCGGAGATGCGTTCGGCGCTCGCGGCGCGCGTGAGGTTCTCGATCATGGATCCGACCCTAGGGGCTCTTGGCAGGAACCCCCAGGTCCGGTTGGTGGTGGGGCGGCGGGCGCCTGCGCGCCGCGCGATACGGGCGCGGCCCACCCCTATCCCTTGGCCTTCGCCGCGGCCTTCATCTCCTGCTTGTACGCCCGGACCTTGGCCAGGGACTCCGGGCCGGTGATGTCGGCGGCGGAGCGGTGGATGTTCGCCGGGCCGTAGCCGCCCGCCGCCTCCCGCCAGCCCTTGGGGCGCACCCCGTACCGCTTGCCGAGCAGCGCCAGGAAGATCTGCGCCTTCTGCTCCCCGAACCCGGGCAGCGCCTTGAGCCGCTCCAGCAGCTCCGGGCCCGTCGCGGCGTCGGCCCAGACCGCGGCGGCGTCCCCGTCGTAGTGCTCGACCAGGTACGCGCACAGCTGCTGGATCCGCTTCGCCATCGACCCGGGGTAGCGGTGCACGGCCGGCTTCTGCGAGAGCAGCGCCGCGAAGGCGTCCGGGTCGTGGGCGGCGATGGCGTGCGCGTCGAGGTCGTCGGCGCCGAGCCGCTGCGCGATCGTCCAGGGCCCGGAGAACGCCCACTCCATCGGTACCTGCTGGTCGAGCAGCATGCCGGTGAGCGCGGCGAGCGGGCTGCGGCCGAGCAGGGCGTCGGCCTCGGGCTGCTGGGCCAGCCGGATGGTGATGTCCATGGCTCCAGCCTCCCCCGCGCGCGGGCTCCGCGCGCGGTCGGCGCGCGGTTGCCGCACCCCCCGCCTAGCGTGGGAACGAAGCACCCGCACGCGGACACGAGGACACGGGAGTCGATCGACCATGGCTGAGTTCCAGGAAGGCGCGCCCTGCTGGGTGGACGCGATGTTCACCGATGTGGAGGGCGCCAAGGCGTTCTACGCGGACGTTCTCGGCTGGACCTTCGGGGAGTCCAGCAGCGAGTACGGCAACTACACCCAGGCCTACTCCGACGGGAAGGCCGTCGCGGCCGTCGTCCCGCCGATGCCGGGCGCCGACGCCCCCTCGCAGTGGTGTCTGTACTTCGCCTCGCCGGACGCGGCGGCGACGGCGGAGAAGATCAGGGCGGCGGGCGGCGAGCTGGTGATGGAGCCGATGCAGGTCGGCACCTTCGGCACGATGCTGATCGCGAAGGAGCCGAGCGGCGCGGTCTTCGGCGTCTGGCAGCCCGGCGAGCACAAGGGCTTCGAGAAGATGGGCGAGGCCGGCGCGTACTGCTGGTCGGAGGTCTTCAGCCGGGACGTCGCCAAGCCGGACGCGTTCCTGCCGAAGGTGTTCCCGTACGAGGCCGAGCAGATGGAGACGGGCGACGACCCCGAGATGGCCGGGATGGACTTCAAGGTCTTCAGCCTGGGCGGCAGGAACAACCCGGTCCTCGGTCGGATGGCCATGGGCGACGACTTCCCGCCCGAGGTCCCGTCGTACATCCAGGTGTACTTCGCGGTCCCCGACTGCGACGAGGCCGTCGCGAAGACGAAGAAGCACGGCGGGAAGCTGCACTTCGGCCCGATGGACAGCCCCTTCGGCCGCTTCGCGGCGGTCGGGGACCCGCAGGGCGCGGCGTTCGCTGTGATCGACGTGACGACGACGGTCGGGGAGATGCCCTCGTTCGGTTAGGGGCCGGTACCGCGGCCCGTCCCCCGGGGGCGGTCGGATCCGTCGGGGGGCTCGGCCGGCAGCGTGCCGGGGAGGGCCACCTCCTCGGCACGCAGCGCCCACACGGCCCGTCCGGGTCCGTCGAGCACCCGCAGCGAGTTGGGCCGGTACTCGTCCCGCGGATCCTCGACGGTGCAACCGGCGGACGTCAGGATCGCGGTCATCGCGCCCATCATCGCCACCTCGACCGCGTCGCAGTGCCGCACGGCGGGCACGTCGTCGCACGGTTGGAGGAGGCGGTGGGCGCGGAGCGCGCACTCCCGCAGCCGGGGGCTGGTCAGCCACCGCACGTACACGCCGCCGGCGGCGTCCGCCCCGGGATCGACGTCGACGTACGCTCCGCCGGCGAGCACGGGTTGCAGGCCGGGCGCGAGCAGCGGAAGTCCGGCGGCGACCAACTCGTTGCGCACGTCGGTCGCGAGCGCCTCCTGGCGCGCGGCCTCCTCGGGGCCCACCTTCTCGAAGCCGAACATCCGCTCAACCCGACCTGTGCGGCGAGGCCGGGTGCGGGAAGGGGAACGCCGCGCGGCGGGCCTCGCCGCGCGCCATGAGGGCCGAGAACGCGAGACCGAGCGACGCGACGAGTCCGAGGAAACCGAGCAGGCCGACGGCGCAGACCAGGAGGAAGCCGTCCGAGGTGTCGGCGACCTTCGCGCGGACGCTCGCGGCGGGGACGGTGCCCTGCTGCTCGCCCGCCGGGTTCATGGCCGAGTCGCGGGAGTTGAGCCGGTGGTCGCCCATCACGAAGATCCGGCCCTCCGGCACGGTCACGTCGAACGTGAAGGCCGACGGCCGGCCGGGCTCCCGCAGGTAGGGCTCGACGAGTGGCTCGCCGTTGAGGGTCAGCGCGGTCGCTCCGGCGGTGTAGGAGACGCGGTCGCCGCCCACCGCCACCACACGGGTCAGGAGGTCGCCCTCGCGCACCCACGGGACGGTGACGCGGACGATGTCGCCGCGCGCGACCGTCCCTACCGGCCCCTGCTCGAAGTGGACCCGCCGGCCGGTGGCCTGGGTCGGGAGCATCGAGTCGCTCGCCGCGACGACCGGTCCGACCACCCGGAGGGCGGCCGCGGCCACGAGTGCCGCTCCGGCCAGGGCCGACAGGGCGGCCGCCGTCACCAGCCCGCGACCGGGCCGCCCGTTCCTTCGCGCCATGTGCCCCCCTGAACCGGACGTGTGGCCGAATCCTATGGGGGCTCCGCGCAGCCCCGACATCGGCCGGGTTCCTGGCTGCGGAAGGCGCGGTCGCAGCGCGTGCAGTTCTGGAAGGGGGCCGGCGGGACGCGGGCGGGCCTTCTGAACTCGGCCTCCAGGGCGGGCGGGACCTGGGCCCTGAGCCGGTGGGCGATGAGCCCGGCCGGGTTGGTCAGTACGTCGGGGAGGTCGGCCGTCAGCACGGTGATGATCGCCTCCGCGCTCCCGCCGCGCTCCACCCAGACCTCGGCCGCTCCGGCGAGGCGCTCGATGTCGCGCCGCCCGAGGAGCAGCCGGTGGTCGACGTGGCGCAACCGCGCGAGCAGGGCCATGGCCACCACCCGGAGGGGCGAGGGCGGTTCGGGGTCGGGCTCCCGTACGGCCGGCTCGGGTTCAGGCTCCGGCTCCGGCGCCGCTTCCGGCTCCGGCTCGGGGGCCAGGTCATCCGGCACCGCCGCAGCCACCGGCTCGGGGGTCATGTCATCCGGCACCGCCGCCGCCACCGGTTCGGGGGTCGGCGGCGGCACGGGGGTCGGTCGCGTCATCGCCGCGGGGTGGTTGTAGGACACCGTCCGGGTGACGAACCGTCCGTCGGGCAGCTGTTCCACGGTCCGCTTCAGGTACCCGTGGGCCTCCAGCTCGCGCAGGGCTGTCGCGATCCGGGTCGTCCCTTCGGGAACCCGCCTGACCAGGTCCTTGATGCCGATGGCGGTGCCGGGCGGGAGGGACTGGATGTACGCGCCGAGGCCGCGGGCGGTCAGCGTCAGCTTCGGGTGCTGGATCAGGTGGTTCCCGATCACGGTGAACCGGGTCGTGTGTCGGACGTTCGAGTGGCGAACGCCGTACGGCGCCGCGGAGGGCGCGCTAACCTGCTGAGGAGCCATGGGGAAGCTGTTGACTTCCTGCTTGGTCAGGCCCTCGCCCGGGATTGCAGTCCCGGCGGGGGCCGTCTTCGTTGGTGAAGTGGTCGGGGCGAGCATATGCCCCGCAACCAGTCCGAAATCCAACCGAGTTGGACTTCTTCACCCGTGTGAGTGATGGCAACGCCGGGGGAGGCTGGTGGGGTTGGGAAGGGTTCTTTCTCCCGGTACTTGCGAAGCAAGGAAACGTACGGCGAAACCGGGACCGGGCAGACCGGAACCCGGTCCCACCTCAGCGAACGGTCAGCTGGTCGTACGTCTTGTAGGTGTACTCGCCGGACAGGGTGATCTTGTTCCCGGTGGTCGCGGGGAGGCCGAGACGGTCGTTCACGAGCCGGGTCATCGGGCCACAGCCGGTGGCGGCCGGCACGCCGAACTCCGTGTCCATCGCCGCGTACTTGATCACCGGGGGATTCTTGGACACCCGCTCGGAATCGCCCACCCGCTTGAGGCGGATCTCGATGGGGGTGTCGCCGGTGCCGATGGTGCAACCCCGGGGCAGGAGCGGGCTCACGGCCCGGTAGCGCAGCGTGAAGAAGCCCATGCTGTCGCCGACGGAGTAGAAGTCGGACCGGCCGCCGTACTCCGGCTGCAGCGACAGGCCGAGCAGCGGGGACCGGTCGGCGGAGGCGTTGTCGATGCCGAGCAGTCCGCCGGGGACGGTGGAGGGCCCGCCGCGCAGGGATCCCCAGGCCTGGCCGTTGCTGCCGTCGGGCATCGGGCCCTCGGCGAAGGTGAGGGTCATCGGGGCCAGCGCCGGGATGTCGCGGTCGCCGAGCCGCAGCGACCCCGAGGCGGTGTGCAGCTCGCACTTCCAGCGCGCCGCGTCGACCCCGGCGGGGAGGGCGGGGCAGTCGGAGAAGTCGTGGGCGGGGGCGGCGGGTACGGGGTCCGCCGAGGCGCCGGTCGCGGCGGTGAACGTGAGGGCGAGTGCGGCGGCGAGGGCGAGCCCGGCGGTGGTGGTCTTCATGCCCCCACGGTGCCGCCGGGCCCCGGCCGACCGCACCGGGGAGAGCCCCGGTCCGCCCCTGACGCGCCCCCGAGCCGGAGTCAGGGCCAAGTGCCGTTCGCCGGACGGCCGGTTCCGCCCGCACGGGCTCCGCGGAGCCGGACCGCACGGCGGGTTCGTCGGGTGCCCACCCGCCCGCCCAACGGGATTTCGCGCAGGGGCGAGCCGGGCGGGTGGTTCCGGGTCGCGGATGCGAGGGGTGCGGAGCGGGGCGGGGCGAAGGCTCGTACGGTCGATCTCGTGCGGATCCCCCGATCCGCACGAATCAATGACGTAAGAGGTCGAAGCACCATGAGCCTGAGCATCCGCAACCAGATCGCCGGAACCGTCACCGCCGTCACCATCGGCGAGGCCATGGCGACGGTCAAGGTGCGCCTCGACGGCGGCCAGGACATCACCGCCGCCATCACCGCCGACGCGGTGAAGGACCTCGGCCTCACCACGGGCTCCGCCGTGAAGGCCCTGGTCAAGGCCACCGAGGTGGCGCTCGCCACCGGGCCCGTCGAGGGGCTGTCCATCCGCAACCGGATCCCCGGGACCGTCGTCGACGTCGCCACCGGTCCGGCCATGGCCTCCGTGAAGGTCGACGTGAACGGTGGCGGCCTGACCGCCGCCATCACCGCCGACGCCGTCGAGGCGCTCGGCCTGGTCGCCGGTACCTCCGTCGTCGCGCTGATCAAGGCGACCGAGGTCTCCCTCCAGTCCGCGTAGGGCCCCGGAGCCGCCGTCAGACCCCCACCGCCACCGGCGCGAGGGGCACGGCCGGTGGCGGCGCGGACAGGGCGCCGAACCAGATGTGGGTGACCGCGCTGACGTACCGCGCACCGCAGCGGTCCGACGGGACGACCAGTTGGCAGCCCGTCCCGTCGAGGTCCTCACCGTCCAGGCGGGTGGCCAGCAGGACCGGACTGCCGCAGAAGTCGGTGTCCAACTCCGCCCAGGACAGCACCGTGTGGTGGCCGTCCCCGCCGCTCACCGCCAGCAGGAACCGGCTGCGGTCCTTGCGGCGGCGGCCGTCGAGGTCGGGGCAGGCGCGGGTGACGACGTCCCGCAGCAGCACGCCCTCGAAGACGTGGTGCTGCGGGCCGTTCGTCGCGCAGTCGAAGGTGACCTCGGCCCGGTGGCCGGGCCATTGCCGCAGGTCGGCGACGGTGAGGGTCGCCGGATGGTCAAGGTCTCCGTGCAGCGTGAGTCTGGCCATGCGGGGATGATGCCCGGCACGGCCCGGCGTGGAACCTCATCTGCGAGGTTCGGAGGTCCATATGAGTCGCAGACGTGATGTCTTTAGTGTGTTCCGCCTTGCAGTTTCCGGTTGATTTTCTGCCAGACCACATCACGTGTCACGGGCATCTCGGTGAAGCGGATCCCCGTCGCGTCCCGCAGCGCGTTGGCGAAGGCCGGGCCCACCGGGTTGAACGGGCTCTCGGACATGGACTTGGCGCCGAGCGGTCCGATCGCGTCCGAGGTCTCCATGAAGTGCACCTCCGTGCGCGGGACGTCCGCGTACTGCGGCAGCCGGTAGCGGCGGAAGGCGGCCGTGGTGACCTCCCCGCGCTCGTCGACCCGTACCGTCTCGAAGAGGGTGGCGCCCAGGGCCTGGGCCACGCCGCCCTCGACCTGGCCCCGGCACTGCATCGGGTTCATGACCTTGCCCGCGTCCGCCGCGTGCACGCTGCGCAGGATCCTCATCTCGCCGGTGTTCGGGTCCACCGCCAGCCGGAACCACTGGGCGTTGAAGGCCACCGAGCGGGGCGAGCCGCCCCAGTGGCCGTCCGCCGCGATCTCGTCCGTCCTGCCCGTGACGTGCGCGGCCTCGTACAGCTCCTTCAGGGTGACGGTCCGGCCCGCGCAGTCGAAGGCCTCCGCGCCCAACTTGCACAGGTGCCGGGCCACGCCCGTGTGCCGGGCCGCGAAGGTCCGCAGGCGCTCGGCGAGGGAATCGGCCGCCAGCATGACCGCCTTGCCCGCCACCACCGTGCCGGCCGAGCCGAACGCGCCGGTGTCGTGGCGGACGACGTCGGTGTCGGACTGGCGGACCGTGATCCGGTCGACCGTCGTGTTCAGCGCGCCGGCGGTGATCTGCTTGTGGACGGTGGTCGTGCCGTTGCCGAACTCTGCCGTGCCGACCGCGATGTCGTAAGTACCGTCGCGCAGCAGACCGATCCGGGCGTCGGCGAAGTGGCCGCCCGGCGGGCCGGTCGCGATCATCGCGACCGCCGCGCCCTGGCCGGTGAGCCAACCCTCCGGCACGTCCTCGTGACTGCGGTCCTCGGCGATGGCCCGGCGCACGACGTCCATGCACTGCTTCATCCCGTACGAGGCGATGAACAGGTCCTCCTCGTGGCCGATCGGGGTCACCATGTGGTCGCCGGGGCCGATCACGTTCTTCTCGCGCAGGACGAGCGGGTCCATGCCGAGCCGGATCGCGAGCTCGTCCATCACCGATTCGACGGCGAAGAGGACCTGGCCGAGGCCGTAGCCCCGGAAGGCGCCCGCCGGCACGCCGTTGGTGTAGACCGAGTACGCCTCCACCTCCTTGTTCGGCGCCTTGTACACCGCGAAGGACTCGCCGACGCTGTGGAACATGACGGCGGGGCCGTGGTTGCCGTAGGCGCCGGTGTTGGAGACGACGCGGATGCGCAGCGCGGTCAGGGTGCCGTCGGCCTTGGCGCCGATCTTGATGGTGATCTTGAAGGGGTGTCGGGTGGTGGCGCCGTAGAACTGCTCGGCCCGGGTGAATTCGAGCTTCACCGGACGGCGCAGCTTCAGGGCGGCGAGGACCACGATGTCCTCGGTCAGCATCTCCTGCTTGCCGCCGAACCCGCCGCCCACGCGACCCGCGACGACGCGGACCTCGTCCTCGCCGAGGTCGTAGAGCGCGCACAGCGCCCGTCGGGTCAGGAACGGGGCCTGGGTGGAGGAGCGGACGGTGATGCGCTCGCCGTCGCCGTCCTCCTTGGGTTCGAAGTACGCGACGCTGCCGTGGGTCTCCAGGCTGGCGTGCTGCACGCGCTGCGTCCGGAAGGTCTCCTCCAGGACGACGTCCGCCTCCGCGTAGCCCTGCTCCATGTCGCCGAGCGTGTTGTGGACCTCGCCGCACACGTTGTTCTCCGCGCGGAAGATCCCCGACTCGGGCCCCTTGGGGTGCAGCACGGGCGCGCCCGGCAGCATGGCCTCCTCCGGGTCGATGACGTACGGGAGTTCCTCGTACGTGACCACCACCCGGCGGCAGCCCTCCTCGGCGGCCTGCTCGCTGTCGGCGACGACGGCCGCCACGCGCTGGCCGACGAAGCGCACCACGTCGTCCAGGACACGGGTGTCCATCGGGTCCTCGGTCGGGTGCTCGTGCCGTGCCGACGAGTACAGCCGGTCGGGGGCGTCGTGGTGGGTGAGGACCGCGTGGACGCCGGGGACCTGGAGGGCGTCGCGGATGTCGATGTCGACGATGCGGGCGTGCGGGTGCGGGGAGCGCAGCAGCTTCATGTGGAGCAGGCCGGGCACCTCCACGTCGAAGGTGTAGCGGGCGCTGCCGGTGACGACGAGCGGACCCGCGGGGGCGCCCGGCGACCTCCCGACGGCCTGGCCGGCCTCCGGGTCCTCGGTGTGCTTCACCCCGCGGACGGCGTCCTCGATGGCCCGGTAGCCCGTACAGCGGCAGATGTTGCCCTTGAAGGCGCGCGGCAGGTCCTGGAGCTTGCCGTCGTCGTGGGCGGAGCCCTCCTCGGCCCGGAGGGCGGCCGTGGTCATCAGGAACCCGGCGGTGCAGAAGCCGCACTGGAACCCCTGCGCGTCGAGGAACTGCTGCTGCACCGGATGGAGTTCGCCGCCGGGCCTGGCGAGGCCCTCGACGGTGGTGACGGAGCGGCCCTCGGCGCGGACCGCCGGGTAGAGGCAGCTGTGCACCGGCTGCCCGTCGACGTGGACGGTGCAGGCCCCGCAGTCGCCCTGGTCGCAGCCCTTCTTCACGCCGAACCAGCCGCGCTCGCGCAGGTAGGTGCGCAGGCACTGGCCGGAGCGGGGCTCCTCCTCGAAGCGCTGCTCGTTGATCTCGATGCCGTAGCTCATCGGGAGACCTCCTCGGCCGTGAGTTCGCGGCGGATCTCCTCCGCCAGGAGCAGCGCCATGTGCCGCCGCCAGTCGGGCAGTCCGTGGATGTCGTCGAACCACTCCTCGGGACGGACGGCGTCGTCGATGACCGCCCGCAGCTCGGCCGCCGTGGGCGGCAGCGCGAACCAGAAGCGGAAGGGGCGGGTGGTGGCGGCGGACACGGTCACGGCGAGGGAGCCGTCCTGCGGGTCCGAGGTGCCGATCACGAGGACGCCGGAGCGGCCGAGCCCGTAGAGGGAGGCCTGTCGGAAGGCCGTACGGGAGTCGAGGACGCGGGCCGGGACGCGCAGGGAGCGCAGCAGCTCGCCGTCGCGCAGGTCCTTGACGCCGGCGCCGCGGATGAACTCGGTGACGGGCAGCCGGCGGGTGGCGCCGTCCTGGCCCTGGAGGAGGACGGTGGCGTCGAGGCCCGCCCCCAGCGAGATGATCGGCCCGGCCGGCAGGCCGTTGCAAAGGTTCCCGCCGACGGTGGCCATGTTCCAGATCTTGAAGCTCGCCAGGAAGGCCCGGCAGCACTGCTCGATCAGCGGGGCCGCGGTGGCGGGCAGGTTCCGGCCGAAGCGGGACAGCTCGGTGATCGTGCAGGTCGCGGAGATGTCGAGCGAGCCGTCCGGGTGCCAGGACAGGGGCGGCCAGCCCATGCGCGACAGATCGATCAGGCGGCGGATGTGCGGCTGGGGTTCGGAGAAGAGGTACGTCCCGCCGCCGAGCCAGGCGTCACCGGGCCGCCAGGGCTCCCGGCGGCGCGCGTCGCGCACGTCGATCACCGTATTGAGGTCCATCCCGCGCCACCGGCCTCTCTCCACCGCGCGCCGTCCATGTCGTCCGACGTGTCGTCCGCATGCCGTCCTGCATGCCTTCCGGCCAGTGAAGCAACGGGGGCGGGGGCGATACGACTGGTCCCGGCCACGGAAACGCACGGGGTTCCGGGGGTTCCTCCTGGAGGATCAACCAAGAGCCCTAGGTGCCCATTGCCCTTGCATTTACGATGGGAATCACCGTATTCACCTGGCGAATGTGGCTCACCCCACCGCAAGGAGTCCCTGCCATGCACGTCCTCGACCTGCTCCAGTCCGACGATCTCGGCCTCACCCTGCTCTGGGGCGAGGCGTCCCTTCTCGGCCAGGAGGTCAGCGGGGTCACCGCCACCGACCTGGAGGACCCGGGCCGGTTCCTGGGCCCCGGGGAGCTCGTGCTGAGCGGACTGGTGTGGTGGGCGGAGGGCGACCTGGCGAAGGCCGACCACTTCGTCTCGGCCCTCGCCCGGGCGGGGGCCACCGCCCTGTTCGCGGGCGAGGAGACCCACGGGCGGGTCCCCGACGAGCTGGTGGCGTCCTGCCGGGCGCACCGGGTGCCGATCGTGGCCGTCCCGGCGAGGACCAGCTTCCGGGCCGTCACCGAGGCGGTGTACCTGCGCCAGTGGGGCGACCTCAGCCGCCGCCCCAACCGCATCTTCGCCCTCCCCGAGAACGTGCGCGCCGAGCTCAGCCGGCTGCTGGAGGGCGGCGCGGGACCCGCCGAACTCCTGGACCGGGCGTGCGCGCACCTGGGCAGGGTCGCGTGCTACCTGCTGACCGCGAGCGGCCGCACGGTGGCCCGTACGCCGTCCGCGCCGCCGATGTCCGCCCAGCGGGCCGCCGCCGCGCGCGGCGGGCTCTCGCTGCGGATCGAGGCCGACAGCTCCCCGTACGACGCCTGGCAGCTCCACGTGCCCGACGCGGACGCGGCGCCGCCCCGGGTGCTCCACGAGATCGCCGAGGTCATCGCCCAGTACCGGGACGGACTCACCCGCGCCGGGGCCGCCGGTCGCTCGGCGGGGCGCGAGCTGGTCCGGGTGCTGTCGGGCGAGGCCGAACCGGCGGCACTGGAGGAGGCGCTGACCGCCGCCGGACTCCCGCCGACCGGCCCGTACCGGGTGCTCGTCGCCACCTCGGGCGAGGCGCTGGCCGAGGCGTTGGAGCACCTGGAGGGCGTTCCGTGGGCGGCGGGCGGCCCGGTCGCGGTGCTGTCCGAGGAGGCGCGCACGTCGGTGGACCACGTGGCGGCGCTGCGCACCCTGTGGCCGCTGCTCCGGGCCTGCGCCGGCCCCGACGTGGACCTGCGCCTGGGCGCGGGCGCCCGGGCGGCGGGCCCCGAGGAACTGCGTTCCTCGCTGACCCAGGCCCGCTTCGCCCTCACGGCGGCCGACGAGGACGGCCCCGTACGCGGGGTCGAGCAGCTGGACACCCTGGCGGACCTGCTGTCCGGGGTGCCGCCGGAGGTGCGCGGGGTCTTCGGGGCGCGGACGTTGGGCACGCTGGGCGACGGGATGCTGCGCGAGACGCTGGAGGTCTTCCTCGCCAACAACTGCTCGTGGGCCCGCACGGCGGAGGCCCTCCACCTGCACGTGAACACCGTGCACTACCGGATCGAGCGGGTGGAGGTACTGACCGGCCGGGACCTGTCCCGCCTCGACCACAAGCTCGACCTGTACGCGGCGCTGCGCTGCGGCTAGGTCGTCCCCTTCGGATCCTGCCGTCCGAACGAGCCCGCCGACTGGAGGAGCGGCGGGCTTTCGTTCGACGGGTTGCGAACACTGTACGCATGAGCGTACGTTGTTCATGTCGCGAGCGAACGGTGTACGCATCAAGCGGGACAAGGGGAGGGGCCACCATGAGCGGTACCGCGGGGAACATCGGAAGGGGCGTCACGGGGGAGGGGGCCGCCGCGCGCGACCCGCGTCGCTGGCTCATCCTGATCGTGCTCTGCCTCAGCACCCTCGTGCTGGTCGTCGACAACATGGTGCTCACCGTGTCGATCCCGCCGATCGCCGAGGACCTCGGCGCCGGCGCCGAAGCCATTCAGTGGATCATCGAGTCGTACATCCTGGTCTTCGCCGGCCTCCTGCTCACCGCGGGCAGCCTCTCCGACCGGTTCGGCCGCCGCCGCGTGATGATCATCGGGCTCGTGCTCTTCGGGATCGCCTCGCTCCTCGCCGCCTACGCCGAATCCCCCGCCCAACTCATCGCGGGACGCGTGGTCATGGGCATCGGCGGTGCCCTCGTGATGCCGAGCACGCTCTCGATCCTGATCACCGTCTTCGACGAGGAGGAGCGCCGCAAGGCCATCTCCGCCTGGGGCGCCGTCGCCGTCGTCGGCCTCGTCGGGGGCCCGGCGGTCGGCGGGATCCTGATCGCCCACTTCTGGTGGGGCGCCGTCTTCCTGATGAACGTGCCGATCGCACTGCTCGCCATCGGCGCCGCGCTGATCCTGATGCCCGAGTCCAAGGGGCCCTGGCGCAAGCCCGACTTCGCCGGCATGGGCCTGTCCGTCACCGGTATGACCGCCCTGATCTGGACGATCATCGCCCTCCCGAAGGACGGCCTCGCCTCCCCCTCGACGCTGGTCGGTCTCACCCTCGCGATCGGCGCGCTCACCGCCTTCTTCGTCCACGAGGTCCGCACCGAGCACCCGATGGTCCCGATGGCCCTCTTCCGCGACCGGATGTTCAGCGGCGCCAGTTTCTCGCTCGTGCTGCTGACCTTCGCCAACGGCGGCCTGATGCTGGTGCTGACCCAGTACCTTCAGTTCGTCGCCGGCTACACCCCCACCGAGACCGGCCTCGCGTTCACCCCGCTCGCCGTGGCCACCCTGCTCTTCAACGGCCTCGGCGCCACCCTCGGCAACCGCATCGGCAACCGGATCATGACCGCCGTCGGCCTCGCCGTGATCGCCGCCGGCTTCGCGGTCCTCGCCACGCTGGAGGCCGGCGACGGCTTCGCCCCCCTCGGCGTCGCCATGACGGTCATGGGCATCGGCGGCGGCCTGGCCATGCCGGCGGCCACCGCGGCCCTCATGGGCGCCGTCCCCGAGGAGCACGCGGGAGTCGGCTCCGCCCTCAACGACACCGTCCAGCAGGCCGGCGCCGCCCTCGGCGTGGCCGTCCTGGGGGCCCTGCTCGCCTCCGTCCACTCCCGGGCCATGCCCGCCACCACCCCGGACGCCGCCCGGCACTCCGTGGCCGCCGCCCTCGCCGACCCGGCGCTCGCCGCCGCCGCCCGCGACGCCTTCACCTCCGCCATGTCGGCCACCTTCACCGCGGCCGCGGCGGGCGTCCTGGCCGCGGCGGGCCTCGCCCTGATCCTGATGCGCGACCGGAAGTCGCCCGCGACCCCGGCGCCGACCGGCTCCGAGCCCCGCCCGTCGGCCGCGACCCCGGCCGGGCGGGCGGCGTAGGCACGCGGCCCGGGCCGGGAACGCCGGAAGCGGTGGGGGACGCCCCCACCGCTTCTCCGCTTCTCCGTGTTCCGGGCCCGCGCCCACGGGCCCCATGGGTGCGGTCCCGCGCTCACGGGCCTTCCGGGTGCGGACCGCCGCTCACCAACCGCTCGTGGTCCCGCCGTCCGCCACCGGCGTACCGACGACCCCGCCGTCCTGCTCGACGGCGACCACCGCGGGGTGCGCCCGCAGGGCGGCCAGCTGCGCCTCGTTCAGATCGGCCGCGAAGCCCCGTACGACGCTGCGGTACACGTACCGGACCTCGGTCACGCCGGTCTCGTCCATCACCCGCTCCGGGTCGGCGTTCGGGGCGAGGGTGACGATGTAGGGCTCGGTCCGGGTGTCGTCGGCAGGAGTCACCGACTCCACGGCTCGGGCCGCGTACGCGACGGGCGCCACCCCGAGCGGGGCGACGAGCAAGGCGGCGGCGAGGAGGGCGGGACGCAGGATCGGACGGCTGATCGGACGCATGCGGAACTCCGTTTCCCAAAGATCGGCTACCCGCTCCTTCGGCCACCAACCGCCCCACCTTGAACCGCGCCGGGCAGGCCCGTCCCTGCGCGCCCGGTCGCCGACCGACCCGCGCGGACCGATCGCGGTGATCGCGTCGGCCCGGCCGGAGGCGGCTTCGGTAGCCTGTCGAAACGTTGTCGTCGTGTTCATGCTCAGAGCGTCGGACCCCGGCGCGCGGACGGGGTCGGGGCCGTGTTCGGGCCCGACTCTCCCGGGGGACCCTCATGCTGACGATCGGCCAGGTCGCGACCCATCTGGGCGTGACCGTGCGCGCCATCCGGCACTACCACCAACGGGGCCTGCTGCCCGAGCCGGAGCGCGACCCCTCCGGCTACCGGCGCTACGGGGCCGACGCGGTCGTGGCCCTCGTGCGGATCAGGACCCTGTCGGACGCCGGCGTGCCGCTCGCCCGGATCGAGGAACTGATGGGCGCCACGCCCCAACGGTTCGCCGCGGCGGTGAAGGAGATCGACGACGAGCTCCGAACCCAGGCGCGGGACCTGAAGCGGCGCCGCGGCCGGATCGCCGAACTGTCCGCGGGCGACGCCCTCTTCCTCCCGCGCGACGTCGTGCTCCTGCTGGACCGGCTCCGGGAGGTCGGCCTCTCCCCCGAAACCGTCCGGACCGAGCGCGACACGTGGATCCTGCTGGCGGCGCAGTACCCCGACCAGGTCCCGCAGTGGGCGCGGCAGAAGCACACCCTGTTCGAGGACCCCGCCTTCCAGCGCCTCTACCTGACCTGCGACCGGGCCGCCGCCTGGGACCGCGACGACCCCCGCCTGGAGGCCCTCGCGGACGACGTGAACGCCTTCGGCGGCCTCACCCCGCCGGACCCGGACGGCCCCGAGCCGATGCTCGCGCTCGACGCTCTGGTCGCCGTCAACCTCATGGCGTCCCGGACGGGCAAACCGGTCCCGGCGTGGGAACGACTCATAGACCTCTGCCGCCTCCGCGCGAACCCCGGCTGACACCCCCCGGGGCGTCCGGCGGCCCCGGTCCGTTCCGGCGGCCCCGTCGGGGAACGCAGAAGGCCCCGGCCGGTTTCCCGGTCGGGGCCTTCAAGTGCCCGGTGAGGCACTGGCGGAGGATACGAGATTCGAACTCGTGAGGGGTTGCCCCCAACACGCTTTCCAAGCGTGCGCCCTAGGCCACTAGGCGAATCCTCCGCCGCAAACAATACAAGACGTTGAGGGGTGCTCGCGAACACGATCCGGATCACGGGTCCCGGAGTCCTCCCTGATCGGTCCTTGATCCCCTCCGGCGGGGTCCGATCCGGATCCGGGACCGGACCGCGCCCGAGGGGATCGGGGTCGGGACCGGATCACGCACAGGGGTGTCGGGTCGCGGTCGGAGCCGCGGTCGGGGGGAGGGGTGCGGGCGGGGTGATCCGCTCCGCGGCGGGGCTCCCGCGGGGCCGGTCGTGGCGGTGGGATCCGGGGTGGTCCGGGTCCGGGTCGATTGTCGGGGGCGGTATCCGCTAGTGTGGGGCCCAGCCCCTCACGTGGCGCTATCTCACCCAACTCCCCCAGGGCCGGAAGGCAGCAAGGGTAAGTGGGCTCTGGCGGGTGCGTGGGGGGCGCTTTGCGTTCCGGGCGGGGTCGCCGCGGCGGGTCCGGGGGCGTCGGCGGGCCGCCGTTGTCGGCGGGCCCGGATAACCTCGTAGACGTGTCGTCCCTTGCGCTGTACCGCCGCTACCGCCCCGAGTCGTTCGCCGAGGTCATCGGGCAGGAGCATGTCACTGCCCCGCTGATGCAGGCCTTGCGCAACAACCGGGTCAATCACGCGTACCTGTTCAGCGGTCCGCGCGGCTGCGGGAAGACCACCAGCGCGCGCATCCTGGCCCGCTGCCTGAACTGTGAGAAGGGCCCCACCCCCGACCCGTGCGGGGAGTGCCAGTCCTGCCGCGACCTCGCCAGGAACGGCCCGGGCTCGATCGACGTCATCGAGATCGACGCCGCCTCGCACGGTGGTGTGGACGATGCCCGTGACCTGCGGGAGAAGGCCTTCTTCGGCCCCGCGTCGAGCCGCTACAAGATCTACATCATCGATGAGGCGCACATGGTCACCTCGGCGGGCTTCAACGCCCTGCTGAAGGTGGTCGAGGAGCCGCCGGAGCACCTCAAGTTCATCTTCGCCACGACCGAGCCCGAGAAGGTCATCGGCACCATCCGGTCGCGCACGCACCACTACCCCTTCCGTCTCGTCCCGCCCGGCACCCTGCGGGACTACCTCGGCGAGGTCTGCGGTCGGGAGGGCGCCACCGTCGAGGACGGGGTGCTGCCGCTCGTGGTGCGCGCCGGCGCCGGGTCGGTGCGCGACTCGATGTCCGTGATGGACCAACTCCTCGCCGGCGCCGCCGATGACGGTGTGACGTACGCCATGGCGACCTCCCTGCTGGGTTACACCGAGGCCTCCCTGCTCGACTCCGTCATCGACGCCTTCGCCGCCGGGGACGGGGCCGCCGCCTTCGAGGTGGTGGACCGCGTCGTCGAGGGCGGGAACGACCCGCGCCGCTTCGTCGCCGACCTGCTGGAGCGCCTGCGCGACCTGGTGATCCTGGCCGCCGTGCCCGACGCCGGGGAGAAGGGGCTCATCGACGCCCCGGCCGACGTCGTGGAGCGGATGCAGGCCCAGGCCTCCGTGTTCGGGGCCGCCGAGCTGTCGCGTGCCGCCGATCTGGTCAACACCGGCCTCACCGAGATGCGCGGGGCGACCTCCCCGCGACTCCAGCTGGAGCTGATCTGCGCCCGGGTGCTGCTGCCCGCCGCCTTCGACGACGAACGTTCCTTCCAGGCCCGCCTCGACCGGCTGGAGCGCAGCGGACCCCCGGCCGCGGCCGCCGCCTTCGCGGCCCCGCCCGCGATGGCCTACGTACCGTCCCCCGAGGTCCACGGCATGGCCCCGGCCGGTCCCGGCGGGGGCGCGGCCGCCGCGCGCGCCGCCGTACGCGCCGAGGAGGCGCCCGCACCGGCGCCCGTGCAGCCCGCCCCGGCGGCCGCACCGCCCGCCCGCCGGCGTACCGGAG